>JAIQFU010000403.1 GCA_020073115.1 Terriglobia bacterium
GCCGATGCGGTCCGAAAGCCAGCCGCCCAGGGGCCGCAACAGCGTAGCCAGCACCACGAACCCGGCCGCGCGGAAGCCCGCGTCCGTGGCCGCCAGTTGGAATTCATCCCTGAGCAAAATCGGGAGAAAGGTGGCAAACGCGACGAAGCCGCCGAAGGTGAGGAAGTAGAAGGCGGCCAACAGCCAGGCGAGCTTCCCGGTGGCCAGAATCCGAAGCATGTCGCCAATGCCGGCGCGCCGCGTCCCGGGTGGGACCGGGGCATTGCGCGCGGACGCCGCGAAGACGACGGCCCAGATCACCAGCAGCGCCGCCACGATCTTGTAGACCGCATCGAATCCGATGCGCGCCGCCAGCACGGGGCCGAGGAATAGAGCGGCCGATTGGCCGATATTGCCCAGCCCGTAAACCCCGAGGGCGCTCCCCTGCCGCTCGGGCGGAGTCCAACGGGAGACGTACCCCACCCCGACCGCGAAGGAGGATCCCGCAAGGCCCAGGAAAAAGGCGGCCGCCACCAGCCCCGCGTAGGTGGTCTGACGCGGCACGAGCCACACCGGAACCGCCGCCACGGCCATCAGGGCGGCAAAGACCCAGCGCCCTCCGAAGCGGTCCGTGAGCATTCCCACGGGGATCCGCGCCAGGGCCCCCAGCAGGACGGGAACCGCCGCCAGGAAGTGGGCCTGGAAGGAATTCAGGTGCAGAGTCGCCTGGAACCGCGGCGCAAAGGCGCCGATCAGCCCCCAGGCGGCGAAGCAGAGCGTAAACGAGATGGTCCCGAGCGCGACGTGGCGGCCGGTGGACACTGGACGGGGCTCCAAATTCCACTGTAGGGCGGCGGGGAACGAACGGGCGTGAGATTTCTCACGCCTTCACAGAAACGTGCTGTTACTCATGGAAATCGTCAGGACGGGGGCCGTTGTTCCGATGGACGCCATCGTCGGCGCTTCCGGTCATGCAAACCACTCCGTGATGGAGCGCTGCTAACATGAAAAGCGATGTTCTCCCCGCCCGCAACCTCCCTCAGCCCCTCCGGATACCTGGAAATCGAGCGTCGGGCGGAGTACAAGAGCGAATACTTCCGCGGCGAGATGTTCGCCATGGCCGGCGCCAGCCTCCGCCACGTTCAGATTGTCTCGAATCTCGTAAGCGAACTGGGTCAGCAGTTGAAGAAAAGGCCCTGCGGCGTCTACTCCACGGGCCTCCGGCTGAGAGTCTCCGAGACCGGCCTATACACCTATCCCGACCTGATGGCGATCTGCGGTGACGTGCAGTATGCCGACGATCAGAAGGACACCGTGCTCAACCCGGTTTTCATCGTTGAAGTGCTATCGGAATCGACGCGCGACTACGACCGCGGCCGCAAATTCCAGCACTACCGCGCTCTGCCATCGCTGAAGGAGTACCTCACGGTGGCGCAGGAAGAGATCCACGCCGAGCACTGGGTGCGGCAGAGGGACAACGCGTGGCTGCTCACCGAGTTCGGGAACCTCGGGGAAACCATCGAACTGCGCTTGATCGGCTGCGCACTTCCCCTCGCTGAGATCTACGACAAGATCCAATGGGCCGCCGGAGAATAAAGACAAACGCGCCCGAAATGCGTGATATGCCCCACCAGGCTGTGCTGAACGCCAAGGCGCTTCCGCTAATGCTTTGATTTATAATGGCGGCTGGCACATCTCCCTTTGGCAGGCGGGGTGCAGGAAGTTACAGGCTCCGGAAGCGCTCTATGCCGTTTCGATTCGATCGCCTCATCCGCCGGGACATGATTATCCGCGATGTAAAGCGTAGTTATCCCCAAACTACCGCTATCTTCGAGCAATTCCGTTTTCGCCCGGCATGTGACGACTGCGACATTGAAACCGTAGCGCGCAGGAATGGACTCAACTCTCTGGACGTGGTGGAGGCCCTCAACCAGGCCGCGTTCGGACCTAAGGCGGATACGGAAGATCATGCAAGCCATTAAACCCTCAAAGAAGAAAATGCATCGCAGCCGGGGAAACCAGCCGTTGGACGTTTTTTTCTCCCCGAAGACCGTCGCGATCGTCGGCGCAACCGAGAACCCCAACACCGTCGGGCGCACGGTGATGTGGAACCTGGTGACCAGCCCGTTCGGCGGCACCGTTTACCCCGTGAACCCCAAACGCCCCAGCGTGCTGGGTGTGAAGGCCTATAAATCGATCTCGGACATTCCCGAGCAAGTGGACCTGGCGGTGATCGTGACGCCGCCGCCCTCGATCCCCGGCATCGTCCGGGAATGCGGCGAGAATGGCATCCACGGCGCGGTCGTGATCTCCGCCGGCTTCAAGGAAATCGGCCCCGAGGGCGCGGCCCTGGAGCGCAAACTGCTGGAAGAGGCGCGCGCCGTGAACGTGCGCGTCATCGGGCCCAACTGCCTGGGCGTGATGAGCCCGCTTTCGGGCCTCAATGCCACGTTCGCCACCACCATCGCGCGGCCCGGTTCGGTGGGCTTCATCAGCCAGAGCGGCGCCCTGTGCACGGCCGTTCTGGACTGGAGCCTCAAGGAAATGGTGGGCTTCAGCGCGTTCATTTCCATCGGCTCGATGGTGGACGTGGGATGGGGCGACCTGATCTACTATCTCGGCAACGATCCCAAGACGCGCTCCATCGTCATCTACATGGAAAGCATCGGCGATGCGCGCGCGTTCATTTCCGCCGCCCGCGAAGTGGCGCTGAACAAACCCATCATCATCATCAAGCCGGGCCGCACGGCGGCCGCCGCCAAGGCCGCGGCCTCGCACACCGGCTCGCTCACCGGCAGCGATGAAGTTCTGGAAGCTGCATTCCGCCGCAGCGGCGTGCTGCGCGTCAACAACGTGGCCGACCTCTTCTACATGGCGGAAGTGCTCTCCAAGCAGCCCAGCCCCAGAGGTCCGCGCCTGACCATCGTCACCAATGCGGGCGGACCCGGCGTGCTCGCCACCGACGCCCTGATTACCGGCGGCGGCGAACTGGCCGAGCTCACCCCGGAAACGATGGAAGCCTACAACGCCGTGCTGCCGCCCACGTGGAGCCACAACAATCCCGTGGACATCATCGGCGACGCCTCCCCCGAACGCTACGCCAAAGCGCTGGAGATCGCCTCCAAGGACCCGGGCAGCGACGGCATGCTGGTGATCCTCACGCCCCAGGCCATGACCGATCCCACGCGCATCGCCGAGCAGTTGAAGCCGCTGGCCAGGCAGGAAGGGAAGCCCGTGCTCGCCAGTTGGATGGGCGGGGTGGATGTGGCCGCCGGCGAGGAGATCCTGAACCGGGCCAATATTCCCACGTTCCCGTACCCCGATACCGCCGCCCGCGCCTTCAACTACATGTGGCGCTACAGCTACAACCTGAAGGGTCTGTATGAGACGCCGGCGATGTCCGACGAGTCCGCCAATTTCACTCCCGACAGGAAACTGGTGGAGGAAACGATTCACGCGTGCCGCGCGGAAGGGCGCACGATCCTCACCGAGTTCGAATCCAAGAACGTCCTGGCCGCGTACGGCATCCCGGTGGCGAAGACCATCGTCGCCACCACGGCCTCCGGCGCCGTGAAGGCCGCCGGCGAAATCGGCTACCCGGTGGTGCTCAAGCTGTTCTCGGAAACCATCACCCACAAGACCGATGTCGGCGGCGTGCAGTTGAACCTGGTGGATGCCGAGTCCGTGGAGAACGCCTTCGGCGCCATCCAGGGCTCCGTGACCAGGAAGGTGGGCGCGCAGCATTTCCAGGGCGTCACCGTGCAGCCGATGATCCGGCTGAGGGATGCCTACGAGTTGATCATCGGCGCCAGCCTCGATCCGCAGTTCGGGCCGGTGCTGCTGTTCGGCACGGGCGGCCAGTTAGTGGAAGTCTTCAAGGACCGTTCGCTGGCCCTGCCCCCGCTCAATACCACGCTGGCGCGCCGCATGATGGAGCAGACCAAGATCTACAAGGCGCTCAAAGGCGTCCGTGGCCGCAAGCCGGTGGATCTCGCGGCGCTGGAGGTGCTGATGGTCCGCTTCAGCGCCCTCGTCGCCGAGCAGCGCTGGATCAAGGAGATCGACATCAACCCGCTCCTGGCTTCGCCCGACGGGCTCATCGCCCTCGACGCCCGCGTGGTGGTGCATGGCGCCGACGTGAAGGAAGAGGACATCCCCAAAACCGCCATCCGCCCCTACCCCACCCGCTACGACACGCCGTGGACCATGAAGGACGGCGCGAACATCAACATCCGGCCCATCCGCCCCGAGGACGAACCGGCTATGGTGAAGTTCCACGAAACCCTCTCCGAGCGGAGCGTCTACCTGCGCTACTTCCATCTGATGAACCTGGAACAGCGCACCACGCACGAGCGGCTGACCCGCATCTGTTTCATCGACTACGACCGCGAGATGGCGCTGGTCGCCGTGTGGAGGAACCCGGAAACCGGCGAATCGGAGATCCTGGGCGTGGGGCGCATGAGCAAGGTGCACGGGACCAATGACGCCGAGGTGGCCGTCCTGATCAGTGATAAGTGGCAGGGCCACGGGTTGGGCAAAGAACTGCTCTCACGCCTCATCAAGGTGGGGGCCGACGAGAAGCTTTCCAAGCTCGGCGCCGACATCCTCCCCGACAACCGCGAGATCATGCGCATCTGCGAGAAGCTGGGGTTCACCCTCAAGCACTCGCCGGAAGACGAAGTGGTCCGCGCGGAATACAAGCTGTAAGCGCCTGGGGGCAGATCCACGGTCTGCCCCTCTTTTGATCTCTTTTTTCTCCTTGACTGCCTAGGAGAACCGCCGCATACTTCTCCTAGGCTGACTAGGAGAACTCATGGAAACCTCCGACCTCCTCCCCGGAACCCTCGATCTGCTCATCCTGAAAGCCGTTTCCCTCGGCCCGCTGCACGGCTACGGCGTCCTGCTGCGCATCCAGCAGATTTCAGGCGAGGCGCTCCGAATCCAGCAGGGCTCGCTGTACCCCGCGCTTTACCGCCTGGAAGCGCAGGGGCTGATCGCCTCCGAATGGGGCGAAAGCGAGAACAAGCGGAAGGCGAAGTACTT
>JAIQFU010000404.1 GCA_020073115.1 Terriglobia bacterium
GTCTGACGCTACCGATGCGATGCCATCGGATTACCCGCCCGTCTCCGGGTCAAAAGATCGTTTGACGGGTGGGTGCAGGGAGGGCTTATTACCCTTTTTACCCTTAATGCGCTATGCGCTCACGCAAACAGAAGGGAAGCTGTCGGGGGGAATGAGAGACGTATTCCAGCGAGCCTGAATTGGGACCAATTGGGACCAAAACGGGTTTGGGAGGGCTTGTAAGTGATTGAAAAGATGGTGGCCAGGGACGGAATCTAACCGCCGACGCCAGCCTTTTCAGGGCTGCGCTCTACCAGCTGAGCTACCTGGCCGGGGAAACCTTAGTTTATCAGATGCGGCGCGGGCGCGACAAATCCAAAATGGCAAGAGCGCGCGACAAATGCGCGGGGCCCGGCTTGGTCAGAAGGTCCTGACCGCTCGCTCTGGTCGCGGCCCCGAAATGCGGGGCTGACGGCGGCCCTACACCAGGGCTTCCAGGGCTGCGCCGGTCGCCTTCTCCACGTCGGCGTGGAGGCTGGCGCCGTGCGCGTCCATGGTGACGATCGCGGGGAAGCGGTCGGCGCGGTAGTGCCACATCGCTTCCGGGATGCCGAATTCCATGAGGTACACGCCCTTCACTTCGGGGAGCGTGCGGGCGTAATATTGCGCGGCGCCGCCGATGGCGCTGAGGTAGACGGCGCCGAACTCCTTCATGGCCGCCAGGGTCTTCGGCCCCATGCCGCCTTTGCCGATCACCGCGCGCACGCCGTAGCGTTTGATCACTTCGCCCTGGTAGGGCTCTTCGCGAATGCTCGTGGTCGGCCCGGCCGCCTTGACCGTCCAACGGCCGCCTTCCTGCAGCATCACCGGGCCGCAGTGGTAGAGCGCGGCGCCGTTCAGGTCCACCGGCGGCGGGTTCTTCATGAGGTAGGCGTGCACGTTGTCGCGGCCGGTGAACATGTCCCCGTCGATCAGGACCACGTCGCCCACCTTCAGCGCGCGGACCTGCGCTTCGGTCAGCGGCGCGGTGAGCACCACCTCGCGGCCCGTCAAAGGAAAGCCTGCGCCGCGCGCCATGCGGGCCACGGGGCGCTCGGGGTCGCGGTACAGCCAGCGCGTGATCGCGCCCGAAGCCGCGTCGAGCCGGACGCCCAGCCTGCGGAAGGCCCAGCAGTCGTATGCCACGGAGACGAAAAAGCTGGCGGGCAGCCGGTTCGCGGCGGTAATCTTGCACCCGATCAGCGACACCTTGCCGCCGAAACCCATGGCCCCGACGCCCAGCCTATTGGCCTCCTGCATGATGTCGGCTTCCAGTTTGGCCAGCGTGGGGTCGGGGTTCACGTCGTCGAGCGTGCGGAAGAGTTGCGCCTTGGCCAACTCGTAGCCGTGGGCGCGGTCGCTGCCGATGCACACGCCCCGGGCGCCGGGCGCGCATCCCAAGTGGATCACCGGAGTCTCATGGCCCAAGTTGTTTCCACTGTTTTTTCCGGTGATGGAATCCACCGAATTGGGGCGCAGCTTGCCGCGGCGCGTGGCTTCGGCCACGGCCTCGCGGATGGCCTTCCCGATCTCCATCTGGTTCACGCCCACGGGCGTGCGCACCAGGAAGGTCGGCATGCCCGTATCCTGGCAGATGGCGCCCTCGCCCTCCTGCGCCATATCGATGTTCTGCAGGATGATATCGAGGGCCTGCGCGGACTGCGTCCCCGGCGTTTCGGCGCCGGCCGCGGCGGCCATGGCGGCGCGCACATCGGGCGGAAGATTGGTGGATGTCCGGGTGACGAGTTCGAGCAGGCTGGAGAAGATGAATTCCATAAATGGTTCCGGGAAACCGTATTGTAGCGCCTTGAGCTGGCAGCCATCAGCCGTCAGCTATCGGCCCAACCCGCGGAGAGCTGACCGCTGAAGGCTGAAGGCTTCATTCCATCCGGAAGCGCACGTCGGCTTTCATACCGGGCTTTACGGTGGCGATGGGGCTGGTGAACTGCACCACCACGGTCGCGCCCTGAATCTCTTTCACCTCGCCGGCGATGGGGGAGTTCAGCGCTTCGGCAACCGTGACCATGGCCTGCATGCCGGGATGCAGGCGGGCCAGCACCGGGGGCGGCGGCTGCAGCGGGGCTTCCAGGGCGTAGATATCGGTGGCGATGAGGAACATCTGGTCGCCCACCTCCTGCGCATTTTGTCCCACGGAGCCGCTACGCGCGATAACCAGCCCGTCGGCCGGGGAGCGCACCTCGGCGCCTTGCACCTGGGCGGTCGCCTCCTGCACGTCCTGCAGGCGGTCGGCCAGCTCCTGTTTGGCCTGGTCCAGGAGTTTCTCGGAACTGCGCACGAGGTCTCGCGCCGCGGCGCGGGCTTTGTCGGCGAGGGTGGCCTGGTCCACCGCTTCCTGGTAATCGTTTTCGGCTTTCTGGAAAACGTTGCGGGGAGTGGCCCCGGCGTCCATCCGCGCGCTGTTCAGGGCGGCTTCGGCCCGCGAGACGCGTTCTTCCGCGCGCTGCGCCGCGGCAGCGGCGTTGGCCCGCACGGATTACGGTGAGGGAGAGCCGATCTTCTCCAGCGACTGGTCCTGGTACACCTCCTGCCCGGCCTCCCCCAGAAACTCCTCGATGAAGCCGGGGGCGGAGGCCCCCACGTTGACGACGTGCTGCGGCCGGATGATGCCGGTCAGGATGACGTCGGAGGAAGCGGGCAGGGACAGGGCGGCGGCCGCGCGGACCGGCGCCGGCGCGGGATGGCGGCGGCGCAGGAGCACCACGCCGGCCGCCACCGCGGCAACCACCGCCACAATCAGGACCGGCGCCCATTTCCGTCACATACCAATGATAGAGTAACACCATGAAATCGGCGTCCCTGCCGCGGCTCACGGGCATCTTCCTGCGCGTCAACAACCTGACTTTCCAATTTCGGTCCCTACGCAGATGCTCGTCTGCTCGCTGAACTGGCTCACGAGGCCGAGCATGCTGGATGGGACGGTTTTTTCCTCTGGGACCAGGTGGCCAAAACCACCTTGACTCCCACCATCGATCCCGCGGCCTGGAAAATCGGCGGCTGGAGCGCCGCGGCGCTGGCCGTGCTGGCGGCGGCGCTGCCCTCGTCGGCCGGCGTCGCGCTGCTCACCGTGGGGTACCAGAGCTGGAAGAGCAATGCCCGCGCCATGTCGGCCATCTCCGGGCTGCTGGCGGCTTCCGTGGGGCTCATGCTGACCGGGGCGTGGCAGCTTCTTCAGCCGCACGTGGTCACGCGCGACTGGCGGCGCGTCCTGCGCGCGGCGGGGTTCGCCTGCGGGGGGCTGCTCCTTTCCTACCGCTTCCACATGGCCCCGGTCCAGGTGCTGGGCCTCGCCGCGCTGGGCGGTTTCTTCTGGCGGGGGCGCGGCGAATGAGCGCGCTCCCCATCTACCTGCTGCTGTTGAAAGCCACCCTGACCTCCTTCAGCGGCCTCACGTCCCTGCCCGTGGTGCGCCACGATTTCGTGGAAACGCGCCATGCCCTTACGGACCGGCAGCTCAACGCGGCGGTGGCGGTGGGACGCACCACGCCCGGGCCGTATGGGCTCTACCTCGTGAGCGTGGGCTATTTCGCCGGAGGATGGAGCGGCGCGTGCGCGGCGTCATTCCCATCCTGCGCTACCTGGGCCGGCGGGCGGACCGGCCGCGGGTCAAGAGTGCGATCCAAGCCGTGCTGTTCGCGGCTGCGGGGCTGGTGGTGGACGCCGCCATTCCGCTGGCGCGCGACGCGCTCACGGGCTGGCTGGCCGTGGCCATCGCAGCGGGTGGATTTGTGTTCCTGGTGGCGACCGGGCGGGACACCCTGTGGGTGATGATTGCCGCGGCGGCGGTGGGGTTGGCGGCGGGAATGCGGTGAAACAGGGGCGCACGGGCCGGGCATGCCCGGCCCCTACACGAAAACAGCGCCCGGTGGGGCGGCTTACTCTACTACAATTCCCCGTTCGTCCAGCAACTGGCCGGTTACCTGGTACAGGCCGATCAGATTCCGCCGGTAGTTGAGCGATTGGTTGAGCACCAGGTTTTCCGCCACGTTCAAATCCGTCTGCGCCGTCAGCACAAAGAAGATCTGGTTGATGCCCAGTTCGTACTTGGTCTGCTCGGCGTCGAAACGCTTGCCCGCGAATTCGCGCGCCTGCTGGGCCTGGTCGAGGCTGGCGCGCGCGGCGTTCAGGTTGTCCACCGCGTTCAGGACCTGTAGCCGCATGTTCTGTTCCACCTTGCGAAGCTGGAGGGCGTCGGCCTTCTTGCGAACCAGCGCATCGGCCAGGTCCGCCGCGGCGGCGTGGTCCCGCACCGGAAACCGCAGTCTCAGCCCGTACGAATAGACGGGGAAGCCGAAGTGAAACATCTGGCTGAGCGCGTCACCGAGGCCCCCGGCGACTCCCGTTTCCAGGTAAGTGCCGCCGACGCCCTGGGAGCGGTAACCGGCGGTCACGGAGAGGTTCGGACGGAGCGCTTCGGTCGCCCGGCGGATGCTGAGGTCGTCCGTGTCCAGCGAGGTGGCGATCGCCTGCCGGTCGGGCCGCGCCTGCATCGCCTTTTGCACCGCCTGTTCTTTGTCCGGCGGCGGGAGTACGGGAATGGTCAGCGGCTCGGTCAGAACGATGGGCAACTCCCGCACCGCCGGGTCCAGGTCCGCGCCGATCTGCATCCGCAGGGCATTCTCCCGCTGCGCCAGCGCGCGCTTGGCCTGGATCACCTGCAACTGGGCGGCGGCGTAGTCCGATTTCGGCTGATAGATGTCCAGCGGCAACGCTGCGCCCGAATCCACCAGCTTCTGCTGGCGATCGAGCGCCGCTGCCCGCAACTCCACGAATTTGCTGGCCACGCTCACGTTCTCGCGGGCTTCGATGGCATCCCAATAGATGTTCTCGGCCTGGGCGATCAGGGCCGTCACCATGTCGCGCAATTGGAAACCGCTGATTTTCAGCGAGGACCGCGCCATCAGGATATTCAGCTTGGTCAGCGACCCGCCGCGGTTGCGCAGCAACGGGTGTTCCATTGAGAAGGTCAGCTGCGAGCCGACCGTCGGGTTATACGTGGCGTACACCGCATTGGTGTTATCGCGCCGGCCGTCGAAATTCACACTGAGACTCGTGCCGGTCGGCAAAAACTGTGAGTAGCTCAGACTCAGCGGCTGCGAGTCCGATTTGACGGTGGCCACGCCCTCCAGGGCGCTGATCGAGCTCTGCGTCACGCGGGTATCGCTGAAACTGGCCTGCGCCACGGGGTCGTAATCGGCGAAGGCCCGCTGGATGGCGTTGGCCGGGGGCTCCACCTGCAGCCGGGCCAGCGCGATATCGGTGTTGTTGGCCAGCACCAGCTCCAGGTACGCTTTCAGCGACAGCTCCAGCTTGCCGTCCAGCACGAACTCGGAGAGCCGGCGCGGCGCCTGGAGCTCGATGTGCGTGCGCGGCCCGGCGAAGTGCTGCCGGAACCAGACAGGGCGCGGAAACGCCGCCACCGGCTCCACCGCCCCGCATGGCAGCGCGGCCAGCCAAACCGAAAGAAATCCCAGGAAGAGTCTTCTCATGGCCCTTGCTCCTAATTCAGCCGCACGCGGTCGTAGCCGTCGTACTGGGCCATGTCGGAGAGAATCACCTTGTCGCCCACCATGAGGCCTTCCAGCACCTCGATGGTGTTGACCGAGCTGCGGCCCAGCTTCACCTTCACCCGCGCGGCTTCCTTGCCGTCGGGGCCGAGCCGGAACAACTCGGTCGCGCCTCCCTCGGCGGCATTGGTCGGCTTGCCGACGTAGACCACGTTCTCCAGGCGCTCGATGGTGATGGTGCCATCCACGCTCAGGTCCGGGCGGGCGCCCTGCGGCAGCGCGCCCTCCAGCCGCACGTCCACCACCACCGACCCGTCGCGCACCGAGGGGTCGATGCGCGAGACCTTACCGGGAATGATTCCGTTGCGCGTATCGACGGCGGCGATCTGGCCGATCTGCACGTCCTTGGCCTGCGTCTCCGGCACTTTCAGCTCGGCCTTGAGCTTCTTCGGTTGGACCACGATCGCCAGGTTCGTCCCCGGACCCACGCTCTGGCCCTGTTGTACCAGCACCTGCTGGAGCACGCCCGCCACGGTGGTTTTCACCTTGAGCGAGGCCAACTGGTCGCGGCGCAGTTGCAGCACGCTGCGGAGCTGCTGCACGCTGAGATCCTTGGCCTTGAGCTGCGCCACCAGCGAGAGTTCCAGCGCCTTCGTGCGGTCCTGCTCCACGGAGTAGCGCGTGGAAATCTCCTCGAAGTTGGTTTTCGAGACGTTGTAATCCAGTTCGAGCAGCAGCTGCTTTTGGAAGAGAACCGCGTCGTGCTCGCTCTTGGCCTTGGCGTTCTTGTATTGCGCCTCCAAGGTGGCGACGGTGGCGCGCTGGTTTAACCTCTGGGTTTCCACCTGCGCCTTCAGCTGTTCCAACTCCGATTCGGCGGTCTGCACGGCGGTGCGGGCGTCGAGTTCCTGCTGCTCCATGTCGGTATTGCGCAGTTCCACCAGCAGCGTATTCTCCGCCACGTTCACGCCGGGGAGCAGGTCGATGCGCTCCACGCGCCCGGTGTAGGGCGCGGGGACATAGAGAATCTCCTCCGGGACGAGCGACCCCAGCCCGCGCACCTCGCGGAGCATTTGCCCCCGCTTCACGGTGTCCATCCAGACCGCGCCCTTATCGACGCTGGGTGCGGCCGGTTTCAGCCGGTACAGATAAAAGCTGATGCCCGCAACGGCCACCGCCAGCACGGCGCCGATCGCGAGCCGCTTGATAAGCCTGTTGCGGGCTGCGTTTTTTCGAGGTACGTCCATGTATCACCCGTAATCTATACGCCGTGCATGCGGGATGCCAGCGCAAAGTCAAGGAAAAGCCGGACCTTAGGATCCGATCATGTCCTAAAACAGAATTCTACTGTCCGGAAATGAGATTTGTTCCATCACTTTGGTACCGTCTTGCTGCCGGGCGCCCCGACCGGAGCCGGCCGTGGCTGTCTGAAAACCGGCCCGACGGTCTCGCGCGTACCGGAATCAGCTTCGGCACGAGTTTGTGGTCGATGGCGTATCGTTCCAGATCTTCCCGGAATTTCGGATCGGCGATCCCGATCATGGCTTCCACGCGCTCGCGGAAGCACTTGCCGTGCAGGTCCGCCGCGCCGTGCTCGGTGATGACCCAGTGCACATCGCCCCGCGAGGTCACCACCCCGGCCCCCGGCCGCAGCGCCGGCACGATTCGCGAAACCTCTCCGCCCCTGGCGGTCGAGGGCAGAGTAATAATCGGTATCCCGCCGTTGGAACGAGCCGCTCCGCGGATGAAATCCACCTGCCCGCCGATGCCGCTGTAGGGAAGATGGCCGATGGAATCGGAGCAAACCTGGCCCGTGAGGTCCACCTCCAGGGCCGAATTGATGGCCACCATGCGGTCGTTTTTGGCGATGACGAAGGGGTCGTTGGCGTAAGCGGTGCGCTGGAACTCGAATACCGGGTTGCCATCGATGAAGTCGAACAGCTTTTTGCTGCCGAGCGCGAAACCCGCCGTGACCCTGCCCCGATGGATGTTGCGGCGCGCCCCGTTGATCACGCCGGCTTCGATCAGGTCCACCGCCGCATCGGGCACCAGTTCGCTGTGGATGCCGAGGTCCTTGTGGCCGCCCAGCAGTCCCAGCACCGCCTCGGGCAGCGCGCCGATCCCGGTCTGCAGCACCGCGCCGTCCGGAATGAGGCCGGCCACGCGCCGGGCGATGGCGCGGTGCGTCTCGCTGATCTCGGTGTTCCGGTATTCCACGAGCGGGTGGGACGCCTCGGTAAACGCATGCACCCGGCTGACGTGCAGAGCGGTGTCGCCGTAGGTTCGGGGCATCCGGTCGTTGATTTCCACGATGATGTGGCGCGCCCGGTCCACCACGGCATGGGTGACGTCAACGCTGGTCCCGAGAGAGAGGTAGCCGTGGCGGTCGGGCGGGGCGCATTGCAGCAGGGCCACGTCGATGGGCAACGCCCCGGAACGGATCAGGTCTTCGATCTCGCTCAGGAAGACGGGGGTGTAATCGGCGCGGCATTCCTGCGCCGCCTGCCGCACGTTGCCCCCCATGAAGAGAGACCGGTGCCGGAAGACGCCTTCGTACCGGGGCAGGACGTAGTCCGCGTACCCGAACAGCCCCATGTGCAGGATTTCCACATCACGCAGTTCCGGAGCGCGCGCCACCAGCGCCTGCATGAGGATTTCCGGCTGCGCGCACCCGTTATGCGCATAAACGTGGCCGCCGGAACGGACGGCCGACAGGGCCTTTTCGGGGGTGGTGATTCGCGAGCGGTATTCGTTATCCATAGACACCTCCGAATGGTGGTGTATATGGATTGTAACGCCGGTGGCCGGTTTTTTGCCAGCTCGCAGACAAAAACAACCGGTGGCGAAAAACGACCACCGGCGGTACTACTTCTTCAATAACTCCACCGCCGCCGCCGTCATGGCCGCCACCCCCGTCCGGATGGCGGGTTCCGCCTGCGGGTAGAACAGGCTGGAGTGGAGCGACGGCAGCGGCTGGCCGGTGCGCCGGCTCTCCGCCAGTTTCTGCGGGTCGGCGGCGCCGAG
>JAIQFU010000405.1:0-4127 GCA_020073115.1 Terriglobia bacterium
TGTGGAGCCAATAGGCATCCCACCAGGCGGTAAACCAAGATTCCCGTTGTGGCGTCATCTCCCGGTTTGGTTTGGTGTGCTTCTTTGGTTCCGCCGTAGGCGAATCAGTCACCCGTGCATCGCCAGATGCACATGTATTAGAAGTTCTATTCTGTTCTGTTCTATTCTGTTCTGCGTACTTAGACTGCGGGATTGTCGCAGGCAACTGCGGGATTGTCGCAGTGTTCTGCGGGATTTCCTCTAACCACCCTATTTTCAATAGCCGCAGTGTCGCTTCTGCGAACACGTCAACGGGTAATCGGGTGATCCGGGCTAAACTCTCCGCATTATGCGGCTGTCCGCTCTCGCGCATCAATGCGCCGCGTGGCGTGCATCGTGACGCCACCTGGACAATTGCTACCCAGGCCCCGAGGTGCGCCGCGCCGTTCGGGTGGTCTACCAGTTCCGTGTATCCGTCGCCGTCCATCCGGTTCGGAATCGGAACCCAATTGAGCTTCTTGTAGTCTCGCGTTCGGTTGTTCTCATAGTGCGTGTCCCAATTACGGACGCGCAGCACGGTTGCTGTTTCCATTTGATTCGTCGCTCTCTTTTCCGTCCTCAGAATTGATGCCCCGCGCCGCCGGCCAGCGAACGCGGGGCTGTTTCCAGGGGAGAGGACGAAGACCCCGGAAAGGTCGTTGACTTTGGGGGATTCTTTGGGTACCCCATCCAAAAAACAGGCGTAAATCAGGGTAGTGGCACGTAAATTGCGTTAGCTATAACTCGCTGATTACAAATCAGATAATGAATGGAATCAGGGGGTTACAAAAAGGCCCAATACTGCTTAAAAGGCACATGCTCTACCTACTGAGCTACCGGCCCTGCTTGGATAAAGGCGTGAATCGCGCTTATTGATCAGTGTACCAGACCGCCCGCGGCGCCAGCCGCTATACTTGTGCCTGAAAAGAGCCCATGAACCGGTTCACGCGCCGACTGCTCTATATCGCGCTGGCGATCGCGGCTACGCTGCTGATCGGGACGGCGGGGTTCGTCGTCATCGAAGGCTATCCGCCGTTCGATGCCTTCTATATGACCCTCATCACCATGACTACGGTGGGGTACTCCGAAGTCCATCCCCTTTCGCAGGCGGGGCGCGTTTTCAATTCGTTCCTCATCATCTTCGGCGTTACCACCATTTTCGCGGCGGTGGGGGTCATGGCGCAGAGCATCATCGAAATGGAGTTCGGCGACGTCATCGGGAAGCGCCGGAACAAACGCATGATCGACAAGTTGAAGGACCACTACATCATCTGCGGCTACGGACGCGTGGGGCGCGGCGCCGCGGCGGAACTGCAGCACGCCGGCGTGCCCTTCGTCGTGGTGGACGTGCGGCCGGAGCGCGTCGAGGCGGCCATCCATGGCGGGTTGCTCGCCGTCGCCGCCGATTCCACGCGCGACGAGACCCTGCGGCTACTCGGCGTCGAAAAGGCCCGCGGGCTCGTCGCCGCGCTCGCCACCGACGCCGATAACCTCTTCGTGCTGCTCTCCGCCAAGGGCCTCAACCCGAATATCTACGTCGCCACGCGCGCGGCCGAAGAGGGGGCCGAGGAGAAAATGCGCCGCGCCGGCGCCAACGCGGTGTTCGCGCCCTACTCGATTACCGGCCACCGCCTGGCGCAGTCCCTGCTGCGGCCCCACGTGGTGCAGTTTCTGGATTTCACCACCAAGGATATCGGGATCGACGTGGAGATCGAGCAGGTGCGCGTGGCCGAGGCCAGCCCGGCCGACTCCAAGACCATCCGCGAACTGCAGCTTGGCCGCGATATCGGGATCATCGTGCTGGCCATTCGCGAACGCGACGGCAGCATGCGCTTCAATCCTCCGGCGGACACCGCCGTCCACGGCGGCGATTACCTCATCGCCATGGGAAGACAGGAGAACCTCCGCGCCCTGGAAAGCCTGCTGGCGGAGTCGCGGGGGGCAAGGACCTGAAACGGGGGGCCGGGGGCCGGGGAAAGATCGGCTGGCGGCCCCGCCCTTGGTTTCTCCCCCAGGGGTTTACTTCTTCAACTGGCTGTCGGTAGTTTCCGCCAGCTTGAGGTGGTTCTCCAGTGTGGGCAGCGTCTTGGCTGCGAAGGCCTTCACGTCCGGGTCCGTGCCGTGGTCGGCTTCACGCCGGAACTCCGCCACGTCCATCCGGTGGTCCTTCACCATGTCCGCCATGTAGGCGCGGTCGAACTCGGCGCCGTTGAGCTTGGAGAGGCGGTCTCTTGTCGCCTGGTCCTTGGCGCTCACGGTTGTGGGTAACGTGACCCCTTCTTTCGCGGCGATGGACTTCAGCTCTTCGTTCGCCTTGCTGTGGTCGTCCACCATTTTCTGGCCGAAGTCTTTCACGGACTGGTTGGAGGCGTGCGTGGTCGCCAGTTGGCCCAGTTCCACCTCGGCCATGCCGCCCTGCGCCGCCTTTGTGATGAAGTTCGAGTCGGCGGTCATACGGTGCGCCGTCGTCGTGCTTTGGGCCAGAACCGGGCCGGCCGCCACGAGCCCAAAAACCGCCAGGCCCGCCAGGATTTTCCCTTGTATTTTCATGTGCATCCTCCTTTTTTGCGCCTTTGCCGCGGCCGCGCGGGCGGCCGGGGAGGCACCTCTACTTTCGAGCACCCTGCCTTCCCTTGTTTCCAACTCCGCACGCCGGGGACGCCGGGGCACAGACAGTGCGATTACGTACGGGATATAATAAATGCTCGCAGGCCGACTATTATGCCAAGTCGATTTCGGCAATTTGTTGAATCGGTGCTGTATGCCGGGTTGAAGCCCAACGCTCCCCGGAAGGAGTCCAAGCGCGGCGGCTTCCTGGGCTCCATTCTGGAGCGCTTCGAGCGGTTTCTGGCCGGGCGGGCTCCCACGGACCCCTTGTACCTGAGCCGGCGCACCTGGAGACAGAAGCTGAGACTCGGGCTGACCATCGGGGCGCCCTGCGTTCTCCTGCTGGCCGCCCTGGCAGTCGCCATGAGCAACATGTTGCCCAAGAGCGCAACCCCGCTCCATGAGCCGACTCCCGCAGAGATCGTGGCCAAGCTCCTGCCGGACCTCGACAAGACGGTCAAACTCGACGTGAACCGCGACGCCGAAGTGGTGGAGGTTCACGCCGAAAAAGGGCCCGGGGCGAGAATCACCGGGCTGGTTCGCAATCGGACGAACCGCGCGATTTCCGTGGAAGTGACGCTGGAGCTTACGGACGATGCCGGGTCGCGCCTGGGCGCTGTCGAGGGCCGCGTGGACAAGATTCCGCCCAGGAACACCATCCCGTTCCAATTCCCGGCGAAGGAGACGCACGCCGCATTTGCCCTGGTAAGGGAAATCCGGACGGTGCAATAGCCGGCCGAACCTACACGGGAGGCGCGAAGAAGCCCTCCGGCTCCCAGTGCGTGATCCACCAGCGGCTGCCCTGCTTCTCCACCCGGAATTGCAGTGTCGTTTGACGGCGGGTGGAAGTGACGCCGTCCTGCCGCGACACCAGGTTGAGCAGCCAGTCCACCTTCAAAGTGCGGACGCGGTCATCGCCCTGGTTTTCGAGTTGCTCGATGGACGACCCCGGCTCCGCCTCGCGCACCAGGGCGGTTACGTCCGCGCGCAACCGCCCGTACGCGGGCATTTTCGGATCGAAGCAGGCGAGGAAACCGGCCGCATTGCCCGCCGTCAGGGCCGCCGCCGCGCGGCTGAGCACGTCCCACGCGTCCCGCGCGGAGTCGGCGCGCAGCCCGGCGGCCAGCGCTAAGAGCAACAGGGAGCGGCGCATCATGCTTACGTCCTGTAGCTGGCGTTGATCCGGATATAGCCTTCGGTCAGGTCGCAGGTCCAGAAGCGCGCGGAGCCGCGTCCTTTTCCGCGCACCGCCAGGCGAATCCGGCACTCGGGCGCGTCGAGGCGGGTCTTCAACTCCTCCTCGGAAAACGGCGCGGCGAGGCCGCCGCGGCACACCAGCACGTCCTGCATGTGGACATCGGTCCGGGAGGGGTCGAACGCCACGCCCGCGTTCCCGGCGGCGGAAAGGATGCGCCCCCAGTTGGGGTCGGACCCGGCAATGGCGGTCTTCACCAGGGGGGAATTGGCGATGGCCCGTGCAATACGCGCGGCGGCGTCGTCGG
>JAIQFU010000405.1:4182-15921 GCA_020073115.1 Terriglobia bacterium
TGCATCACCCCGGTAACCGCTTCCTCCACGGCGCGCACTTCTTTGCCATCGGGCCGCACCCCGGAAGCGCCGTTGGCCAGCAGCGCCAGGGTATCGTTGGTGGAAGTGTCGCCGTCCACCGAAAGCCGGTTGTAGCTCCGCTCCACCCCGCGCTTCAGCATGGCGCGCAGTTGCGCCACCGGGATGTGAGCATCGGTCAGGACGAATCCCAGGGTGGTGGCCATGTTGGGTTGAATCATGCCGGAGCCCTTCGTCATCCCCGCGACCCGCACCACGCCGCGCCGCAGCTTTACTTCGGCAAAGGCCGTCTTGGAAACGAGATCGGTGGTCATGATAGCCCGGGCCACATCTTCGAAGCGGCCGGGATCGAGCCCCGCCGCCAGCCGCGGCAACGCGCCGACGATCAGACCGGCGTCGAGTTCCACGCCGATCACCCCCGTGGAGGCGGGGAGCACCTGCGCCACGGGGAACCGCAGGAGCCTCGCCACGGCTTTACAGGCGTCCAGCGCGACCTTGTCGCCCGTGCGGGTGGCGCAGTTGGCGTTCCCGGCGTTCACCAGGATGGCCCCCACCAGCCCCCTGGAAAGGCCCAGATGGCGGCGGCTGAGCTTCACGGGGGCGGCCTGCACGCGGTTACGGGTGAACACCGCGGCGCCATTGGCCGGCAAACCGCTCACGATCAGGGCGAGGTCGTCCTTTTCCGCCTGGCGGATGCCGGCGTAAACGGACGAGTAGAGATAGCCGAGAGGCAGGTTCAAGGGGTTGGCTCTCCTAAGATGTCATTCTCTGTCAGGCGATGCCCGTTGACGAAATCCGCCGCCGGCATGCGGCGCCGGCCCTCGAGTTGCACTTCGCCAAGCTGCAGCGAGCCTTCGCCGCAGGCGATGGTGAGCGGCCGCAAGCTCAGCACCGCCCCGTTTCGGGGAGTGGCTCCGGCCTCCCCGCGGTTTGGGGGTTTCGTAGCCTGTCCCCGAAATGTGCGCCAGACGTGCAGCAGCTCGCCGCGGAAGGTGGTGTACGCGCCCGGCCAGGGCTGCATTCCCCGCACGCGGTTGTGGATCGCCACGGCGGGCAGGGACCAGTCGATCAGCCCGTCCTCTTTCTTGAGCAGGGGGGCGTAAGTCGCCTGGGCCGGGTCCTGCTTCCGCGGGACAATGCGGCCTGCCTCCAGTCCGGCCAGTGTTTCCACCAGCAGGCTCGCGCCCATGACGGCCAGCCGCGCGCCCAACTCCACCGCGGTCTCCTCGGGGCCGATCTCCGTTTCCGCTTCGAGCAGCATGTCGCCGGTATCGAGGCCGGCGTCGATCCGCATGGTGGTCACGCCCGTGCGCTTCTCGCCGTGGATGATGGCCCACTGCACCGGCCCGGCGCCCCGGTACCTGGGCAGCAGCGAGGCGTGCACGTTGACGATGCCCATGGGCGGGATGTCGATCACCGATTGGGGAATGATCTGCCCGTACCCGACCACCACCATGGCGTCCGGCGCCAGGGCGCGCAGCCGCTCCACGGCTTCCGGCCGGCGCACCCGTTCCGGCTGGTAGACCGGGAGCCCCAGCCGCCCAGCGGCCTCCTTGACGGGTGGCGGCGCATCATGCCGGCCGCGCCCGCGCGGCCGGTCGGGCTGCGTGATCACCAGGGCCACCTCGCGCCCGGCCTCCACCAGCTTCTCCAGGGTGGGAACCGCAAAGGCCGGAGTTCCGAGGAAAACCAGGCGCATGGCCGCTCAACCCCATTCGCCGGCGCGCTGGAGCTTCTTGATTTTTCTGCGCATCAAATCCCGCTTGAGCGCGCTGAGGTGCGTGATGTACAGCCGGCCCAGCAGGTGCTCGGTTTCGTGCAGGAAGGCGCGGGCCAGAAGGTCCTCGCCGGTCTTTTCGAAGAACTCGCCTTTGACGTCCTGCGCCCGGATGGTGACGCGTCTGCCGCGGCGGACCTGTTCCCGGAATCCCGGAACGCTCAGGCACCCCTCCTCGCCGTCCTGCCTACCCTCCACCTGCAGGATCCTGGGGTTGATGAGGACCAGTTTGTCCTCCGGGTTCGCGTTGTTTGAGACGTCGATCACGGCGATCTTCCGGCCGATGCCGATCTGCGGCGCCGCCAACCCCACTCCTTTGGCCGCGTACATCGATTCGAACATGTCGGAGAGCAGTTGGTGCAACTCCGGCGTGTCGAACTCGGTCACGTCGTCGGCCTCGCGTTCCAGCACCGGATCGCCGTATTTCACGATTGGATAAACCATAAGCAAAGCGAAGGCAGGAGGGAGGAGTCGGGAGTCAGGAGGTGGGCCGCGGCACGGCCGCGATCCTCCTGCCTCCTGGCTCCCGTCTCCCGGATCCTTTCTTCAAAACTCCTCTACCTGCCGCCTGTAGCCTTCGAAGTTACGCCTCGTTTCGGCCAGGGAATCGCCCCCGAACTTCTCCAGGAAGGCCTGCGCCAGCACCAGCGCGGTCATCGCTTCGCCCACCACCCCGGCGGCGGGGACCACGCACACGTCGGAGCGCTCGTAAGCCGCCAGGGCCGGTTCGCGCGTGACCAGGTCCACGGATTCGAGGGGGCGCCGCAAGGTGGAGATCGGCTTCAAGAGGCCGCGCAGGGTCACGTCCTGGCCGTTGGTGATGCCGCCTTCGAGACCGCCGGCGCGGTTGGCGCCCCGGGTGAAGCGCCGCTCGCGGCGGTCGTAGTGGATCGTATCCTGCACCTTGGAGCCGAAGCTCGCCGCGCCTTCCGCCGCGAACCCCACCTCCACGCCCTTCACCGCCTGAATGGAAACGATGGCCTGCGCGAGCCTCCCGTCGAGCCTCGAATCCCAGGTGGCGTGGGAGCCCAGCCCGGCGGGCACTCCGTGCGCCACCACCTCGAAGACTCCGCCCACCGTGTCCCCCGTGCGGTAGATCTCGTCCACCACGGCCTTCATACGCGCCTCGGCTCCGGCATCGACGCAGCCGAGCAGCGTCTCGTCCTGCCGGCTGAGCGCGGCGATCTCCGCCCACTCCGCCGCGCGTTCCAGGCGAACGGGGCCGATCGCCACCACGTGGCTCAAAACCTCGATTCCGAACTCGCGCAGGAAGGCCTTGGCTAGCGCTCCGGCGGCCACCCGGGCAGCGGTCTCGCGCGCGCTGGCCCGCTCCAGGATATAGCGGGCGTCGTGGAAATTGTACTTGATGGAGCCGGACAGGTCGGCATGGCCGGGCCGCGGGCGCGTCACCGGCCGGCTCTTGTCCTGAGCGCCGTCCGCGTCCTCCACCGGAAGGGCCTCGGTCCAGTTCCGCCAGTCCCGGTTGCGGATCAGGATGGCCACGGGCGAGCCGATCGTGTGAGAATGGCGCACCCCGGCGACGATCTCGGCGTGGTCGGATTCGATCTTCATCCGCCCGCCGCGCCCGTAGCCCTGCTGCCGCCGCCACAACTCGCGGTTGACTGCCTCCAGCGAAATCGGTATGCCGGCCGGGAGTCCCGCGAGAGTGGCCACCAGGCACTCGCCATGAGACTCCCCGGCGGTCTCAAAGCGCAACATCAGTGATGTGAATTTTTATCGTAACAAAAAGAAGCTCTCGGCTCCCGGTATTCAGCCGTCAGCCGGTTTGTCTTCCGTGGATTGGCTCCGTTCGGGACGTCGTGAAGGCTGCATGCTGACCGCTGAGGGCTGATCGCTTCTTCCTTTTCACCCGAACCATTCCTTGCGCTTGCGCGTAGTATGAATCGTAGGTGACGCTCGATGATTAGGTTTCTTCTGTGGTGCATCCTCCTGGTGTTGTGCTGGCCGCTGGCCCTGGCGGCGCTCGTGCTCTATCCCCTCATCTGGTTGCTGCTACTGCCTTTTCGGCTGCTGGGAATTGCCGTCGGTGGCGCGCTGGCCCTGGTGTGGGCCATCGTGACGCTGCCGGTTCGTCTTGCGCGCGCCATCTAGGGTGACAACCGGAGCCGCTAGACCGCCCGGCGGCCGGTGATGAGCTGGATCAGCAGAACGGCAATCGCCACGATCAGCAGGATATGGATGAACCCCCCCAGGGTGTACGAAGTGACCAGCCCTAAGAGCCACAAAACCAGCAAGATTACAAAAATCGTCCAAAGCATCGTCTTCTCCCCGAAAGGCGGGGAGCAGGTAGGGCGCCAGGGGATGCGGGCGTACAAAGAACGCACAAAGATGGGTGGACGCGCGCCGGTTCTCTGCGCGGGCGGCACGGGTTTCCGTGCCACCGCCGAGGCCGCTCGCTACAGCCGCGGCGCTGTCATCCGGGCAGGCGCATTTCCATTGAAGGCGTCAGCATGGGCTGCTGGAACGCGCGCGAGCCTTGGGTACGGAACTCATAGCGTTCGATCGCCACGGCGGCCCCTTTCTCGCCGGTGCGGACTATGCACCCATAGATCATGAGCTTCATGGGGCAGGTGTCGTTGAGCAGGACCGGCCAGTTCATGGAGAGCTCCACCGGCATGCCGGCCGTGAGCATGCCTTCCGTGGTGAACCAGATGCCGCTGCTGCTGACATTGGTCGTAGTTCCCGTCCCGATCTCGGCAATACGCTGCCCGTATAGCATCTTGTAGCGCACTTCCTGAACGACGGGAAACCTGCGCTTGAGCCGCCTCTCGCGTTCGCCGGCTCCATTGAAGAGTCTCTCGTCGTAGTTCTCGGTCACAGCGCACCTTCTTCCATATTCCGCAGACTGCCACGGAACCGGGGCAGAGCTCAATATCTCTTTGGTTATTCTGAACCCGTTAACTAGGTCAACTGCCGGACTGCTGAAAAATTCTGAAAAAAAATGATTCGAACACTGGACAAGAGGGTCTGAAACTGTTAATCTGATTTCAACACAGACAGCATCCCTGGCGGCGAGTCCCCTCCCGCCGCCAACCCCTCTGAGTGCAGGCCCCGAGATACCCAGCTCGGGGCCTTTTCATTTGGCGTCAAACCTAACGGACAAACCGGCCCGCAACGCGAAAAAATTCCAAAAAACTTCTGGACAAGCGGGTCTCAAATTGTTATGATCGATACAACACAGACAGCATCCCTCTCTCTGAGTGCAGGCCCCGAGATACCCAGCTCGGGGCCTTTTCATTTTTCGATCCTCTTCCTGAAGCAGATCTACCGCTGAACACGAGCCGCGGCCGTCAGGAAGCGGTTGGTTAAGCTATTTCTGAAACGTCACCCTAGAACATCCGATCTTGTTTTCTGAGGGTCCCGAACGAGCCCACGTTGGCGATCGCGAACGCCACGCGGTACTGCCAGTCGTCCCGCAGGCCCGTGTTGAAACGGTTGTACTGGAAACTGAGGCCGCAGCAGTCGGTGTTGTAGGAAGTGGTGACGGTCGCACGCGCGAGGAAGTGGTTGCGGTAATCGTAAACGCCGTCGATCACCGCGTTGAATCCGCGGCGGTTGGCGTCGCCCCATCCCGCCCGGAAGCCGTACTGGTTCTGGGGCGAGGCCAGTATGGGGTCCACATGCACGGCGATATTGCGCGCCGAAGCGAAGTAGGTCGGCCCCGATCCCGAGCCACCGGGCTGCCAGCGGTACTCGATCTCAAACTGGCTATCCACGATCCCGTGCATCCGCGGATCGTAGTCCGCCTGCCAACGCACTCCGATGCCGCCGACGGGGCTGATGCGCAGTGAGGAGATCACCGGGGAGGCGCCGCGGGGCCCCACCACGAACGCATACGCCGCGAGTTCCGCCGTGCTCTCGAAAACGTTGCGCTGGCCGGGTAGCAGTGCGCCCCCGAAGGTCGGGTCGAAATACCGCTTTTGCATCAGCGTCCAGGTGAACACCTCCTGCACCGAATCCCCACGCTTGGCGTATATCCGGTTGGTCAGAGAGAACAGCAATTCATTCGTGTTCGAAAGCAGGTCGGTTTCGTCGAACCGGATGAAATCGTTGAAGTTCTCTCCGATTCCGGTGACGTACCGGTAGGTGGCGCGCGGTTGGATCACGTGCTTCAACCTGTCTCCCAGAAAGGTTTTCTTCCGGTACACGCGCGCGAGCGACGGGAACACGATCTCCAGGGCGAACTCGCGGGCGTTGCGCACGAT
This sequence comes from Terriglobia bacterium, assembly GCA_020073115.1. Taxonomy (GTDB): domain Bacteria; phylum Acidobacteriota; class Terriglobia; order Bryobacterales; family Bryobacteraceae; genus BOG-224. The sequence goes on from JAIQFU010000405.1 coordinate 10,204, forward strand.
GTTGGTTCCCGTGGGGCGGTACCAGTCCTGGTACGGCGTCTGTCCTTCGGAGTAGTACGTCTCCTGGAAGCCGAAGCTCGGAATCAGGTGTATATACCCGAGCCGCACCGGCGCGATAACCCGCGGAGCGATGCTCACCCGCTCCATGGCCGGGCCGGTTTGGAAGTGGTCGAGCAACTCCGACCGGTCCGCGTTGAAGATGGGCTGCGAGCGGTACAGCAGTCCGGCCGAGGAATCGAAGGAGAGCCAAACGGGGAGTTTGCTCCAGATCCGCCGGTCCCTGCCGCTCAACTGCGCTTCCGGCAGTTTACGGATGCTCACCACGTTGGGGACGTAATTCGTGCTCCCGGGCGGAATGGCCACTTCGGCGGTCTGGAAGTTCTCCAGGCGGGAAAACACGCCGTCGAACGTGTAGGTCGAAAAGTTCTTATTGACGAACCCGACGGAGTTGATTTCGGATCCGATCAACTCGTTATACGACTGGGTCCACTCCTGCCGGAATCGGAACGAGGTGATGTAGTTGACATCCGCGTGCGCCGTCCACCCGCCGCCGAGGTCCGATTTTCCCGTGGCATACAGGCTGAGTCCGCCGTACTTGTCGGCAGGGTTGGACCCCGGCCGGCCGCGGTCCTGGACGCCGTAAAGGATGGCGTAGAAATCCGTGCCCGGGCGCGGTTTGCCGCGGAGATCGAGGTGATGCGCAAAGCCCCGGGAAGTATAGTCCATGACGCGATAGGTCGCGTCGTAGCTCTGGTTGATAGCCCAGTAGTACCCCAACCCGATCAGCAGGCCGCGTTGCGAGCTGTTGCCGATATTGGGGAGCAGAAAGCCGCTCTTGCGCGGCTCCTTCTCGAGGGAATGATAGAAAAAAGGCGTGTAGAACAGGGGCACGCCGCGCAGCAGGAAAACCGTCCGGTACGCTGCCGCCTTCTTCCCCGGCGAGATGACGAACTTCGGACCGCGCAGGCGCCACCACGGGGCCGGCATGCCGTCGCGCTCCGCCCACCTCCCCTGAAAATAGAAGGGGCTGGCGCTGGGGAGCACGCCGGGCCGCGCCACGATGCGCGGCACGGCCTGGCCCCGCACGTTGTAGAACTTGCCGCGTTCCTCGTCGGTGTTGTACTCCAGGCGGTCGCACCACATCTCCTGTTTTTCCACGAAATCGTGAAAGTAGACATGGCCGCTGGCCTCGATGTCGCCGGTGTCCTGGTTGTACACGACCTCGTCGGCCCGGAAAACCATGCGCGAGTTTTCGATCCAGGCCTGGAACGGGATCTCGCCGCCACCTTCCGGGGTGGAATGAAGTTTTTGCACCGGCCCCGCTTTTTCCTGGCGCAACGCGCCGATATCCCATTTCCCTTTCGGGATACTGGCGGGCGGCGGCGGTTCGACTTTGGCCGGGGTCTGCCCGAGGGCCAGGGGGCCGGTGGCTAAAATCAGCGTTGCCAATAGCCTAAGCGCCAAAATAAACCTAACACTCGAAGATTTTTCTTGAGAATATGACGCGGTTGTGCTAACTAGATGAAGAGAGCTGTTCGGGATTCGCCTCAACCGGCAAAGTTACCATACTTCCGCGGTGGAGGCGGGGTGTGTGACGAAGAACCGGCGCCGGAAACCGGGGCGGGCGGTACGTGGCAATGACTTGTGGATATTGCGGCTCGCGGATGAGCGAGGAAGAACATCGGTGCCGGCGTTGCGGCCGCCGGCCGGGCGACACGCTGCCGCCTGAAATCGCCGTGCATCGAACCGATGGCGCGCTGGCGGCGCAGATGCGCCCCGCGCCGGCGGTGGCGCTGTAGGAACCGGCGGCGCGGGTGGTGGACTTGGGCCCGAAGGGCAGGGTAGCCTGGATTTCCTGCCGTCGGTGGCCGCCAAGCCGCGCACCCTGGATACCACGGTGGAAGCCCGGGTGTGCTGCGAAGCCCCGGTGGCCACGCGCCTGCACCGCGCGCTGGCGGCCGTCGCCGACCTGAGCATGATCCTGATCGGTTACGGGCTCTTTCTCCTGGTCTTTTCCCTGAGTGGGGGGCAGTTTGCGCTGAACAAAACCACCCTGCCGGTATTCGCCGTGATGCTGGGCGTCACGGCTTTCTCGTACGGCCTTGTGTGGGCTCTGGCCGGCGGCGAGACCGCCGGGATGCGCTGGATGCGGCTCCGCCTCATTACCTTCGACGGCTTTCCGCCGGACCTGCGGCAGCGGCTGCTGCGCTTCGGCGGATCTTGCCTGAGCATGTGCACCATGCTGGGCCTCCGGTGGTCCCTGGCGGACGAAGAAACCCTGACCTGGCAGGACCACATTTCCTCTACCTTCCCCACGCCGGTGGAATCCGGAACCCAGGTTTTCCAGCGCCGGTGAGAAAATAAGGAAGTCAGGAATCAGAAGCCAGGAATCAGGAGCCGAGCCTTGGTGTACGATTCGGCCTCAATCTTCTGACTCCTGACTCCTGGCTCCTTCAATATGTCCATCCACTTCGATCACAAAAATCTGATGGCCGGCATGGCCGGCAAAGCGAACGGCATTACGCCGGCGGAATATGAACGCGCCCAGCCGAGGGCGTTCAAGGCCCTGGCGGCGTTCCGCAAATTGAGCGAAACCGGCCGGTACGGGTTTCCGCACCTGCCGTTTCAGAAGGGCGTGATCCAGGACGTCCGTAAGTATGTGGATTCGGTTCGCGGCGGCTACGATACGGTGTGCCTGGTGGGGATCGGCGGCAGCGCCCTGGGCGCCTGGGCGCTGGATTGCGGAATCCGCGGGCCGCACCCGGTGCAGGGCGCGTTCACGCCGGAACGCCCGCGGCTGGTCATACTCGACAACGTGGACCCGGGCTTCACGCAGGCGGCGCTCGATTCCATGGATCCGCAACGCACGCTCGCCGTGGTGGTAGCCAAGTCGGGCGGGACGGCCGAGACGGTTTCGACGTTTCTCATCCTGCGCGAGTGGCTGGAGCGCGGGCTGGGCGCCGAGACGCCCCGGCGTATCGCCGCCGTCACCACTGAGGGCAAGGGCGACCTGTTTTCACTGGCCCGGGCGGAGGGTTACCGGACCTTCGGCATCCCGGAGAACGTCGGCGGGCGCTTCAGCGTGCTCTCGCCCGTGGGCCTGCTGCCGGCCGCGCTGATCGGCATCGATATCGGTAAACTGACCAGGGGCGCGGCTGCCATGACGCACCGCTGCTGGCAAGAGGACCTGGAGGAGAATATCGCGCTGCGCGCGGCCCTCTGTCACTGGCTCATCCTGATGCGAAAAGCCAAGCCGATTCAGGTCGCGTTCCCCTATTCCAACCACCTTTGGGGAACGGCCTTCTGGTTCCGCCAACTCTGGGCCGAGTCGCTGGGCAAGGCCCGAAACCGGGCGGGGGAGGTGGTCCATACCGGACAAACCCCCGTGGCCGCCCTGGGGACCACGGACCAGCACTCGCAGGTTCAGCTCTATATCGAGGGGCCGAACGACAAGGTGTTCACGTTCTGGGCCGTGGAACGGTTTTCGTCCTCCGGGAAAATTCCGGCGGGCCGCTTCGGCCTGCCAGCGTTCGACGCCCTGGCGGGGAAGTCGCTGGCGAAACTGCTCGATGCGGAGCGGCGCGCCACCGCCGCGGCGCTGGCCGAAGAGGGCCGGCCCAACTGCACGTTCACTTTGGACCGCGTGGACGAGGAGCACCTGGGCGCGTTCCTGCAGATGATGGAATTCGAGACCGCCTTTATGGGTGAATTGCTGGGCATCGACGCCTTCGACCAGCCGGGAGTGGAACTGGGCAAGAAATTCACCTTCGCCCTGATGGGCCGCGAGGGATATGAGGAGTATCGGGAGCGGTTCGAGAAGTACGAGAAGAAGCGGGCGGGGGAATAGGTGCGGTCAAGTAACCGTCGCCTGGCTGGTGCGGATGATAGGACTTGAACCTACACTCCCTCGCGGGAACTGGAACCTAAATCCAGCGCGTCTGCCAATTTCGCCACATCCGCGCGCGAGACAGTCTTAGTGTAGCGCAAGGGGTGGGCCGAAATGCTTGCCCCACCTACCTGAATTGGCGTTTGAAATAGAAGTCCAGGCCGAAGACGCCGTTTTCCTCCCGCAAGAGCACGGCCGACCACCGCGGGCTGAAGTCCCATTCCATGCTCACCACCTGGGGGTTGCTGCTGTTGACCACCGTGATGTAGGTAAGGGTGATCTGCGGGGTAATCTGCTGTTCCAGGGTGAGGGGCGCTTGCGGGGCCCGTTCGCCAACTGCCGGCGCCGGCGCATCCGTCCCTGGACCGGCGGGAGTTCCGGCGGAATCGAGATGATGATGTCGATGCCGCGGGCCTTTGTCTCCAGGTCGATGTTTACGATGGGCTCGATCTTCACCGGGTTGAAGAACGAGATGGAGCCCTGGTTGATGTTGTACTTGTTTCCGAAGAATAGCAACTGGCCCTGGACGAAGTTGATGCGGCCCTGCAGCGCCGGACTGCCCACCGTGCCGCGCAGGCGCAGGTTGGCCTGGATCTCGATATCCTGCGCCAACGAGCTCTGCACCTGGATGTCGGGCGCGTTCTGGATCTGGATATCGTAGTTCAACCCGCCGAGCAGGCCGGTGCGGGCCGCCGGGGTGCGCACGGGTTCGGCCGACTTGGCGAGCAGCGAGCTGAAATCCGACTGGGGGTTGAAGCCTGTGCGCAGGACCGTGATTGTCCCGGAAAGCATGCTCCGTTCCGAGGATCCGGTGAGATTGAGATTGGCGTCGGCCACGGTGCTCACGCCCTCGGGGTAGCGGACGCGGACTTCCCGCGCGTTGGCATGCAGGCGGAAGATGGTCTGGTCTCCGCCGTAGGCCGCGAAACCCGCGAAGCGGACCTTTCCGCCGCCGGTTTCGCCGCTGAGGCTTTGGATGGTTGCCCGGTCACCGGTGAACACGATGACCCCGTTGCCGTTCGAGAGGCCGTTGGGAAAATCGGCCAGCGTGACCGCGGCGTTTTGCACCTCCATGCGCCCGGTCACCTGCCGATCGTCGAGGGAACCGCGCACGGTGGCGTTGACCACGACCGTTCCGGAGGAGCTGAGATCGGGATTGAAGTCCTCCAGGATGCCGAGATCGATGCGGCCGTTCACGCGGAAATCCAGGGCATTCTTCTGGTTCAGGAGCGCCCGGCCGCCGAAGGTCACATCCGTGAGGCGCCCCTGGAGGCGCGCGCTCTCGATGGTCACCACGGAATTGGCCACGGTGGCCACGATGGGCCCGGAGTTGCGGAGCGTGAACGGCGCGGTCCGGTTGGCCGGCAGCGCGTTGGGCGGCGGCGCCAGTTCCAGTTTGGGAATGCGAAGCTCGGCTTTGAGCGCTTCCGGCCGGAGCGCGGGACCGTCGATGCGCAGTTCACCTTCAGCGGAGCCGGAGAAGCCGGGGGTTGCGGACTTGGGTGCGATCCACGCGCGCAATTGCCCGAAATCGAGCTGGGAGAAGGTTACGGTGGCGCTGCCCGGGTAATCGTTCTCCATCCGCCAGGAGCCTTCCCCGCGCACCACGGAGTTGGCGAAGTCCGATTGCAGATGGGCGCGCAGGACGCGGCCCTCGGAAGCGGCGGTGAGGCGGGCGTCGCCGAGCGCCTGCCCGGCGAGTTGGAGGCCCCGGGCGGCGATGTCGGCGCGCAGGTCTTCGATCCGGAAGCCGCGCTGGCCCGGGGGCGGCGGCGCGAGATCGATCGTCCCGGCGGCCGAGCCCTGGACCGTCCCCTGGATACCGGGGCGCG
>JAIQFU010000406.1 GCA_020073115.1 Terriglobia bacterium
AACCTCGGGGTATCGGCCGGCGGGTTGCCCGCGCAGGTCACGGGCGGCGCGCTGCCCGCGGTGAGCGCGTTCGGCAGCCTCGATTCCCTGCTGCCCGTGGAAGCCATCGACGAGTTCCGGCTGCAGAGCGCGGAGGCCGCTCCGGACGCCGCACGCCTGCCGGGAGCGGTGGTGGCGCTCACCAGCCGGTCCGGCTCGAACGAGTTCCACGGCGCCGTGGCGTACCGCTTTCGCCACGAATTGCTGGCGGCCAACGACTGGTTCGCCAATATGACGGGGGAAGGCCGCGCCCCTCTGCGCATGCACGACATCGCGCCCTCGCTCGGCGGACCCATACGCCGGGAACGTTCGTTTTTCTTTCTCTCTTACGAGCGGATGGCCCTGCGCGGACCGTACGTCTGGCAGCAGGCCGTGCCCTCCCTGGATGCGCGCCAGGCCGCGCCGGATTGGATCGAGCCCGCGCTCGCCCTGTTTCCCGCCCCTAACGGCCCCGTCCTGGGGGACGGCGTGGCCCAGTGGAACGGCCGCAACATCCGGCCTTCCAACCTGGTCACCGGGTCGTTGCGGATCGACCAGGCCCTGGGGAACCGGGCCGCTCTGTTCGGCCGGTACAACGATTCGCCTTCCTCCAACGAATTCGGCAGCACCCAGGTGAACCGCCTGGACCTGCGCTTCCGGAGCTTGACCCTGGGGCTCAATGCGCGCCCGTCGGCGCGGCTGATGTTGGACCTTCGCGCCAACGAATCCCAGGCGGAAGGCACTTCCACGTGGACCGAGGCCGGCCAGTCGACGCCCCCGGGGTGCGCCCTGGAGCCCGTGACCGCGCACTTCATGGGCCGGCAGACGCCCTGCGAATACCTGGTGCGGCTGGTGATCGGCGGCGTGGGCCAGGTGGCCGCGGGCCGCGAAGGCGAGCGCCGCCAGCGGCAGTTTCAGACGATCGGTTCGGCCGCCTTCGAGTGGGGACCCCACACCGTGCGCGGGGGCCTGGACTACCGCCGCATGACCCCCGTGCGGCGCGACGCGGGCGGGACCTTGAGCCTGATCGCCGCCGATATTTCGGAAGTTGCGAATCCGAGCCGGCTGTGGGTCGGCCTGGGGAGCCCGGTGAGCAGTTCCATCGCGGTGAGCGAGCTGACCGCATGGCTTCAGGACACGTGGCGCATGGGCGGCCGCCTGACCCTGACCCCCGGTCTCAGGTGGCAATACGACCCGCCGCCCGCGCCCGGCGCCCCGACCTATTTTTTCAACCCGGCGACGGGCACCGTGATGTCGTTCCGCGACAGGCCTCTGTGGCGGCCGGGTTCCGGCGAAGCGGCGCCGCAGCTCGGCCTGGCCTTGCGGCTGGACCGGAACAGCCGGACCGTCCTGCGCGCCGCCGCCGGCCTGGCCTATGATTCCAGCCTGAGCATCGGCATGGACTTCATCAACAGCGGCCCCCTGGGCGTGACGGACTTCAGGAGCGCGGTGCATGCGCCGTTTTCCACGGAGTTGAGCTACGGCTTCATGCCCGATCTGCGCCCGCCGCGCCTGCTGCATTGGGGCGTTTCGCTGGACCACGCCTTCGGCGCCCGGGACGTGGCTTCGATCGGCTATGTGCATTCGGAAGGCTGGGGCCTGATCCGCCGAGAACTGGGCGGCGCGGGTAACACGCCAACGTCCGTGGTGGCGCTGACCACCAACAATGGCCATTCGCAATACAACGGGTTGCAGCTGCAGTACCGCAGGCGTTGGTCGGGCGGCTTCGACGCAGTGGCGTCCTACGCCTGGTCGCACTCCATCGATGACGATTCGAGCGATGCCTTCCTGATGTGGGCCGGCCCGGGCGCGGGCGCCGCGCGCGACCGCGGATCCTCGGATTTCGATCTGCGCCACTCGTTCACGGCCGCGCTCACCTATGAATTCCCGCTCCGCCGCTCCGGCGCCTGGCGGGCGCTGAACGGCTGGGCCTTGGACGCCATGCTGCGCGCGCACACCGGCTTTCCGATCACGGTTTTGGAAACCGATCAATACCTGGGCGTATCGCTGGCCAACGCGTTCCGGCCGAACCTGCTGCTGGACCAGCCGATATGGATTCGAGACCCCGCGGCCCCCGCCGGCAGGCGCCTCAACCCCGGCGCTTTTTTCGCCCCGGCGACGGACGCGCAGGGCGGCATGGGCCGCAACGCGATCGTCGGCTTCGGTATGAGCCAGGCGGATATGGCGCTGCGCCGGGAGTTCCGCCTGACGGACCGCCGTTCCTTCCAGTTGCGGATCGAGGCCTTCAACGCCCTGAACCAGGCGAACTTCGCCGATCCCGTGAAATATCTGAGCAGCCCGGTTTTCGGCCGGTCGACTTCGATGCTGAACCTGATGTTAGGCACGGGCAGTCCCGGCAGCGGCCTGGCGCCGCTGCTGCAGACAGGCGGCGCCCGTTCGGTGCAAGCCACGCTGCGCTTCCGCTTCTGACCGCCAGTGGCCGGTGGGGCGGGCGGGATTCCCGTCCGCGGGCGCGTCGAGACGTGTTAAACTCGGGACAGAACTGCGGAATAATCGGGCCGTGGCGCAGCCTGGCTAGCGCGCTTGCTTGGGGTGCAAGAGGTCCCGAGTTCAAATCTCGGCGGCCCGACCAAATTCCTCAAAGGGTTACGGGCAATCTTGCCGTGATCGACCAGTAGAGACATTCGTTGGCCGCGCACATCCGTCTCTATTCTCGCATGGGCCCCTGGAGGCCTGGTTCAGATTTGTGGTGCTCCGGGAATGCGGCCTGCGTGCGAAGCGGTCTTGTCGTTACGGTTCGTTCCCTTCCACTCCGCGGGCGCGAGGAGGTGCTGCCGGCATACCGCCGATAGCGGCGGGAGTACACGGCCGGAGGCCTTCGGGATGAGCGTGCGCATCGATTTCGCTTCGAACGAGCACAGCAGGTGGCCGCCGTGGTTGCCAGCCGTTTTCGTCGCACCCTTGGCCGCCGTTCGCCCCGGCCAGCGTCACTGTGCTGGAGCCGTCGGAACTCAACACCGTGACGCGTCTGTTAAGGGGCCAGGATGGTCAATCCAGGATCTGTGGGAAAGTCGCCGACATTGAACGTGAGCAGGCGCCGGACACAGGACGCGTTGCCACGCTCCAGATCAAAGAGTACCTGGGCCGCGATCACGAGCCGGTCGCCCGCTGCAATCAGCCGTGTAACCATGCTCTTTGCAGACCCGTGCTCGGCCGCCACTGTTGGCGAGGAACAAGAGGTTGTTCGTATCGAGGAGACAATAGGCCATCAGTCGTACATGGACTCGCTGGGCTGGGGTGGTAGCATTCCACCAATCGTCACCAGCGGTCGGCTGGCGGCGAAATATGACCGCATCGCCGCACGGCTCAACGCTGAAACGGGAGCCGGGCTGCACTTGGCCCGCTACACCCGGCGGCACGACTAGCGCGCCACTTTCGTCGGCTTGGATGATGTGCGCCATCGATTTCAGGCTACCGCGGATCGCTCCTTGCAGGATCCAGCGTCAGTATTGACCGCTGCGCCTTCACACTTGGTCGCGTTTCGCTCAGCGCGAAGACATTTGCCGTTTCCTACACGTGAGAATCGCGCAGGCGCAGGTTGGCCTGTGCTGAGTATCAGCGCTCGTCCGGCCAGCACTGGTGTTGATCGACCAGGTGTACGGAGCCATTTCAGCGCGCACGCCGTCCCGGCGCGCTTGGACGGCCTTGAGGTAGTCGAGGCGCCCCCGTAAACGCAAAGTAGAAACCTGGTCCTCCAGACTCATACCGTCCGGGTTGGCGCCGAGCAGGCCGCCTACTGTTCCAATATCGGCAGGCCTTCTTCCTGCTGGAAGCGATACGTGCCTGGCGCGTTCTGTTTGAATCACACCTCCGCATCGCGAAGAACAGAGTCGAAGCGAACGAGCCGTGGCGGGTAGGATGGTTGGTCTGTGGACGGACGTGCAATCGAAACTCGGAGAGGACCGCCTCCTCGCGGATATAAGCATAGACGAACAGGGAAAGGTTCGGAAGGACCGAGGCCAAGCCGTCGAGCCGGCCGAGGGACTGATTCGCCTGCTCCAGAAGCCGTTGGACGGCATCCAAGCGCAGCGGCGGATCGGGCGGAAGTTGGGGGCGGCACGAACGCCCGGACGTTCGCCGTAGGACTTCACAATGTACCGGCCGATCAATGGGCTAATCTGAAGACGATGAGGGTCGGCGTGAGCTATTTTCGAGAGGACAAGCTCCGCCCCTATCTTGACGCGATCGGCGCCGCAGGGCTGGAGCCCGAGCCGATTTCGCCGGGGAGGAGGCGGGACCTTGAGGGACTGCGCGGCTTGGTTCTGACCGGCGGAGGCGATGTGGATCCCGCCCTGTACGGGGCGGAGCCGCACGCCTTGACCAAGCACGTCTTTCCCGAGCGCGACCAGCTCGAGCGCGAGCTGATCGAACAGGCCGAACGGATGGACTTGCCAATCCTCGGAATCTGCCGCGGCCTGCAAATCCTGAACGTAGCGCGCCGGGGAACGTTGCACCAACACGTTGAGGGGCACAGAGATCTGGAGCACGCCGTGGCGCCTGAGCCGGAATCAAAGATTGCGGCATTCGTCGGGACTGAGGATTACAGCGTGAACTCACGCCATCACCAGGCCGTGGACCGGCTGGGCTACGGGCTGATCGTGACCGCGCGCGCAGAGGACGGCATCGTCGAGGCGCTGGAAGACCCGGAGAGACGCTTTCTCGTCGCGGTGCAGTGGCATCCGGAAGACCGGCTCGCCACGCGCGACTTCCGGATTTTCAGCGCATTCGCCAAGGCCGTCCTCAAATAGGCCGCGCCCGTAAAGCGGGAGGGCAGTGAAGACCGCGAACGGACCTGATTCCGTTCGCGTTTTCTCACGGCGCCGGTACTGCCGCCGTAGCCTGGTTCGAATACACGCTCTCCGCGTTGCTGCCGTCCAACGCTGTGGTCACGTAGTAGTAAGTTTGTCCCGCCTGGACAGTACTATCGGTATACGTGGACGCGTTGACCGGCGCAGTGTTTAATCTCGTGGATGCCGTTCACTGTCGGCCAGTTCTCCGCTCCCGCCGTGAACGCGATCTGTACCTGGCCGTTCGTCACGTTCACCGGAAACGATTCCCGCAGCGCGCTCATGAAACCTGCCGCGGCATAGATATCGAAATTCGTCAGCGCCGGCGCGCCGTTAATGGAGACGTTGAAAATTCGCGCGCCCCGCCGGTTCGCGAACGGCTCGGCAAACAGCAAGCTCACCATGTACGGGCCGTTGGGGACGGAAAACGCGTAACCGAAAACGCCCCAACGCGAGGTCTGGTACAGGGCCTGCGCCGCGGTTCCGGAGACCGGATAGCCCACCGCATACGAGTTGCCGCCGTTGTACCCGCTATCCGCCGTCCAGTAAGCGCCGGTGGGATCGGTGTATCCTCCGCCGCCGGCATTCACCCGGACCAGGGGCTGCGCCGCCACGATCTCGACGCCGTTCACCGTCGGCCAACCGGCGGCGCCGGCTGTGAAGGCGATGTCCATTTTTCCGTTCGTTACCGTCACCGGAAAGGACTTGTCCAGCGCGCGCAGGGCCCCGCCCGCCTGCGCGAAGATGTCGAAGTTCGAAACCGCGGTGACTCCATTAATCGCCACGTTGAACTGTCGCGTCCCGGGATAGCTCATCTGGAGTTCTGCGAACTTCAGGTTCACCAGGTAACTGCCGTTCGGAACCGCGAAGACATAGTCGAACACGCCCCATCGCGAAGCCTGATACAGCGGTTGGGCGGCGGTCCCGGCGATGGGCGCGATCACCGGGTAGAGGTTTCCGCCCGTGGAGCCGTTGTCCGCGGCCCAGACTGTCCCGTTGGGGTCCGTATAGGATTGCCCCCCGGCATTGACGCGAACCGGCGTGAACCCGCTCGGGACGGTTGGAGTCGGGGACGGAGCGGGGGTTGGGGACGACGACGCCACGATTTCCACGCCGTTCACGTTGGGCCAATTCTCCGCACCCGCGGTAAACGCGATGGCGATCTGCCCGTTCGCCACCGTGACGGGGAACGACTTGTCGAGCGCTACCCTGCCGCCGCCGGCTTGGGCAACAATATCGAAATCGGTCAGGACCGGGGCGCCGTTGATAGCGACGTTGAAGCTACGGTAGCCGGGAGCCGTGAAGTAGAGTTCCGCGAACTTCAGGTTCACCGAATAGTCGCCGTTCGGCACGGCGAATTGATATGTGAACACTCCCCAACGCGACGTCTGGTAGAGCGAGGGGTCGGCGGTATTGGCGATCGGATTGACGGTTCCGTATGTTGAGCCCGATCCAAACCCCGCATCGGCGCTCCACGCGGTCCCATGCGAGTCCGTGTAAGCCGGCCCGCCCGCATTGATGCGTATGGGAGTAAACGCGGCGCCGGAAGTCTGCCCCGAAAGAAGAACCACGCCGCCCGAAAACAGCGCTACGGCCAATCGCAAAAACACTTTTACCTCCGGAGATCCTAATGCCGATCGTTCAGAGCCCCAGTGAGAGCGCCTGTGGGCGGAAACAGAGAGGGTGAGAAGATAAACGTAACATTCCGCTTCGGCGCCGCCAATATTGAAATTGGCCCATTGACATTCATCAATTGCCTTCGGTTAACGGACTCGGGGCTGGACCTTTCCGTAGCGCGGGCGGCCCTCCTGGTATCCTGGTTCCACGGGAGGCGCCTGATGCTTCGGCTGCTCTGCTTTCTTTGCGGCGCGTACGCCGCGTACGCCGCAACCCCGTTTCAGCTTTCGTTTGAAAGACCCAACGGCGGGTGGAGCGTTGTCCGCGGCCTGGCTGCGGCCGATCCGACTGTCACTCACGCCGGCCACGCGTCGCTTCGGCTGGAGTCCGGCAACGGTTCGCCCGACGCCTCGGTGCGCTCGGCGCCGGTGTCCCTCGCCATCGGCCGGCGCTACGAATTGAGCGGCTGGGTCCGCACCGAGAATCTCACGGTGCGCGACCTGGACCGGTCTCCCATCGCGTCCGGCGCCGCGCTCACCATGGCTTCCATGCCGTTCGATGTCCAC
>JAIQFU010000407.1 GCA_020073115.1 Terriglobia bacterium
CACCGCGAACATCACCAGCCCGTGCCTGATGTGCGGAGGGCGGGCCGAGAAAATGCACCGGCCCATTTTCCATCGGGGAACTTTCTGCCCGCGATGCTGCGTGGTCTGCGCACCGAAGGCGAGCACACTACCCGCCGCAAGCGCCGCCATGCCGCCACCGCACCCCGCCAGGGCGGCAAAGCAAGGCGCGTCGCAGTGGAAGGATGCCGGATGGGGTCCGCGCGTAGACGATCCCTTCTACCATGATCGGGAACGCCGCCAGCCGCGGCAGGCCTGGGTGCCGCACCGGCCGCATTGGTTTAGGTAGAAAGCGCTGAAGTGATCCGATTGGAACCGCCCACGGGAGCACTTCGACTGCTCGGGCGGGCGTTTCTCACCGAATGGCCTCGCGGGACGCCGGGCCGACTCCTCGTTCCTAATCCGGAACCTCGTACGGGGGCTGACGATACCCCCAAAGATCTCACTGGCGCACGGACCTGCTGCGGTGATTACTGAGAAGGGTTGTTCGGGACAGCGATTCAATCGCTCACTAGCGTCCGCAACTATCAATTTCCGGACTGCTTTGTCCGGTCACGCTGGAAAGAGCGGCGGCGAACTATCAGTCCGCCACCTTCAGTTCGTCCAAAGTCGTGCGCCATTCCATTTCTCCCGCACGGCCGGACAAATGAGTTATGGTGCTATTATTCCGTTGATCTTCGCCATCGGCATCTATGGCTACGCGATTCGACGCGAGACCCGACTCGAAATCGGTTTTCATTTCATACGCACGGAACACAAACGGGGACCGGGCAAGAGCGCTCTATGACGCCCTGGGGGGGCAACAGGGGATGGCGTTCCTGGATACCGGACTGCTTGCTCAAGGCGATCAGTTCCCCCTGGCGCTGACCAATGCAATCCTGAACTCTCGGGTCTTTCGTCCTTTTTGCGGACGACCGCTACTTCCAGCGATGGGCCTGCCTGCGGGAACTCCAGATTGCGTTGGCTCCGTTCGAGATGCAGATGCGGACGATGCAGCAGCAAAGCCGGCGGGAAGCAGCCTTGCGCCACATCGTCGTTGCAATGCCGGATGACGGATCGGTGAATTGCCTCGACAACCTACCCGCCGATCTTCGCGTGAGCAATTGGCCCGCTTCGAGTGAAACGGGTGCAATCGTCGCACTCATCCATCGACGCCTGGCGGAATGTCCCAACACCGTCGATCAATTGCTGATTGGCCAGAGTTCCATCGCTCTTCGCGAAGGCCTTTGCTCCGAAGCCGCCCTTCCACCTCCTCGCCCATTGCCTCGCCCCCACTACCCGACCAGTTTTCCCGCGTCTCTAAATCACCGCTTTGTCGGACGGGCTGACGACCTTTTCCGGATTCACTTCGCCCTTTCAACCCTGCGCGGAGAACCAAGCCGAACTGCCGCTCTCAGCGGCTCAGTGGAGGCGGGGGCCGGATTCGGCAAGACCTGTCTCGCTCTGGAATACGCTTGGCGTTTCGGCGCCAGCCATTATCCCGGCGGAGTCTTCTGGCTCACTGCCGACCAGGACGAGTCCGGACTCGAATACCAGTTCAGGGGAATGTTGTCAGCGCTTCGCGATGAGCCGACGGAGCGTCGCCTTGAGCCAGGTAACGTTCGCGCGAAATTGGCTGCCGCCTTCGAGGCCGTTACCGGAACCGGCAAGCCGGTACTTTATATTGTGGACAATCTGCCAGAACCCAAACCGGGTATTAAGATGCGCCCGCTGGAGTACTACTGCCCGGCCATGGGAACAGTTACATTGCTTGCCACTACCCGCGCGCGCCGCTTGGAAGCGCGCGTTCACTCTCTAATGATCGACGCCTTGCCTCGTGCCGCCTCGATTTCCCTCTTGACCAACGGGACCGAACTTCGTCCAAACCTCGAAGACGGCAAATGGGAGGAGATCGCAGCCTGGGCGGGCGACCTGCCGTTAGCGCTGGAGGTTCTGAATAGTTCCCTCAGACTGGGGACTATTTCTCCCGCCGAACTCCTGGCTAGGTGCCGTTCCGAAAGCGTGACCAACGAGTTATCACGCGAGATGAGCGCATTGCAGGGGCAGGTTGCGCCCGGCGCTCTGCGCGGTGTTACGTCCGCCCTGGCGCTATCTTACGATGCCCTTGCGCCAGCAGCGCAACGGGCGGCGCGTCTTCTATCATGGTTCGGTTCAGAGCCCGTTCCATTGGAGCTGTTCCATGCCCTCGGCCCCGGAGTCGACACCGCTGAACTGCGTGCAGCCCTGACCGGCCACTCCATCCTGGCGTCATCTGGGGGCCGGGCCGCGAACCTGGACGTTCTGGGGACCATGCATCGCGTCATGGCAGACTATATCCGCAACCGAGTACGCACACCGAGGCGCGATCTTGCTCTCATTTGCGGCGCCCTGGCGAGTGTCATGACTCCGGACCGCATCAAGGATACGAAGCACTGGTCTGCAATGAATGTGTACCTCCCTCATGCGGCCAGGTTCTTTTGGGGAGCCATGTCCGATACCCACGAGGATAAGGCGGGGCCAACCGGACTGATCCGCCTGTTCAGTCGCGCCACCGCACGATTCACTTCGAACATAAGCGAGCCGCTGCGATATCTTGCAGACGCCTGCCGCCAGGTCCTTTACAATCAAAGGCGCTATGAAGCGGCTCTGAAATATGCCGAGGCAGAGTGCAGGCTAACCACCAAACTGTTCGGCCCGAACAGCGGACCAGCACTGGAATCCATTGTTTCCGTGGCGGACGTAACCCGAATGGCTGGAGATCTGGATCGAGCCCTTAAGCTGGAAAATGAGGTCTTGCCAAAGATGGAGCAAACCCTTGGGAAAGACGATCCTTCCACGCTCCTCTTGAGGCAAAATATCGCGGTGACCTTGAATATGTGGGGTGACCACGAGCGCGCGAAGCAGTATGCAACTGAAACGCTTGACTCTAAGACAGCGCTACTCGGTGCGGCTCACCCAGAAACGATTTCATGCCAACTCGCGGTCGCGCGGATCTCCTACGATTCGTCGGATTACGATAATGCGCATAAACAATATGAAAGGTGCTATCGCTCATTCGCTCGAGCCCTGGGATCCGAAAGCGACAAAGCACTCATCGCGCGTCATGGGGTGGCGGCGAGCCTATACGAATTGGGTGACGACCTGAGAGCGCTTGAGCACTTCAAAGAACTTTCGGACGCCAACAGACGCCTGCTGGGCCCTGACCATGAAGGCACCTTGGTTTCGCAACACTGGATCGGGATCGTACTAAACCATATGGGCAGGTACAGTGCGGCGGAGTCCCAATTTCGGGAAGTGCTGGTGCAAAGGCAACGAGTTTTCGGATCCGACAGCGATGACGCTTTGAGCACTCAATGGAACCTGGCCGCCTGTCTAGATGCGATGGGGAGGCACGAGGAGGCCGGATTGTTGCGGGAGAGCACGCTCGAATCCCGGCGCCGTCGCGCGCTGGGTCCCGACGACGCGAAAACTCTCGCTGCCAAAGCCGCTCTGGCCAATTGCCTGCAGGACATGGGCCGCTACCGCGAGGCCCAGCCAGTCTACGAAAGAACACTCGAAGCGCGTCGCCGCGTACTGGGTCCAGAGCACCCGCTCGCGCTCTGGTCGCAAGACCGCCTCGGCGATAATTTGGTTGCCATGGGCTCCTTCGAGAGGGCCGAATCAGAATACCGCGAAGTCCTCGGACGCGCCCAACGCGCACTAGGATGCGAGTGCGCTCAAGCCCTGACATTTCAGGCCGATCTTGCGCGATTACTGGAGGCGGTCTGCCGCTACGAGGAGGCGCGGCGCGTAATTGAAAGAAGGCTGGAAGTCAGCACGCGCAAATACGGCGCGACATCAGCTATAACCCTGAGTTCGATGAACAGCCTGGGCAGCGTCTTGGTCGGTGTCGGCGACCTCAAGAAAGCTCGACCGCTAATTCATTCAGCTCTTGAGACCAGAGTTCGGATATGGGGGTCTGAGAACATAGGTGTGGCCGACTCCTACCGAACTTGGGGGATTCTGCTTGATGCAGCGGGCGATCCGGCGGGGGCCTGCGAGTACTTTCAGAAGGCGCTCGCGATACGGAGCGTCAAGTTACGGTATCGCCATCCTGACACCACAGTTTCCGCGTGGGAACTGTTCCAGGTCCTGCATCTTTTGAGCGATGGCTCGGCGGCCCAAGTGCTTATGGAACATCTCGTCTGGCTAACAGATGCCAACCCGGCCGACCTTCACATCAAACAGAGAGAAATCCGTGAAAAGGTTCGCCTCGCGCTACTCCCCTCACCTGCATCGAACTGAACGCAGGGTTTGGAGTTTGTCGAGGACATGTTCTGGACGCTCGGGTATCAGGAAGTTGGCGCTAAAAGATAGCTTGCGAAGGCCACTTTTCCCTTTCCGGGATCTTTAGCCAGCAACAGCTCAAGCGTTCCGTTCTGAAACCGGAAGGAACCCCGTCCCTCCGTCCGTGTAACACGCTATTCGAAGGCTGCGGGCCGCCCCGAAGCCCCGCCGTGCCGCGAACAGGACATATAGCCGCGATATTCAAAGCTGGCTGACGCCCCAGAAGGGAACTGGGCTGCCCCTTGGGTCCGGGAGGCTCCGAAGTTTGCCAACGTTGGCAATTTTTGTAAAAAACAGGAACCCACTGCTCGTGCCGGCGCCCCCCTTTCAACCTCCTGATTCCATGGTGAATATTGTCCTTCACGCGGAGGGGTGAGATCGCGTATCGTGTGCATGGAGCGTGGCGACGCGTTCCGCATTCCTTTGCGGGCATACCCGCAACTCCCAGAGAGTTGACCTCCACCACCCGTGCGTAAAAGCATCCGAATCGAAAATCCCTTGTCCGGCTGTGGCTTCACCTCCAGAAATCGCGCCAAGCGATTTGTGAAGCATGGCTTGGCCCAATGGGTTGAGTTTGGCGTCTCGATCCGGCTCGTAACGGGGCCAGACTTGATGTCAGGACCACGTTCATGGTGCTACGGGAAGGCCGGCTGGTCTTTGAGGGCGACCAGGACCGGCTGGAAT
>JAIQFU010000408.1 GCA_020073115.1 Terriglobia bacterium
TGATGGCGAAGCCGGCGTGCACCAGCACGTAATCTCCAATGCCTGCCTCCGGGAGATATTCCAGACAGGCTTCGCGCGTGATGCCGCAAAGCCACCAGCGCCGTTCGACTGCGTTCCGCGGGCCGCCCCCGGGGCGGAGGTTCGATGGACACGGCTGGGGAAGACGGAACGGCTGATCGGAGATGAGGTAGTACTCATCTTCGGGAAAGCAGTGCGCCAGCGCCAGGCTGAGTTCGGCGGCGTACCGCGCCAGGCCGCCGCTGGTGAGCGCCAGGGGGGCGGCCTCGATGGCTACGCGCATGAGAGATGGAACGTGGCGTGGGCGTTCTTGCTCGCCGTGTCCCCATTCCCGTGGACCTCCGGCAGGAATGCCGGCACGGCGGGCAGGAATGCCCACGCCACGTGAATCCTACAAAGCCACCGGCCGCCGGTCATAATTCTGTTCGTAATATGCGCGGTAAGCGCCGCTGCGGACGCGCGCCACCCACGCGGCGTTCGCGCAGTACCATTCCACCGTGCGGGCCAGGCCGGCTTCGAAATCCATCCGCGGGCGCCAGCCGGTTTCGCGCATCAGCTTGGCGCTGGAGAGGGCGTAGCGGCGGTCGTGGCCGGGACGGTCGGCGACGTATTGGATCAGGCTCTCGGGTTTACCGACGGTGGCCAGCAACTGGCGCACGACGTCCAGGTTCGGAAGCGAGCGGTTGCCGCCGATGTTGTAGATTTCGCCCTCGCGTCCGTTCTCGAGCGCGGCGCGGATGCCGCGGCAGTGGTCGTCCACGTAAAGCCAGTCGCGAATCTGCATGCCATCGCCGTAGACCGGGAGGGGCCGGTCCTCCAGCGCGTTGGCGATCATCAGCGGGATGAGCTTCTCGGGGAACTGATACGGCCCGTAGTTGTTCGACGCGCGGGTGATGATGACGGGAAAGCGATAGGTGACGAAATAAGATCGCGCCAGCAGATCGGATCCGGCCTTGGAGGCGGAATAAGGGCTGCTGGGATTCAGCGGAAAATCTTCGCCGGCTTCGAGCGGCGGTTCCAGGCTGCCATACACTTCGTCGGTGGAGACGTGTACGAAACGGGCGACGCCGCAGCGGCGGGCCGCTTCCAGCAGGGTGAAGGTCCCGCGCAGGTTGGTCTGGATGACGGGCTCCGGCGAAAGGATGCTGCGGTCCACGTGCGATTCCGCGGCGAAGTGCACGATGGCGTCGGGCTTCTCTTCCGCGAGCGCGGCGGAGACGGCGGCCTCATCGCAGATATCGGCCCGGAGGAAACGGTAACGGGGGCTGGCGTCCACGGACGCGAGGTTCTCCAGGTTGCCCGCGTAAGTCAACTTATCGAAGTTCGCGACGCGCCACTCCGTTTCGGCGATCGCCATGCGGACGAAAGCCGAGCCGATGAAACCCGCGCCGCCGGTAACCAGAATATTCATCGAACTCCTGTGCGCCAGCGCTACTTCCGCTGGGTTTCCCAATCGTAGTTGATGGACGCATCGTCGGCGGGAAGGCGGCCTTCGTCTCGCGGATCGTAAAAGCGGTCCGTCAGGTAAACCAGCAACGCCTCCCCGGCGCCGATCACCTTGTAGCCGTGGGCCACGCCAGGGGGGATGAGAAGTTTCCAGGGACGCAGCGTCCCCACGTAGAGCGTGTTGCGCCGGCCGAAAGTGGGCGATTCCAGGCGAAGGTCCGCCAGCGCCACCTGGAACAATCCGTTGACGGGGACCCAGCAGTCCGTCTGGCAGCAGTGGTAGTGGAAGGCCTTGATGGTCCCAGCGAAGTTCAGGGCGGCGGAGACCTGCGTGGATTCGGCGGGAAAGCCGGCCGCGACGCCGCGGCCGAGGCGCTGGACTTCGAGGAAGTAACCGCGGTCGTCGGGGAAGACGGAAAACGGCTCCACGCGCACTCCCTCGATCAAGTCCGGGGATTCCGCCGAGAGAACGCACTTGCCGATTCCCTTTTCGCACTCCGGGACGGCCAGTTGCATTCCGCCGGACGAGGGCAGGGGGCGGCCGGTCCTTTTGGCGGCGGTATCGCCCGGCATCAGACTGCCGCCGCTCTTTCCACGGAGTCCGGCTCCGAATCGCCCCGGTGCGCCGGCGAAACCGCGACCAGGTTCGCTGCCCGCAGGAGCGAATCGAAGGTGCCGGCGTCCGTCCACCACCCCTGGAGCAGGGAAAAACTCATCGACCCTTCCCGGATATAGGCGTTGTTGACGTCCGTGATTTCGAGTTCTCCCCGCCCGGACGGCACCAGGGTGCGGATTTTGTCGAACACCGTGGAGTCGTACATGTAGATGCCGGTCACGGCGTAGTTCGATTTGGGGTGGGCGGGCTTCTCCTCGATTCCGGCGATCTTGCCGCCGGCCAGTTCCGCCACGCCGAAACGCTCGGCGTCGGGCACTTCCTTCAGAAGGATGTGGGCGCCGGAAGCCTGCGCGCGAAACGCGTCCGCGGCGGCGCGGATGCTGCCTTCGATGATGTTGTCGCCCAGGATGACGCACAGTTTGCGCCCGTCGGCGAAATGTTCGGCGAGGGCCAGCGCGTCGGCGATCCCTCCCTCGCCCTCCTGATAGGTGTAGTTGATGTGCTTCAGCCCGAACTGCTTGCCGTTAGCCAGGAGGCGCAGAAAATCACCCGAGTTTCTCCCTCCGGTGACGATGAGGATATCCCTTATCCCGGCATCGACCAGCGTCTGGATCGGGTAATAAATCATGGGGCGATCGTACACCGGCAACAGGTGTTTGTTAGTGATCTTCGTCAGGGGGAACAGCCTGCTGCCGGCTCCCCCCGCCAGCACAACGCCTTTCATAAGCTCTCATCATACAACACGGCGCCGGCTTCAGCCGACTGAGGCGGGCTTCAGCCGGTAGGGGCGGTTTCGCGGACGCGAGCCAAAGCAACCCGTGGCGCAAGCCCGCCGCCGGCGGTGCTGCTCCATACCTCCGGGCGACAGGTTTCGTCCCGAAGTGCGGTAGGGCACGCGCTACTCGCGCGCTGGTTCACGCTGGTTAACACGATGTTCCGCGGCATACCAATGGCGCATTGACCGTTGTTCGCGGCGGGCGATACCCTCGACTTAGGGGTTAGTTAGTTCTAGGAGGTTCAATGCGTAAATTACTTCTTCGGTTAGCGGGAGTGTGCCTGCTGTCGGCGGCGGCGGTATGGGCCCAGGCAGTAAGCGGAACTCTTTCGGGTAAAGTTACTTCAGCGGCAGGGGCGGTTATTCCCAACGCGGCGGTGACAATCACTAACGTAAACACCAACGCTTCACAGAAAGTTCTGACCGGCCCGGACGGGTCGTTTTCGATCGCCGGCCTGGCTCCGGGGACGTACCGTGTGGACGTCGAGACAGCCGGTTATAAGCGCACTTCTCAACAAAACGTCGAATTGACCTCTACGGGACCTTCGGCGGTAAACATCACGCTGGAAGCGGGAAATATCAACGAGACCGTCGAGATCAAAGCAAGCGCTCCGGCGGTGCAGGATCGCAGCGGCGAGGTGTCCATGGGGCTGACGACGCGCCCCGTCCGCGAACTTCCGGTAATCGACCGCAATTATCAGCAACTGGTCGGGCTAGAGACCGGCATCACGCCGCCGCAGCCGATCTACGACCCGCTTCGGGATCCGCAACGCAACCGGTTCTTCAGCGCGAACGGACAATCGCCGCTGATCAACCAATGGATGGCGGGCGGAGTCGTCAACCAGGAACCGTTCCGCGGGACGGCGATCCGCGTGCAGCCCGAGGAATCCCTCCAGGAACTGCACATCGTGACGAGCAACTACCGCGAAGAGAAGGGCTTCTCGGGGGGCGCCATCAACGACACGATGATGCGGGGCGGCACGAACGGCTGGCACGGAAGCCTCTTCGAGTTCCACAACGACAACGACCTGAACAGCCGGGCGTTCTTCAATGCCGCCTCGAACCCGATTCCGCGCTATGTCTATAACCAGTTCGGGGCCGCCGTGGGCGGGGCTATCGTGCCCGACAAAACGTTCTTCTTCGGCTCTTACGAAGGGAATTATACGCGCGGCGATCAGACCCAGGTAAATACTGTGCCCACAACGCAGGCCCTGAGTGGTAACTTCAGCGGGATTCCGGGACTGCAACTGTATTATCCGAACACCGGAATCAACGGCTTCGGACGCACTCCCATATCGGGCAATCTGATTCCGGCGTCGCAGATTAATACCACGGCCGCCGCCATCGCGCGGTACTTCCCCGCGCCGAACCAGCCGGGATTTTTCAATAACTACGTTTCGAACGTGCCCTTCCAGAGGGATTATCAGAAATTCGACGGGCGGCTCGATCAGCACTTCAGCGACCGGACCTCGGCGTTTCTGCGCTATGGATACAGCAATACGCTCGCCCATCAGGGCTCTCCCCTGGGCGACGTGGTCGGGTTCGTGGCGGGGGACCGCGTTGTGGGCCAGAACGCGGTGGCGGACGTGGCTCACGAGTTCGGCCCGCGTCTGATCACGGACTTCCGTTTCGGCTATAACCGCTACCAGCAGAGAATGCAGTCCATGGGCGACCAGACCGCGCTGGCGAACACGCTCGGCCCGTCCCTGTTCGGCAACGGCCTGATGGGGATCAGCATTCCCGGACTGCCGGCCCTCGGCGCCGCCCCGGACGTCCCCATGTACGGCGTGGACAACACCTTCGACGGGGTCTGGAACTGGAGCCTGCATACCTCGATGAACAACCTGAAGTGGGGCGTGGATATCCGGCGCATCCGCTCGGACGGTTTCATCAACCCGATGTTCGGTCCGAATGGCACGACGTTCTTCGGGCCCGGCGTCACGATGGCGGCGAACGGACCGGCGCTCTCGGCCAACGGCGCGCTGTACAATTCGCTGGCCGGGTTCCTGCTGGGCTCTCCTTCGCAGATCGGCGTGAGCAACTTCCTGACGACGCCCACCATCCGGCAGACGGAATCGTCGCTCTGGCTGGGCGACACCATCCAATTGATGCACCGTGTGACGGCCGACCTGGGCGTGCGGTATGAGGTGAATACCTCCAACAACACGTTCAATTTCGCCGGGATCAACGGCGGAAACATGCACACCACGATGTACGATCTGGACAACATCGCCCCGCGCGCCGGCCTGGCTTTCCGCCTGACCAACCGCACCGTGATCCGCGGCGGATACGGCTGGAGCTACTTCCAAGTCCCCTACCTTTACAGCGGCTTCACGGCCCCCATGTTCGGGGCGGTGGCCGGAGTGCAAGGCGGGTTCGGCGTGGCGCCCTTCACGGGGCCGTTCGGCGCATCCGTGGTGAGCACGACGGCCGCGCCCGGTTCACTCCAGAACGGCGCCGCCGCGGGAAACCTGCCGGCGGCTGTGATCCCGCACCACCTGGATACGCCTTACGTGCAGAGCTTCAGCCTGCAAGTGCAGCAGGACTTCTACGCCGGCACGCTGCTGAGCGTGGGGTACGTGGGCACGCAGGGACGCCACCTGCCGGGGATTTACGAACTGAACGCCGCGATGCCGGGGGCGGGCGTGGCCGGCCTGCCGTTCTCTAACTTGGGACGCACGGCCAGCACCTTGTTCTACGATCAAAACCTCACGAACAACTACAACTCGCTGCAGGCCAGCCTGACCAAGCGCTTCTCCAAGGGCTTGAGCTTCATCGCGTCCTACAGCTACGCCAAGGCCTTGGGCTACACCACGGGTAACGACATGGTGCTGAACCCCTTCAACCTCCGGGCCAACTACGGACCGCTCGATTACGACCGGCAGCAGGTGTTGAGCATCAGCCATCTTTGGGAACTTCCGGGGCGGAAAGGCGGCAACATCGTATCGACGTTGTTGGGCGGGTGGCAGTTGAACGGCATTTTCACGTGGCAAACGGGAACGCCGCTGACCATCACCGCCGACCCGATCGCCTGCGCCTGCCCGGGCAACACCGTGCTGGCCAGCCTCAGCGGACCGGCCAACTTCGGCCCCGGGACAACCTACCTGACCCCCGCGGGGTTCAGCGCTCCGCCCTCCGGCCAGTTCGGCAATTTAGGGCGCGGCGCGCTGCGCGGACCGGACACGTGGAACTACAATGCATCGCTGTTCAAGTCCTTCCGCGTGAAAGACCGCTTTAACCTGGAACTGCGGGGCGAGGCGTACAACATCTTCAACACGGTGCAGTACGCCAATCCGATGACCAACATCAGCTCGCCGGCTTTCGGGCAGGTCACCAATACGTTGACCGGCTCCTTCGACCGGCAGTTGAACGTGGGAGCGCGGATCCTGTTCTAGCGTGGCGTGTGGGGCGGCCCCCCGGAACCCGGCCGGGGGCGCCGCCCCACGACGTCTGGTCAGCTCCGATCTGTGTTCCTCTGAAAGGAGATGGACCTCGCCGACTTCGATTACGCCCTTCCGGATGATCTCATCGCCCAGGAACCGCCGGCGGACCGCGCCGGCGCCCGGATGCTCGTGGTCTACCGCCACGGCGGGCGCTGGGAGGACCGCCGCTTCCGCGATTTCCCCGGCTTCCTGGGAGAGGGCGACTGCCTCGCCCTGAACGACTCCCGGGTTTTTCCGGCGCGCCTCTTCGGACACCGCGCGGGCGTCCGGTCGCTGCCCATCGGCAAGGGCAACCCCAAGCGCAGAGAATACCTCAGCGGACGCGTCGAGGTATTCCTGTTGCGTCCGGTGAGCGCCGACGCGAAGGAGTGGGAAGCGCTCGTCCGCCCCGGCCGCAAGATGCGACTGCGCGAGCGAATCCGCTTCGAGGAAGGGTTGGAGGCGGAAATCATAGGCCGCGGCGCGTTCGGCGAGCGCACCTTGCGCTTCGATACGGACCGGGACCTGTACGCCGCCTTCGAGAAAATCGGCCACGTCCCCCTGCCGCCTTACATCAAACGCTCGGACGAACCGGCCGACCGCGAGCGCTACCAAACCGTTTTCGCCCGCGAGAAGGGCTCCGTGGCGGCCCCCACGGCCGGCCTGCACTTCACCCCCG
>JAIQFU010000409.1 GCA_020073115.1 Terriglobia bacterium
GATCGGGTTGCTCGCCAGCATTGCCCGTCTCCGCTTCACCGGCACGCCCAGACTACCACGCCCCCTCGCCCCGCCCGGCAAAAACCGGACATTTCTACTTTGCAGGGAATAGGACATTTCTACTTTGCGTTGACACTTCGATCAGGCCACGGTGAGCTGGCGCCGTGGTCCGGGCCACGGCTGCGTCGTACCGGAGCGTCGTAAACTACGTAGAACGGAGCTCATGAGGGTCAACTTGTTCGGCAACCTGCGGATCAGTCTCGCAGGGACTCCGGTCTCGGCGGTCAGCTCGAACCGTCTGCAATCCCTGATCGCCTACTTGATTCTGCACGGCGACGCGCCGCAGCCGCGAGAGCGACTGGCGTTCCTGTTGTGGCCGGCCTCCAGCGAACCGCAGTCACGGACAAATCTGCGGCAACTGCTGCACCATCTGAAAAGAGCTTTGCCGCCCGATGC
Source organism: Terriglobia bacterium (assembly GCA_020073115.1). Taxonomy (GTDB): domain Bacteria; phylum Acidobacteriota; class Terriglobia; order Bryobacterales; family Bryobacteraceae; genus BOG-224. The sequence goes on from JAIQFU010000409.1 coordinate 457, forward strand.
CGACTGGCTGGAGACGACCCATTTCACGGTTCGATGGCGGCAGGACGCCGGCTGTTCGATCGACACCGTCGAGTTCCTTGCGGCCCTCGCCAACGCCGCTTCCGCACGCACGGAGAACGATCGCACGCGGGAGATCGAATCTCTCATGACCGCGGCGCAACTCTATGAAGACGACCTCCTCCCCGGCCTCTACGACGACTGGCTCACGCCGGTGCGCGAAGACTACCGGAAGCGGATCTCCGAGGCGCTGCATCGACTGGCCACGCTGTTCGAAGAGCAGAAGGAGTACGCACAGGCAATCCCCTGCGCCGAGCGGCTTGTCGCACTCGATCCGCTGAGCGAGTCGCACCACCAACTGCTGATCCGGCTGCATGCCGCCAATCGCGACCGATCGAGCGCGCTGCGCGCGTATCACCAGTGCATGCGCGTACTGCGGCGCGAAATGGGTGTGGAGCCGGGTCCGGCCACGCTCGAGTTGTTCGAACGGATTCTGAAAGCGGAGCCCGGAGCGCCCGGCGAGCCGATCTCGGGATCTCAGGTGAAGCCGGCCCCGGAACTCCAAAAAACGCGGCCAATGGTCGGCCGCGCGAAAGAATGGCGCCAGCTGACAGGGGCGTGGCAATCCGCGGTGGAGGAGGGTCCGCGAGTCGCTGTGATCTCGGGAGAACCGGGGATCGGCAAGACCAGGCTTGCGGACGAACTCTTGCAAGCCTGCGTGCGCCAGGGGTATGCCGCTACACGAAGCCGGTGTTACGCAGGTCGGGGACAAGTGGCCTACGCGCCCGTGGCGGAGTGGCTGCGTTCCGATGCGGTTCGCGAGGGTTGGACGAGGCTGAAACCCGGGCAACTGATGGAACTGGCGCGACTGGCGCCGGAAATCCGGGATCAGTTTCCCGATCTCGAGATGCCCGAGCCCGTGCAAACAAGCCCGCTCACGGAAAGCTGGCAGCGGCTTCGCTTTTATGAATCCATGCGCGCCGCTTTGGGCAAGAGCCGCAAGCCGCTTCTGCTGTACCTCGACGATATGCAGTGGTGCGATCCCGCGTCTTTCGAGTGGCTCGGCTCGCTTTTGACCTCGCCGGAGGCGGCAGGGGTGCTCGTGCTGGGGACCGTCCGGGCGGAAGAAACCGACCGTGAACATCCGTTTACGCAGTTTATGGGGGAGTTGCGGCGACTGGGCCTCGTCCTCGAGATTCCCCTGGAACCCCTGGACGCCGCCGAGACAGCCGAGTTGGCGCGCGTCGAATCTCTCAAACCGCTGGAAAGCGCGAGCCTGGGAGAGATCTACCGGACCACTCGCGGCAATCCGCTGTTTGTCGTGGAGAGTTTGCGCGCCGGACTGCAGAGCACACGGGTGCATGCGGTCATTGCCGCCCGTCTGGCGCAGCTTACGGCAGCTTCTTACGAACTCGCCGGCCTGGCGAGCGTGATCGGGCGGCCCTTCTCATTCGAACTGCTGGAGAAGGCCACCGACTGGGACGAAGCCAGCGTGTCCCGGGCGCTCGACGAACTCTGGCGCCGGCGTATCATCGAAGGCCGCGGAGCTTCCGAGTACGATTTCACCCACGACCGCCTGCGTGAAGTGGCCTGCGCGGAATTGAGCCTGGTCCGCCAGCGCTACTGGCACCGCCGCGTGGCGCGGGCGCTTTCCGAGGTGCATGCGGCCGGCATTGAAAGCTGGAACGGCCAGATTGCCTCGCACTTCGAACAGGCTGGAATGGCGGAAGAAGCCATCGAACATTACCGGCGGGCGGCCGCGTATGCACGGCAGCGATATGCGGATACCGAAGGGGCCGGCCTGCTGAGACGCGCCCTGGCGTTGTGCCGCGGTTTTTCCGAATCGGACCGGACGCTGAGACAGGAACTCGACCTGTTGGCGGCGCTCGGTTCAGCGCTGGTCACCACCGAAGGCTATTCGGCCGCGGAAGTCGGAGAGACGTACAATCGGGCGCTGGAGATTTCGAAGCGGGTTGATGACCGGAACGTTTTCGCGATATTAAGCGGCGCCTGGGTATTTCACATCGTTCGCGGAGAACTGGAGCAATCTCGGCGCTTCGGCCTCGACTTTCTGAGAGCGGCGGAACGGGATCCGACTCCGGGACTGATGCTGGCGGGGAACTTCATTCTGGGAAGCAGCCTGTACCACTTGGGTCAACTGGAAGCCTCGCTCGAGCACATGAGCGCGGCCATCAAGATGCACACCGGGCCCGCGGAATCCCTCCTGGCGTTGTTCGCCGGACCCGACCTCGGGGTATTTTGCCGCGCTTACCTGGGCCACCTGGCGTGGCACCGCGCCGACCCGGATCGGGCGGGCAACGAGTCCGCGGCGGCGATTCTGGCGGCCGAGCGGATGGGCCATCCGTTCACCCAGGCGATCGCGCTCGATTATGCCGCCATGCTGCACGTCTTCCGGGGTGAGAGCCGCCAGGCGCTGGAACGCGGGCTGGAAGCCGTGGACCTGTGCGGGAGGCATGGTTTCGCCTATTACCTCGCGATGGCGAATGTCCTGGCCGGATGGGCGAAAGCCGCGGAAGGCGATATTCCCCCAGGGCTGTCCCAATTGCGGAAGGGATTGGAGGCGCTGCGGGAGTTGGCCGCCGAACTTCGTCTGCCGTACTATTTCGCGCTGTTGGCGGAAACATTAGGGCGCGCAGGCCAGGTGGGTGAGGCCCTCGCCAGCCTCTCGACGGCGTTCGCGTTTGCGACCAAGAACCGTGAGGAATGGGCGTTGGCGGAACTGCACAGGGTGCAGGGGGATATCCTGCAGGCCGACGGCAAACCCGACGCTTCGCGCGCGAGCTACCGGCGGGGTATCGAGGCCGCACGCAAATCGGGTTCGCTGGCGTTCGAGCAGAGATTGTTACTTCGAGCGGCCGGAACGGCCAAACCCGCCTCCACGGAACGCTCCTAGAACGCCCTCTCCGCCAAACTGAATGCAGTCGGGCGCGGAAAATGAACCCCGCGCCGCTCAGAAGGAGGAGAGGAATGTCCCCAAAGCAAGCTTTTTCCGATTTTCGAGGTCAGTTCCGCGGCGCCGTCATAGAGCCGGGAGATGCAGGGTACGACGAGGCGCGGAAAGTATATAACGCGATGATCGATCGCAAGCCGCGGCTGATCGCGCAGTGCGCCGACGTCGCCGATGTGATCGCCGCCGTCCGGATGGCCCAGGCCAACGACCTCCGGGTTTCGATCCGCGGCGGCGGGCACAACGCGGCGGGTCTGGGCGTCTGCGATGACGGCATGGTGATCGACGTGTCGCCGATCCGCTATGTGAGGGTGGATCCGTCCTCGCGCACCGTGTCGGTCGGCGCGGGTTGCAAGTGGGGCGATGTGGACCATGCTACGCACGCATTCGGCCTGGCGGTGCCCTCCGGCATCATCTCGAGCACGGGCGTCGCCGGCCTGACCCTGGGCGGAGGAATGGGTCACCTGACGCGGAAATACGGCCTGACGATCGATAACCTGCTCTCGGTCGATATGGTGCTGGCGGACGGCAGCTTCGTCACGGCCAGCGCCGATGAGAATCCGGACCTGTTCTGGGCCGTGCGCGGAGGAGGCGGCAACTTCGGCGTCGTGACCTCCTTCCTCTTTGAGGGGCGCCCGGTTCACACGGTTTGCGCCGGCCCGATGCTCTGGAATCTGGACGAGGCGGCCGACGTGATGAAGTGGTACCGGGAGTTCATCACGCAGGCGCCCGAAGAAATGAACGGCTTCTTAGCCATGATGACGGTGCCGCCCGGGCCGCCGTTCCCCGAGGAACTGCATCTGCGGAAGATGTGCGCGATCGTGTGGTGCTATCAGGGTTCCATGGAGCAGGCGAACACCATTCTCGAACCGATTCGCGGCTACCGCCGGCCGGCTTTCGAGTTCTTTGCGCCCATGCCCTTCCCCACGTTGCAGGGAATGTTCGATCCAATTTACCCCACCGGGCTGCAGTGGTACTGGAAGGCCGATTTCTTCCGGGAGCTCAGCGATGCGGCGATTGAGAAACATCTCGAATACGCTTCGCGGCTGCCTACCTGGCAATCGACCATGCACCTGTATCCGGTGAATGGAAAGGCCAATCGGGTGGGCGCAAGCGAAACCGCGTTCAGCTATCGCGATGCGGTCTGGAGCGGGGTGATCGTGGGAGTAGACCCCGACCCGGCGAGCCGCGGCGCGATTACCGAGTGGGCCCGGGAGTATTACGATGCCCTGCATCCATTCGGCGCCGGCGGCGCTTATGTGAACTTCATGATGGAAGAAGGCGAGGCTCGGATTCGGGCCACGTTCCGGGGAAATTATGAGCGGCTGGCGGCGGTCAAGGCGAAGTACGACCCCGAGAACTTCTTCCACATTGGCCGTTTGCGGCTCAGAACGGAGCCGCATGCGGCATGGGTCAAAAACCAAATCAGATCGATTACTGAGAAGGAGGAATTATGGCAGTTTCATCTACGAGTGATGTTCTGGACCGTCATCTGAAGTCGTTCGCCGAGTACGACGTGGACGGCGTGCTGGCCGACTATTCATCGGATGCGTTGTTCTTTGTGCCCGGCGGGTCGTTAAAAGGTCCGGACGCGATCAGGCCGCTCTTTGAGGGCCTCGTTTCCGAGTTTGCAAAACCGGGCTCTTCCTTTACGATGCAGATGCGATGCATCGAAGGCGATTACGCCTACATTCTCTGGACCGCGGAAACAGCAGACAATTCCTATGAATTCGCTACCGACACCTTTGTTGTCCAGGACGGCAAAATAACGGCCCAATCGTTCGCCGCCAAGATCAAACCGAAGCGCTGAACAGCCGGTCTAGCGGACTTCGCGCCGGCAGTTGCTGGCGTTCATGGGCCACCCGGAAGTGGCCCGTCCGCTCGGATCGTGTCCAGACGGGCGACCACTCGCCCGGAAGCGCAGATGTTCTCTAATGACCGGATTCGAGGCGCCGGCTTCGCGACCATCATCCGAAGTACCGGAAGTGCTTCCAGAACTCGGGCCAACCCTGTCGTGGCGGGCCAAAGACTTAAATGTCAGGGTTCCACACCATCTCGTCGGTCTTAACGCCGGCCGTAGCGGTTCCACATGTGTCCCGCGAGCCTGTATCCTTCGAAAATCTCATCCGCGAGCCGCCGCTTCAGACCCATCAGAATCAGTGTTGATGGCGACGGGTCGCCATAACCGTGCTGCCAAAGGGAGTTCACACCGCTGACCGCGCGTGGCAAACCGCAGTGAGGGCCGAAGAGGTTGATCGCTCCCGCTGCGCCGTACCCCCCGGTCAGGATTCCCCGGCGTTCCCGCCGCTCAGGGGGAAGCGAGTCGCGGATCCTGGCCGTCTCCTGGACCAACTCCGGCCATCCGATTTCGCCGAGGTAAGTTTCCTGAAGGGCGCTGGCCCGCTCCCGCCAGTGGGAATTCACGGGCGTGCAAGCCCGCGTCACTCCTCTCGCAACGCTGCCATGGGATCGATCCTGGTGGCCCGCCGCGCCGGCAGGTAACAGGCCAGCATCGCCAGGCCTGCCAGCATGAGCGGCGCTCCCACCAGCAGAAGCGGATTGTCGATGCGATGCCCGAAGTTCCGCGCCAACACGTCGCTATAAGCGGCGAATACACGCGCCAGGGCAAACGCTCCGCTGACGCCGAGCACCGAGCCCACCGCCACCAGCGCGGTCCCTTCCCTCAGCACCAGTCCCCGCACCTGGCGGGCGCGCGCGCCGAGCGCCATGCGGATGCCAATCTCCTTGCGCCGCCGCACCACCGCGTATGCCGTGACTCCGCCCAGACCAATGCATGCCAGCAGCAACGCGAAGACGCCCAGAATCACGTAAATCGCGGAAACCCACTGGGCCAGCGAGTTCAGCCGGTCGAGATCGTCTTGCATGGTGTGCAGGTCGAAAACCGTCAGATCGGGATGAAGCGATGCGATGCGGTTGCGCACGGCCGCCATGGTGTCTCGGCCCTCCGTGCCGCGCACCAGGATGGTAACGCGCCCCGCCGTGTTCTTGCCAAGCCACTCGGGCGTAAGGGGCAGGAATACCGTGGCCATCGGGTTGGGCGTCAACAGCCCCGTTCGCATATCGCGCGACAGGCCAACCACCGTGTAGGTCCGTTCCCCATCGCGAATGCGGCGGCCAATCGGGTCATCGGCGCCGAACAAGCCGTGCGCGGCGGTTTGGCTGAGGATGGCGGGCCCACCCTGTCCGCCTTCGTGCAGGTCGAACTCGCGCCCGCGCACCAAGGGCACTCCGAGCGTGGCGAAGTAATTTGCCCCGATGCGCTCGCGGTACGCTGAGTAGAGGACCTGGCCAACCTTTCCGTCGACGGCGGGAGCCGAAATGCGCGTAGCATCCGAGTGGGAGGGCAGAGCGCTGCCGGTCAACGCCACGGCGCGAACTCCGTTGACGCGCGACAGCTCGCCGGGCAGGTTGGAAAACAGCGCCGCGACTGTCTCCGGGGAATAGCCGTCCCGTACCGGGTCGAGCGAAATCAGGTTGAGATTGGCGACGTCGACGCCGGTGTCGAGGCGGGCCGTGCCGAGGAAAGCCAGGGCCACCAACCAGGTGACCAGCAGAAGCATCAGGGATGCCGCCATCTGGCCGACCACGAAGAGATTGCGCAGGCCGAAACGGCGATAGCCGCGCAGCGGCGCTTGCGCGCCCTCTTTCAAAGTCGCGCCGATGTCGGTGCGCGTCGAAGAGAGCGCCGGCGCCAGTCCGAAGCCTATGCCCGCGGCCAGCGCAATGGCCAGCGTGATGGCGAGCACATGGAGATCGATCCGGCAGTTGAACTCGAGCGGGATCTGCGAAGGTAGCGGGAGAGACGAGAGTACATGTGTGATAGTTGAACTCGAGCGGGATCTGCGAAGGTAGCGGGAGAGACGAGAGTACATGTGTGATCCAATAGGCCAGCACGATGCCGGCCAGCCCACCGGCGAAAGACAGGAGCACGCTTTCGGTGAGGAACTGCCGGACCAGGCGCGCCCGGCTGGCGCCCACCGAAAGACGAATAGCAATCTCCCGCCTCCTCTGGCTGCCGCGAGCCAGTAGCAGACCAGCCAGGTTGGCGCACACCAGCGAGACGACCAGCGCCCACAGGACCACGTTGAAAGTGTCGACGAGCGCGTGCTGCTCCGGTGTGGCGTAACCAACGGCGCCGGCCGGCATGAGCCGCACCACGTGGCCTTTGCGATCGCGGAGGCGCCGGTCTCCGGTCTCCTGGTCGAGAGCGCGGGTCTGGGCATCGAGAGCGGCTTCCGCCGCGGGCAGCGTCACACCGGGCGCCAGCCGAAAGACGACGCGAAAAATCTCGCGGTCACTGCGATGGAGTGGATCGCCGCTCAGTTCGGGAGCCAACGAAACGCCGCACGTCACGGGCACAAACAGATCGGCCGGGCTCTGCGGCCAGATCCCCAGAAAGCCCTTGGGGCCGACGCCCACGATGGTGGCCGTCGAACCGTTCAGCCGCAGGGCTCCTCCCACCGCGTGCGGGTCCGCGCCAAGGTGAGTGCGCCAGAAGCGGTCGCTGACCACCACGACGGGAGCCATGCCTGGCTTCTCCGTTTCCGGTGCGAAAACCCGGCCGGAGGCCGCCTCCACACCCAAGGTGGTGAAATACTCGGGCGAAACAAGGTGCCCGGAAACTCGCTCCGCCCGCGGGCCTTTGTCCCCGGGGAGCGTCACGGCGAACGGCGCCGGTCCAACCAGAGCCGCGGCTGCGGCCACTGTCTGGCGGGCATCCCGGTAGCGCTCGAAATACGGATAGGAAACCTGGGTCCAGATGAAGGTCGCCAGCGTTGCGGGATCGCGCAAGCCGGGGGCCGGCCCTACAATGGCACGGCATTCGCTGAGCACCGCGGAGCAAATTCCAATGCCGACGCCGAGCGAAAGCACCGCCACTGAGGCAAACCCCGGCGCCTTGGCAATCGCCCGCAGAGCATAGATGATGTCCTGCCGGATCTCGGCGAGATAAGCGCCGGGCAGGCGGACGGCAATATCGGCGAGCAGCCTCACCAGGCCGGACCAACCGTAACGCCGCCACGTTTCGGGAGCGGCGTCTTCGCCCAGCCGTTCGAGATCTTCTCCGTACAACATACGGAACTCGTGCGGATACGCGCTCGCCAGGCGTCGATAGAGGGTCAGGCATACGTTCACCCGGGGGTTCATTGGCAGGCCTCCTGGCGGCGCTTCTTTTGCATCATCCGCACCATCTGTTGCAGCCGCTCGCATTCCAGTTCGAGCACGGTTCGTCCGAGCCGCGTCAACCGGTAATAGCGGCGGCGTGCGTCATCCAGCTCCGCCACGGGCCGCTCGTCGGACTCTTCAATCAGCCCGTCGGCGATGAGTCGTTTTAAGGAGCCGTAAAGAGTGGCGGGCCAGATGCGGATCGTTCCATTGGTCCGATCGAGGACTTCATGCATAATGCCGTAGCCATGCTGCTCGGCGCCGACCAATGACAGCAGAATGTGGAACCAGTTGTGGTGAAGCGGCAGGAAGCAAACTGGATCTTCTTCCCTCATTACTAATATCTATATGCCAGCATATATATCGGTGTCAAGCCCTAGTTTGCACCCGAGACTGCGCGTCACACGTTCACGGTCAGCTCAGGATGGGATGGAAGGTGGGCAGCTGCCGGCGCCACTCGACGCTCGGCGAGTTACACCGCACCGTCTCGGAGCGATGCGTCGATTTTATAGCAACCCTAAGCCGTTGAAAACAAGACTAGCTTTCGAGTTTGTATTCGGGTATTATCGACAAACGAAACATCCTGCTTCCCAGAGGCTCAGCCGCGGGAGGCGGCACAGACGCTGCGGCCGGAAGGGCCAGAGTCAGAGCCGGTAGGCAACAGCAAAAAGCGGGGGGTGGCATGTCCGAACGAGTGAACGGGTTCGATGCGTCTATCGTGGAGGAGGAGGCGTCAAAGGTCGGGCCAGCCGGGATCGACATCGCCTACCAACGCCTCGGGAACCCCGATGCGCCTGTCGTGCTGCTCATCATGGGGATCGCCGCGCAATCGATTCATTGGCCGGACGCGTTTTGCCATGCCCTCGTCGACCGCGGCCTGCAAGTCATCCGCTTCGACAATCGTGACTCCGGGCTCTCCACACACCTGACGAATGCCCCGCCTCCGGACGTACCCGCGGCGCTCGCCGGCGACCTGTCGTCTGCGTCCTACACGCTGTCGGATATGGCTGCCGACGCGGTAGGGTTGCTGGACGCGCTCGGTTTCGGGAAGGCGCATGTCGTCGGCGCGTCGATGGGAGGCTTCATTGCGCAAACGATGGCAATCGAGCATCCGGAGCGTGTCCGCTCTCTCACCTCGATGATGTCGACAACGGGCAACAGTTCAGTCGGGCAGCCCTCGTCGGACGCACTCCGCGAAGTGTTCTCCGGCCCGCGTGCAACCACGCGCGACGAAGTGATTCAGCAGATGCTCCGAGCTTCCCGCGCCGTCGGCTCGCCTGGATATGCGACGGACGAGAAGGACGTCGCTGCAGTAGCAGGCCGCGCCTACGACCGCTCCTACGATTCCCATCGGCGCGGCTCGTCAGGCGGTCGCGTCGGTCGCCTCCGGCGATCGCACCGAACGTCTACGGCATCTCGCGGTCCCCACCCTCGTGATTCACGGCTTCGCTGACCGCATGTGCGACGTCAGCGGCGGGCGAGCGACGGCTGAAGCCATTCCCGGCGCGGAACTCGTCCTGATCGAGGGAATGGGACATAACCTGCCACCCGGTCTGCGGTCCCAACTGGCCGCGCGCATCGCCGAGTTCGTGTGGCGCGCGGAGCGCCGTTGAACACGCCGTCCGCCATGCAGCCCAAGGCTGCACTACCCTCACGGCTCGGAGAGCGTGCCAGCGCATCCGCTGATCGGTCCAGCGGCGCCGCCGCGATCCTCGCAATCCGGACAGCGGAACCCCATTTCCGGCCAGAGCCGTCGCGGGAACAATCACGATGGTTTGGTGTCAGAATCGAACAGGGATATGCCTCGCAGTCTGTCGCTAATCGCGGCTCCGTTCGTAAGGATTCCTCCGATGGTTTCCCATCGCCCCGTCCCCGTATCGCGCCGAGGAGCGGAGCAGCGCTGCTCTATCAGTGGCTATATTGCTTGATCCGGACTCCCGGCCCGTCAAGTTCGCAGCCGTGAACGCCATCCCTCGCCCTGAAAATGGATTTAGGGGGAAATGCGGGCGTGATTACCGAAGGTGGCCGATTCCTTCTCACAAATCTGCCGCCCGGAACATAAACTCTGGCTCGTCGAGGCCGTCCGCCATTGGGACGAGTGCTTGCCCAGCGCACTTTTCGCATAACGGACCACAACATCGACGGTTTCGTCATAACAAAGCCCGTCGAATCTGTCTTCGAGCCGATCCGCTGAAGCAAGCGCCAACTGCTGGGCCCCGTAGTGACCCGTCCGCTCGGATCGTGTCCGCTGCCGGCCATACACCCCCCGCCGCAGAACGCCGCTTCCGCGGAGTCTGCGATGACCGGGGAGTTCCCCGTGCGCCAATTTGTGTTTCGGGGGCGTGGTGTGGGTGAATTACCATGGAGACAAAAGGCGCTGACGGTTGCAAACAGAATCCATGGATGTTCTGAAACAGCTTTTTGAGCGGCATTTTCGCCTTCCTGTGGAGCGAATACAGCCCTTGCAGGGCGAACTGGGAGGGTCAGGCCGCAATATCCTTCGGCTCGCCCATCAGGATCTGAGCGCGGTGGGTATCCTGTATGACGTGCGCGAGGAGAACGTCGCTTTCCTGGAATTCTCGCGCCATTTCCGCAGGCGTGGCCTGCCCGTGCCGCAGATTTACGGAGCGGAACTGGAGGCGGGCGCTTACCTGGAAGAAGACCTGGGCGACGTCACGCTGTTTCAATTTCTCTCGAAAAACAGGGTAGGAGACAACGTGGCGCCCGAGGTGGTTGAGGCTTACCGCAAGGTGGTGGCGCAACTGCCGCGCTTCCAGATCGAAGCTTCGCGGGACCTGAACTATAAACTCTGTTACCCGCGCTCTAGCTTTGACGGTCAGTCGATTGCGTGGGACTTGAATTACTTTAAGTATTACTTTCTCAAGCTGGCGGGAATTCCCTACAACGAGCAGGAGCTGGAAAAGGATTTTAGCCGCCTGACCAGGTTTCTGCTGACCGCCAGCCGCGACTATTTTCTTTATCGCGACTTCCAGTCACGCAACGTGATGCTGCGCGATGGCCAGCCATTCTTTTTGGACTATCAGGGTGGGCGCAAAGGCGCGTTGCACTACGATCTTGCTTCCCTGCTTTATGACGCCAAGGCCGACCTGCCTCCCGCGCTGCGCCAGCATCTGCTGGAGGGCTACTTGGCGACTCTCGCGCAGTTCGTCACGCTGACGCAGGAAGAGTTCATGCGCCATTACTACGCTTTTGTCCATGTGCGCATTATGCAAGCGCTGGGGGCGTATGGGTTCCGCGGCTTTTATGAGCGAAAGCCGCATTTCCTGCAGAGCGTGCCCTTCGCGCTGAAAAACCTGCGCTGGCTGCTCGAGCACATAAAGCTGCCCATCCCACTGCCCACGCTGCTGGGCGCGTTTGAGCGCATGATCGCGTCACAGACGCTGCAGCGCTTGATCATGCCGATGGAAATTGCCGGGAGGCAAGAAGTTGCGAAATCTCTTCCGGCGCCTGCTTCGCGGGGCGCCAACCTGGCCTTGAAGATTTTCAGCTTTTCATTTCACCAGAGCGCCCCGCCGAAGGACGAGAGCGGACATGGCGGCGGTTTCATTTTTGA
>JAIQFU010000410.1 GCA_020073115.1 Terriglobia bacterium
GACGCTCGCCACCCCCGGCGCCGGCGGACGGCCGGGCGCCCTTGGGTTCATCGGAAACGGGCCTGGGCGGATTGGCGGAAATTTCCAGGACGCCTGGAAGAAAGGCTTCGCCCCGCGCTCCGGCATCGCCTGGCAGGCCAACCCCAAGACCGTGATTCGCACGTCGGTCGGGATCTACTATGCGAACGCGGGGAACAGCGCATCGCCCCCCTCGGCGGGTTTCGGAAACACGCCGTCGTTCAGTTCGCCCGATGGCTACACGCCGCTGTATAACCTGGCCACCGGAACGTTCCCGCAGGGCTTTTCCAGGCCGCCGGTGATGAACCCGTCGTTTCTGAACGGCCAGGCCATCACCTACATTCCGTGGACGGGCACGCGGCTGCCGCAGACTCTCGACTGGACATTCGGCATTCAGCGGGAGATCGGCCGCGATCTCTCCGTGGAAGCCAGCTATCTCGGCAGCCGGTCCACTCATCTGGGCTTTTCCACCAATTACAACTACATGCCGCTATCCGGGCTGCAATACGGGAACCTGCTGCTCTCGGCAATCACAACGCCGGCCGCCATTGCCGCCGGGTTCACGCCTCCCTATCCCGCGTTCGTTACGCAAAAGGGGGCGAACACGGTCTACCAATCGTTGCGGCCGAACCCGCAGTACACGTCCGTCACCACGGGCGGCACCTTCTTTGGGGGGTCCTTCGGCGGCGGGGTCGCCGATCCCGTGGGGCAGCAGAAATTCAACTCGCTTCAGATCAAGGCCAATAAGAGAGTGTCGCGCGGGTTGACTCTCTTCGGATTCTTCACCTGGATGAAAATCTTCAACCTGGCGACGGACCAGTATCCTGGCAGCAGGCTCTTTCAACTGGATGGCTCGCCGGCCGCGACCTTCAGCTTCAGTTGGGCGTACAGCCTGCCGTTCGGCAAAGGCGGCATGAGCACAGGTTCCCGGCCGCTGAACGCCGTCGTCTCGGACTGGAAAGTGAATGGCTTCGTCAAGTACAACTCCGGATCGGCGATGGGCGTTTCGGGCGCATCGGGTAGTCTCGGCCAGGTAGGTTACGGCCAGCGCGCGAACGCGGTGCTGGGCGTATCGCCGTATGGCGTTACCAATCCGCGCGACTTCAACCCGGCTACCAGCAAGTTTTTGAACTCGGCCGCGTTCTCGCCATCGACGGGCTTCAACTTCGGGAAGCTGGCGCCGAGCCTCAGTTGGGTCCGGGGTTTCTGGGGCAAGCAGGAGTCCCTCACCGTGGGACGGCTGTTCAAGATCAAGGAAAGACTGACGTTCGACTTCAGCCTGGATGCCACCAACCCCTTCAATTTCCATCGCTGGGGCAATCCAACCACGAACCTTCTTTCCGCGGCCTTCGGCACGGTCAGTTCGGTATCCGCCGGCCGGACGGTGCAGGTCAATGGAGCGCTGAAGTTCTGACGAGTGAGCTGGGGTTGAGGCAAGACTATGACGACAAATATCCGGTTTTCTCTCACGGCAAGTATCGGCGCCGTTCTGATATCGTCGGTGCTTCTCTCTCAGCCGGCGAGTCCGCCGCAATCCGAGGAATACCTGCTCCTGGGCAGTCCCAACCGCGGCGCCGGCGAGCCGTTCGTCAGCGTCAATCCCAAGGACCGCAACAACATTATTGTGGCGGCCATGGCGACTTTGAACCACTTGCCCACAGGGGAGTCGCCCATCACACGAGGACAACCGGGCATGGTGGAAATGCGGGTGAAGGAACTTTCCGTTCCCGACGGTTCTCGCACGGATATCGCCGTGACGCGCGACGGCGGAAAAACGTGGACGTTCGGCGAAGATAAGATCCGCAAAACCCTCGCTAAGAACCGCTGCAGCGACTCATTTGCCGGAGCGGGGCCGGATGGGACCCTGTATGTGGGCTGCCTGGCGTACATGAACCTCGGCGCCGCGGGTTACGAGGATGGTTATTCGCCCCAGAACGGCGAGCCCAGGAACCCGGGCGGGGGGTCAGCCATTGCCTGGTCCACCGACAAGGGAACGACCTGGAGCAGCCCCCAATATGTGCATCCGCTTCGATCACCCCAACTCTATCCGCCGGACGTGCACCCGGTATTCGAGCAAGTGAGTCCCTTGGACCGCCCGTATTTCGCCGCGGACCCGCAGACCGGGACCATTTATCTGAGTGGGACCGGTTCGGCTTACACCGTAGACCCGGCTACCGTGGAGCGCCCGAAGGTGGACCCCGCACTCCCGGGAAAGGGCTACACCGGCTACCCGCCGCCCTCGGTATCGCGAGGAAGAACGTTCATCCGCGCTTCTCACGATCAAGGGCGGACCTGGGGGATGATCTATCCGATCGATTCCGACGAATACCCCGGCGGGCGCGGTGGATTCGGCGCCGCGCATGGACGGCTGGTGGTGACCTACAGCGCCAGCAAGGTTCCGGCCGCTGAAAATGCGCAGTGTCCGTGCACGGTGCTGGGAACCAGCGCGGATGATGGAAAAACGTTCGCTTACAAGGTGATCCCGCCCCTTCCCGCAAGTGCGCCGGCCTCGGGCAATCCGCCAGCGGGCGCGGGGCGGGGCGGACGCGGCTTCGGAGGGATGGGCGGCGGCGCCATGCTCGCCGTGGATCCGGGCAAAGAAGGCAGATACGCCATCGCGCGCCAATCCGGACAGCGGATCGTCATTTCGCTGACAGAGGATGGCGACAAGACCTGGTTGCCGCCAGTGACGGCGGCCGAAATCCCTGAAGGCGAGAACTTCGGACACCGTGCGATGAAGTACTCCCCTAGGGGAGATCTTGGCCTGATGTGGAAGGCAGTCCACGCGGACCGGAGTTACGATGTGTGGTCCTCGGTTTCGCGCGATGGGGGCCGAACGTTCAAGACGGTTCGGGTTAGCCACGCAGTTTCGCCCCCGCTGATTCTGGGGCGAGGCAACTTCGGTTTCGGCGACGACCTCTCCTCGCTCGATCTGGACGACGCGTACCTGCACGTCGTGTGGGGCGACAACCGGTCCGGATTCCTCGGGACGTGGTACGGGCGCGTTCCATTAAGCGCATATTGATCAGTGGAGGACTTGAGATCACCTATGGGAACGCGACGACAGTTCATCGGCGCTTCGGCCGGCTTGTTCGCCCCGGTGGCTCCGGCCGCCGGCGTGGATCCGGCTCTGGAAAAAGCGATGGAAGGCGTGCGCGCGGCCATCCCGATTGCGGAAGCCGATCCGGATCGGCCGATCTATCACTTCCGCCCGCCGGCCAACTGGAACAACGATCCGAACGGAACCATTTTCTACAAAGGTTGGCATCACCTCTTCTACCAGTTGAACCCGTTCGCTCCGCGGGCCGGGAATCAGCATTGGGGGCACGCGCGAAGCCGGGACCTGGTGAACTGGGAGCATTTGCCGATCGCGATCTGGCCTTCGGCCGAGTACGCCGAGCGGGCGATCTTCTCCGGCGGAGCGGTCCTGGCGGACGACGGGCGCCCACGTCTGATCTATACGTCGATCGGGCGGCCGCAGCCGGAACAGTGGATGATGATTCCGAAAGACGACGAGTTGATCGCCTGGGACAAGTATCCCAAGGCCGTGCTCACCTCGGCGGCTCACGGATCGATCTCTGTCGGCCAGTGGCGCGACCCGTTCCTGTTCCGCGAGGGCGGCCAGGTCTACATGGTCTGCGGCGGCAACGCGCCCGGCGGGCGGGGCGGCGCCGGCCAGGTGCAGTTGTATCGCGCGGCCAAGCCGGATTTGACGGAGTGGAAACACCTGGGCGCGGTCTTCCACGCCCTCGAGCGCGACACGTTCAATATCGAGTGCCCGAACCTGTTCAAGCTCGACGGCCGGTGGGTCCTGGTCGTCTCGCCGCATCGCCCGTGCGAGTACTACGTGGGCGATCTGGATCTGGAGCGCGTTCGATTCACGCCGGAGTGCCATGCCGTGCTCGACGCCGGCGATGCCTACGCAAGCAATATCTCGGTGGATGACAAGGGCCGGACCATCCTCTGGCTCTGGGGACGGACCAACAAGCCGCAGGAAAAGGGTTGGAACGGCGTGATGACGCTTCCCAGAATCCTGTCGATCGGTCCCGATGGTTTTCTTCGGCAGCAACCCGCGCCCGAGTTCGCCGGCTTGAGAGGAGAACCCAAGACGTTTCCGGCGGCTGAGCTTGGAGAGAAACCCCTGGTTCTGGAAGGCGTGCCGGGAGATGCAACCGAAATAGAAGCCGAGTTCAGCGGCGGTGGCGGGTTTGCGTTCGAGTTGCGCCGCTCTTCTGCGGGCAAGCCAGGCGTGGTGGTGTCACTCGAACGCGGGAATCTCTTCGTGGGAAGCGTCCGGACCTATGTCGGAAACGCAAGCCGCCGCAAGCTGCGCATCTTCCTGGACAAACGATGCATTGAGGTCTACGTAGACGACGGGATTGCAGCCGTGTACAACCCGGTGGACGCGGCGCGCGAGGATCAGGGTATCGCGGTGCTCGCCCGGAGCGGCGGGATGTTCGGAGGCCGGGGAGGAGGCTTTGGCGCGCCTGTGGCGAGTGGCGTAGGGCCGGGCGCGCCCTCGGGAGCGGGACGTGGAGCCGCGAGCCCCGGCGGCCCTCCCACTCCAGGCAACCGCCCGAATCCTACAGTCCGCCTCGAGTCGCTGAAGGTGTGGCCACTGAGAGGCGCCACGTTCAGCCTCGAGCATTTTAACGTGTAGCGCGCCGATATCACAGTTCAATTCGGAGACAAATACTTGAGTCCCGGTCCTGCATCAGCATCACGAAGCAGCAGGCTGAACCCCTACGTCTTCCGCAGCGCCGCGGTGGCGGCTCTGGGCGGCCTCTTGTTCGGCTTCGATACCGCCGTTATCGCCGGGACGACTCGGGCGTTGGCCTTCGCGGGCCTCGAAAGGCGGCTCTGTAGCAGAATCTGTGGGTGATCCGGTCCGCCGCTCGATCCTTGAGCGTCTTCTCCCCTTCGCTTTCCAGCGAGATGCTACGGAAGGCCGGGGGCGGAGTCAAGGGTCCGCTTCGCC
>JAIQFU010000411.1 GCA_020073115.1 Terriglobia bacterium
CCTCTGGATTGCGAATACCTCCAGGGGGCGCGCAAGCACGAGTTCGAAAGAGAGGCGCCGGTCGATCCCGAGTCGCTGCCCAACCGCGATGTGGAGATCTCCCGCGAGTTTCTCAGGGAGCACGAGGCTCTTTTTGAGTACCTGGGGACGCACACGGCGGTGGCGGCTCTCGAGAACCCGGGAGTGGTGGACTCCGATGTCCGCGAGGCGCTCGATGCCCTGATCCGGACCTATCGGACCATGGACAGCGGCCTGTACTACGAAACGCGGCCGCAGAACCCGCTGGCCGGCGGTGTCTTCGGCGCCATTCAGGACGGGGTCGAGAGTTTCCGGCAGACTGAACGGAGGGAACTCGGCATGGCGAAAACGCGCGATAGCGACGTGCTCCGGATGCTTGTCTTCCTGCGCCATGTGGCGGAAGGCCGGAACAACGGACGTCCGCGTGGGCGGGCATTCATCGACGCGCTGCGCAGAATGGGCGGCTCCGCCGAGGGGCCGGAGCCCGCGGAATCGCCGTTGATACTGCCGTAGGTCCGATCCGGATGCCGGCACGAATGCCGGCATGGCAAGCCGGAGGCCGGCCGGAGGCCCACTCCACGGAACTACAGAGCCGGGCGAAGGTAACGGCCGGTGTACGAGGCTTCTACGGCGGCAATCGCTTCCGGCGGGCCGGCCGCGACCACTTCGCCGCCGGCGTCTCCGCCCTCCGGGCCGAGATCGATCACCCAATCCGCGGCTTTGACGACATCCAGGTTGTGTTCGATGACGATCAGGCTGCCGCCGTTTTCGATCAGCCGCTGAAATGAAGCGAGCAACTTCGCGATGTCGTCGAAGTGCAGCCCGGTGGTCGGCTCGTCGAAGATGAACAAGGTCCCTTCGCAGCTCGCCAGCGCCAGGTGCGCCGCCAGCTTGACGCGCTGCGCCTCCCCTCCGGAAAGCGTGGTGGCCG
The DNA here is from genome assembly GCA_020073115.1 of Terriglobia bacterium. Classification (GTDB taxonomy): domain Bacteria; phylum Acidobacteriota; class Terriglobia; order Bryobacterales; family Bryobacteraceae; genus BOG-224. Next base: position 950 of record JAIQFU010000411.1, read on the forward strand.
ATTGCCCCAGCCGCAGGTACCCCAGTCCCACGTCGTCCAGCACCTTCAGGCGGTGCACCAGGCGCGGGGTATCGCGGAAGAAGCCCAGGGCCTCGCGCACCGTGAGCTGCAGAACTTCGTGAATATTCAAGCCGCCGTAGCGGATCTCCAGGACCCCGCTTTTGTAGCGCGTTCCCTTGCACTCGTCGCACACCAGTTCCACGTCGGCGAGGAATTGCATTTCCACCGTGACCGTGCCATCGCCCTGGCAGGTCTCGCAGCGCCCGCCGGGAATGTTGAACGAGAAGTGCCCCGCGCCGTACCCGCGTTTTTCGGCGTCGCGCGTGGAGGCGAACAGGCCGCGGATAATGTCGAAGGCCTTGATGTACGTCACCGGGTTGGAGCGCGGCGTGCGGCCAATGGGCGATTGATCGATCATCACCGTGTTGACGATCAGTTCGGCGCCCTGCAATTTCCGGCATGCCAGGCGGGGTCCTTCCGCCAGGGCTTCGGAAGCGGCGTCGAAGTCCGCATCCGCATCGGATTCGCGCGCTTTGTGCAGGGCCTCCAGGGAGCGAAAGATCACGTCATGGACAAGCGTGGACTTCCCCGACCCGGAAACGCCGGTGACCACTACCATCATGCCCAGGGGAACCTCAACCTCAATATTCTTCAGATTGTGGACGCGGGCGCCGGAGATCCGAAGCGTCCGCCGGGGATCGGGCCGGCGGCGCGTCCGGGGAGCCGATACGCGCAGATCGCCGCGCAGATAGCGTGCGGTCAGCGAGCCGCCGCCGTTCCCCACCAGCTTCTGCAACGTGCCTTCGAAGACCACGTGGCCGCCGTGCTCGCCGGCGCCCGGACCGAGGTCAATGATGTGGTCCGCCGCCCGCATGACCTCGGGATCGTGCTCCACCACCAGGATGGTGTTGCCCAGGCCGCGCAATTCTCCGAGGATGCGGATGAGCCGCCCCGTATCGCGGCTGTGCAGCCCGATGGAGGGCTCGTCCAGCACATAGCACGCGCCCACCAGCCGTGAGCCCAGGCAGGTGGCGAGCTGAATGCGTTGCGCTTCGCCCCCGGAGAGCGTGGAGGAAAGGCGGTCGAGAGTGAGGTAGTCCAGCCCCACATCGTTCAGGAACTTCAGACGTTGGCGGATTTCGACCAGGATCTTATCCGCGATGGCCGTCTCTTCAGGGGTGAACTCCAGCCCGTCGAAGAACTGCTGCGCTTCGGCGATGTTCATCCGGACGACCTCGGCAAGGTCCTTCCCGCCCACCCGCACGTAGAGCGCCTCTTTGCGCAGACGCGCCCCGCGGCACTCGGGGCATAGCGCGTAGCCGCGGTACCGGCTCAGGAAAACGCGGACGTGCAGCTTGTACTTTTTGGTTTCGAGGTGATCGAAAAACCGCCGGATGAAGGCGCCAACCGTGTCGCGCTCGGCTTCGGTGAGATCGCAGAAAGCGATGTTGAAGCGCACCTCGCGGCCCGCGGACTTGCGGAAGTTCGCCAGCCAGGAGCGGTGTTTCGGCTTGGTCCACGGCTCCACGGCGCCCGCATCGAGCGAAAGCGACTTGTCGGGGATCACGCGGTCCATGTCGAAATCGATGGTGTTGCCGAACCCCTGGCAACGCGGGCAGGCGCCGACGGGCGAATTGAAGCTGAAAAGGATCGGTTCCGGAACCGCGAACTCCGCGCCGCAGGTCTTGCACTGGAACTTCTCGTTAAAGCGCAAGGGCCGTACAGGCCCGGCCGCTGCATGAGAACTCGAACAGGCGCCCGCCCTGATAGAGGCGGGTGAAGCCCTTCTTCCGCAGTTCGAAGAGATGGTCCCGCAGGGCCTGGGTCGAGGCGTGCGCGCCGCAGGGGAACAGGGCGTACCAGCGCGAGCCTTGGGGCAGAGCCAGAAGGCGCGAGGCCACCTCGTCCACGGTATCGCGCCGCACCTGCGTTCCGCACTGGGGGCAGAAGGTGCGGCCCACGCGGGCATAGAGGAGGCGCAGGAAATCGTAGCACTCGGTCGATGTCGCCACCGTGGAGCGCGGGTTGCGGCTGGTGTTCTTCTGCCGGATCGCCACGGCCGGCGCGATGCCGTCGATATCTTCCACCGCCGGTTTCTCCATGCGCTCCAGAAACTGGCGCGCGTAAGCGGAGAGCGATTCGACATAGCGGCGCTGGCCTTCGGCGTAAACGGTATCGAAGGCCAGGGACGACTTGCCGGAACCCGACACGCCGGTGACGACGGTCAACTGGTTGTGTGGGATATCGAGCGAAATGTTCTTGAGATTGTGGACCCGCGCTCCGCGAATCCGGATGGAGTCTTGCACGGAAATGTTCGAGAATTCCAGTATAGCGGTAAAGCTGCAGGACCGGGCCTCCGGCCGGCTCTACCGGCGAGGGCCTCGCGTACACGGGGTGATATCCTGTCCACAAGAGGCCAGCAGCGGAAATGCATCCGCAAAATGAATCTCCCCGGGGGCCGCGGTTGTCTGTAACTCACGGATGCATCCTGCACGTCTATAGTTAGATCTGGACTATCTTCCGGACTAGACAGCATGTTCGAACTCCTGTTCAAATACCCGGCGAGCCTTTTCCAAAAGGGTCATTTCGTGTTCCTGACGCCGTGGCCGCTGTGGCTGCTGGCGGCGGCGATCGCCGCGGCGGCGGGGTTGCTCTTCTGGCACGTCCGGCGCAATCACGGAATGCTCAGTGGGGCGCGGCCCATCGCCATCTGGCTGCTGGAAACGGCCATGGTGGCATTGATCCTATTTCTCCTGTGGCATCCGGCGCTGAGCGTGGCGACCTTGAGGCCCCAACAGAACGTGGTGGCTGTCCTGGTGGACAATTCCCACAGCATGTCGATTCCCGATTCATCGGGGACGCGGGAGGCCGCGGCGAAGGCGACGCTCGAGAGCGGGCTCCTGCGGTCGCTGTCGAACCGGTTCCAGGTGCGGTTATACGGGTTCGGCAAGGAACCCACGCGGATCTCCGGCACGGAGCGGCTTACGGCCGGGGAACCGGCTACGCGCATCGGGGATACGTTGGAGCGCGTGCTGGCGGAATCCTCTTCCGTGCCGCTGGGGGCTGTGGTGTTGCTCAGCGACGGCGCGGATAACGCGGGCGGCATCGACCTCCAAACCATCTCCGCCATTCGCCGCCAGCGCATCCCGATCCACACGATCGGCTTCGGCCGCGAGCGTCCCGACAAAGACGTGGAAATCGAGGACGCCCTGGTTCCCGCCCGCGCGTTGCCGCAATCCAAGCTCACCGCCGTGGTAAGTATCCGCAGCTATGGCTTCTCCGGCGACAGGGCGAAGCTCAGCGTGCGCGACGCCGGGAAGGCGCTGGCCTCGGAGGAAATCAAGCTCAAACCCGACGGCGTCATCCAGAGCGAGTCTTTGGTGTTCGACTGCGGCGCGGCCGGCCCAAAGACGCTCGAAATCGCCGTGGACCCGCTTTCCGGCGAGGAGAGCGCGCTCAACAACAAGGTCACCCGGCTGGTGAACGTGGAGAACCGGAAGCCGCGCATCCTCTACGTTGAGGGCGAGCCCAGGTGGGACTTCAAGTTCATCCGGCGCGCGCTGGACGACTATCCCAACATCGAAATCGCGAGCATGCTGCGCACCACGCAGAACAAGATCTACCGCCAGGGTACGAAAGACGAAAAAGAACTGGCCGAGGGGTTCCCGGCGAAGGCGGAGGAGTTGTTCGCCTACCAGGGCCTCGTCATCGGGAGCGTGGAAGCCAATTACTTCACGCAGACCCAGCAGGCCCTGATTCACGACTTCGTGGACCGGCGGGGCGGGGGACTGCTGTTCCTTGGCGGCCGGGCCGCGCTGTCGGACGGCGGGTACCAGACTTCGCCCCTGGCGGAACTCGTGCCCGTGGCGCTGCCCCAATCGAAAGCGACGTTTCACCGCGATTTCACCGGGCAGGAACTGACGCCCGCGGGCGCGGAGAGCATCATCTGCCGCCTGGACGACGACCCCGCGCGCAACGCCGAGCGCTGGAAGAAGATGCCGCAGCTCGCCAACTACCAGGAGGTGGGCGAACCCAAACCCGGGGCCACGGTGCTGTTGAACGTCCTGCCGTCCGGCCGCCGGCCCTCACCGCTTCTGGTCACCGAGAACTATGGGCGCGGCCGCACGGGGGTGTTCGCCACCGGCGGAAGCTGGCGTTGGAAGATGTGGACCGACCACGCCGATAAGACCCAGCCGGCGTTCTGGCAGCAGATCTTCCGGTACCTGGTGACGGACACCCCGGGGCAGGTGACGGGTACGACGCCGAAGCCGGTCCTTTCCGACGAGACGCGCGTTCCGGTGCGCGTGGAGGTCCGGGACAAGGAATTCAAGCCTGTAAACAACGCCAAGGTGCAGGCCCGTTTCATGGGGCCGGAGGGCGTCTCCGCGACAGTGGAGTTGCCGCCCCAGCCTCTCGAGGAGGGGGTCTATTCCGGTGAGTGGAACGCGGAGAAGCCGGGGTCCTACGTGGTCGAGATTCTGGCTGGACGCGAGCAGGAAGCCATTGGCAACGACGTGCTGACCTTCCGCCGGGAAGATGGAGTCGCTGAGAATTTCCACACGTCCCAGAACCGGGAACTCCTGGAGAAGCTCGCCCAGCAGACCGGCGGACGGTACTATAAGCCGTCGGAAACGTCCAAACTTGCAAGTGAGATCTCCTATTCCGAGGCAGGCATCACGACGCGCGAGACCCGCGACTTGTGGGATCTGCCGCTAGTGTTTCTGCTGGCTCTGGGGATCAGGGCGTCGGAGTGGCTGCTGCGGCGGAAGTGGGGCGTGGTATGAGACGGGTGTGGAGAACCGGGGTGGAGCGGGCTTCCAGCCTGCCATGCCGGCTTTCCTGCCGGCATGATGCCCGCACGAATGCTTGCATTGCAGGCCGGAGGCCCACTCCACGTTTCCCGCACGTTTTGGCCATGCTGCTGTTGGGCGCCGTTTCCGCTTCCGCAACCACTTTTTACGTCACGATCTCCGGTTTGGGCGGCGAACCGGATTACGACCAGCGCTTCAGGATGTGGGCCCAGGATATCGATTCCAGCCTGAAACGCGCGGGGGGCGATACTCAGGTCGCCACCCTGGAGGCTCCCACGAAGGACCAGATCCGCACCCGTTTGGCCGCAATCGCCAAAGAAGCGAAGTCCACGGATGCGCTGGTGCTGATGTTGATCGGCCACGGCTCGTACGATGGGGTGGACTACAAGTTCAACATTCCCGGTCCGGATATCAGCGGGACGGAGCTGGCTTCGCTGCTCGACCGGGTCCCGGCCAACCGCCAACTCGTGGTGGATATGACCAGTTCCAGCGGCGGCGCCATCGCCTCGCTAAGGAAGCTCACGCGAGTGGTAATCACCGCGACCAAGACCGGCAGCGAGAAGAACGCGACGGTCTTCGCCCGGTACTGGGCGGAAGCCCTGCGCGACCCCGCGGCCGACGCCGACAAGAACGAAAGCGTTTCGGCCCTGGAGGCCTTCCGCTTCGCCCAGCGCAAAACCGCCGATTTCTACGATTCCCAGAAACGCCTCGCCACCGAACATTCGGTCCTGGAAGATACCGGAAAGAGCGATGGCGAGCGCGCTCCCTCGGCCGAGAACGGCGAGGGCAAGCTGGCGGCGGCCTTCACCCTGGTGCGGCTGGGCGCCAACGCCGCCGCGGCGCGCGATCCCGCCAAACGGGCGCTGCTCGACAAGAAGGAACAGATCGAACAAGCCATCGACCAGCTGAAGTACAACAAAGCCGCCGTTCCCACGGACGAGTACAGGAAGCAGCTCATGGCGCTCCTCCTTGAACTCGCCCAGACCCAGGAGGCGCTCGATAAGTGAGGAAAACCCTGCGGGTTGGCGCAGCCGCACTCCTGGCGGCGGCCGCGCTGGGCGCCCAAACCCTGGAACAGGCCGAATCGCTGTGGAAAGCCGGGCGCTACAAGGAAGCCAACGACGTTTTCATCGCGCTCGTGGCCAAGTACCCGCAGAACCCCGACTACCGCGTCCGTTGGGGCCGTCATTTCCTGGAGTTTTCGCAACCTGATGAAGCGAAGAAGCTGTTTCAGGAGGCCCTGGGAATCAAGAAGGACTGCGCCGGCGCTTACCTGGGATTGGCGCTGGTGGCCGCCGACGGCTTTGAAGGCGCCGCCGCGGAGTACGCCAAAACCGCCCTGACGCTTGACCCCAGGTTGCTGGAAGCGCAGGAACTGCTGGCCAAGCTGGCGCTGGAAGACAACGACGACGCCAGGGCCTCGGAAGAGGCGCAAAAGGCCCTGAAGATCGACCCCAACTCGGTCCAGGCCAAGGCCGTTCTGGCCGCCATGGACCTTCTGGCGGACAAGAAAGAGACGCCCTGGGACCCCAGGGACGCCGCCGGGTATGAAAGCATCGGCCGTTTCTTCGTGCTGAACCGGCGGTACGACGAGGGGATCCAGTATCTCCGCAAGGCTATCGCGCTCAATCCCAACCTGTACAGCGCACGCTCGCAACTCGGCATCAACCTGATGCGGATGGGGCAGGAGGATGAGGCCTACCAGCAGCTCGAAACCGCGTTCAACAACGGCCCGAAGAACGTGGCCACGGAGAACTCGCTCAAGCTCCTCGACACCCTCAAGAAATTCGAGACGGTGAAGGAGG
>JAIQFU010000412.1 GCA_020073115.1 Terriglobia bacterium
AATACATGTGCATCTGGCGATGCACGGGTGACTGATTCGCCTACGGCGGAACCAAAGAAGCACACCAAACCAAACCGGGAGATGACGCCACAACGGGAATCTTGGTTTACCGCCTGGTGGGATGCCTATTGGCTCCACAAGGCAAAGCGGCCGGCGCGGGAGGCGTTCGGTAGGCACGTCCAAACGGAGGCGCGATTTCAGCGCGTGATGAGCGCAACCAGGGAACAGACACCGGAGATGCTCACCCGCGAACCGCAGCATAGGCCCCACGGCGCGACGTGGCTCAACGGCGAGCGATGGGAAGACGAGACGGCATCGGCAGCGCCACGGCCACAGACGGAAGACACGATGGCACCAGAGACACGGCGGCGACTGGAAGAGAGGCGGGCAAAGAACGAGCCCATGCGGAAGACGGAATACTTCGACCCGACAACCATTACCGGACCGCAACCCCGGAAGGAAACGGCGAAGGACGAATCGGAGGAGGCAGCATGAAGCGGGCAAAGCGAAAGACGGCGAACCGCCCCGCATTAGTTCGGGGCCAGTGTGCCGCGTGCGATCAGTGGGCGATGCTCAAGGGCGGCGTTTGTCCGAAGTGCGGCAGCAACCAGGAAGGGCGGGAAGCATGAAGACAGAGGAAACCAAACCGAAGACCTTGCTTGAACTCCAACTTCAGGCGATGGCAAAGAAGCGGTTCAGGCTAACGCCATGGATGCGCGCCTATGCGCTCGTGATGGGATTGCCATTGCGAAAACGGGGAAGGCCGAAGAAGAAGACAACGCCGTAAGTTGTTGATAGCACGGGGGGAGTCAAAAAGTCTAAGTCCTTTAGATCGTAGACCACGCGCAAGTCTCATTCACGCGCGGACACGTTATCCAGATTTGCCGTTTTCCCAGGGCAAAGCCGGATGGCGTTTATTTTTCATTCACTTAGGTCCGTACACCTCAAGCACGTGACAGACCGTAACATGGAAAAAGGACCCTGAAAACCTGTTACGGCTCGTAACACATCGCCGTGGTGAATACCAGTTTGCCACTATGGGAAATCCCGCTTGCCCTTGCCGATGTTGGCGGTATTCTGCTGGTATGTGGTGCCGTTACGTGTGACGGTTTTCTTCGTGATGGCGTCAGCGTTGGCCATCTTAGCGTTGGCGCTAAGATGGGTCTCCTTCATGCCCCTGTGAATCTCTGATACCCATGTCTGTGAGCACCCGATGTATTTGGAAATCTGATTGTCAGACATACCGTCCGACTTGGGATGCTTGAGTGCGGCCTCAACAGCCCGCTTCACGTCCGTTGTGGTGCGGCGAAGGCCGTGCGGGGAACGCGACATGCGAAAAAGGGGTGCTATCTACCATCCCCCCTGCCCCTTCCGACGCAGCCAGCGCGCCCGGAATCGCAGGGCGCGGCACTGTAGCAGCCAAGGCAAAGCCGATGTTCGAGGAAGAGGCGCGGGAAAGAAGTTCGGCCAACCTGAAGCAGAACTCTACCGACGGTGCAGATTTGCAGCGGCGGGATATTGGCCGATCCTCCAGTAAAGCCGCCGAAACCGTCAACGTCTCCCCGCGATTGGTGGAACCCTTGCACCTCGCGCGCGCGTACCAGTTGCGGCGTTAGTGGTTCGCAAATTTGCGCTGCGGATATGCGCAACGCTAAAATCTTCACGTGGCAAAGAAGCGCGTCCCCGAGGCGGTAAGCGAGTACATGGCCCAGATCGGCAGCAAGGGCGGGAAGACGAAACCCACCAAGCCGCGCGGCCTCGCCGCCCTGTCACCAGAGGACCGTGAGCGTATTCGAGCGCAGGGCCTCAAGAAACGGCGCGCGCGGAAGAAATCCTGAGAGATTTCTATTGACTTCAATTAGCCGCTAATTCATAAGTAAACTTCGGGACAGGGAGGTTCCGAAGTATCATGCCGAAAACGAAAGCCAAGAAAAACGATAAACCCCATAACGGCCTGGAGCTCGTCATGTCGTGCGATGGTAGCCAGGAGGTTATTGTTGCCCTCGGCCGCGTGGAGCGCGGGTTCCTCAATAACGCAGACGTGAACGTGATCGCTCGCGTCGCGCAGGCTTTCGCCAAAGCCTTACTCTCCAATCGCCAAGGTACCCGCAATGCCCCGAAGAAAAAAGCATCTCACTGACGCGCGCGCTAACGCCATTTTCGAGCGCAACCACGGCGACGCGGCGCGGGCCTATTACGGGCGCCCGGAGCCCGTTTCCATCGGCTCCACGCTCTCATCGGCGAGCATGGCGGGGTTTGTCTTGTCGCGCCGGGTGCGGGCGAACGGCGAACTGTTGTGAGTTTTTCGGTACCCCGATGTTCCAGCACCGGGAGGCCCCTGTCGTTCCAGCGGCGGGGCCTTTTTGTGTCTACGGCGGCGTTTCCCCACAGAAATCTTCACGTTTTCCACAGGAATCTTCGCGGGCGACTACACCTTTTCGTGTTTTTTCTCATTAGTAGATGGGGGCTGAAAGGGTCCGAAAGGGCCCAAACCGCTAGACCCCCTCAGAAAAATTATGGATTCCTCCTGTAAAACAGAGGGGGCTGCCTAATAAAATGCCGCATCAGCGCGATATTAACTCTGGAGAGACGGAAAGACAAGATACCCGAGGGCAAAGCGGCGCGGAACGCGAAGAAAAGCATTTCGGAATGTTTAAACCGGGATTCTAAAACGCTAACTGTAGTGAGGGGGAAAGAAACCCTGCGATTCGGTATCTTAAGGTCCGATCATTAAGCCCGCACCCGCAAGCTACGTGTTTTCAGTAAGCAATCATTAATCAGGGATTTACCGAGGCGCAAAACAGGGGGGTCTATACGATAACCATAATGGAGAGGGAAGTTATTATCGAATCCACTTGTAAAACAGGGGTAGTTATCCGATAACCCTTTTGGAAGGGGAAGTTGGTCCGCTTCAGTGGGTCTGAGGCGTTAAGCGCAAGGGCAGTACAGTTCCTTCGGCAGTCAATCCCGCACTCGCGGGGCACACCAACAGACAACAGGAGAAAAATATTATGGCGTTCCTGAACATTGAACAGGCCGCACAGCAGTTTGGTACGTCTGTGCATACGCTCCGCGCGGTGGCGAAGTCGGGGAAGCTCCCCGGGGCGAAGAAGATCGGCGGGCGGTGGTTCGTCCACTGCGCCACGCTTGAGCGGTACTTTGAATCCCCGGCCCTGGTCGCGGAAGCGAGGCCGGCCGCTTGAGCCCCTCAGCGCCAACCCCGTTCTGCCAATTACGGGACGTGCGCGCAAGCTCGCGATGGCGGTATGAGGCGCTCTCGCGGTACGGCCGTTGCGCTGGTTGCGGGGCGGTTATGGCCGATGGGACGCACAGCGCGCCGGGGCTTCCCTGTGTCTGTCCCGATTGTTGCACGGCGTGTCATCCGACGCGGGCGCAGATTTCGGCGACGGAAACCGCGATGGCCGGCATGGAGGTGGTTCGATGATGGCCCAAAACGTTCTACTGCGACAAAAGAGGACCGAACTAGCAGAGCAAGCGGAGGCCATCTTAACCGCAGCGCTCTCGGAATCGCGCGCCCTCACGGCGGCGGAAAATTCCAAAGTCTCACTGCTCGTCACCAGAGGCAACGGACTCACCGAAGAGATCCGGAGCATCGAAGCGGAGCAGGACCGGCAACGCAACTCACCCGGAGTCGCGGTTGCATGGAGCGAGCAGTACTAACAGGCACCTCGCGGCTTCGATAGGAGCCCGCGGGGCGTCTCAGTCCTACAACCGCACGGCGCGGCGGGTGATAGCCCCAAGCGTTCGTGCTTATCCTCCAGTGGCCCCGGAAGCGTGCTGATAGGCGTGCATCTGGGTTCGCGCGCTCGCAAGTGATCCTGATAGGGAACGCTCTGCGCCCGCGCCGCGGTTCGCTGCCGCGAAACACACCAAAATGGAGACTACTCAACGTGATTTCTGAAAACAAAGACAAACGTAACAAGCTCCTGGATTCGTGGGACTTCATCCTCCGGACCATGGAAAAGGAAAAGCGCGCCACGCTTACCGCTGACGAAGATCGCAAGATAAGGGACCTCAAGGAAAAGATCGCGGCTCTCGATCAGACGATTATCCGTGAGGACGAGTTGCGCGACCTCAAGAACGGATGGGAACCGGTAAGTACATCGATGGCCAGTAGGTCTAGCGGGTACTCTGGCGGTCCGTTCCGCAACTTTGGCGACCAGCTCCAGGCCGTACAGCGCGCCGCATTCCGGGGAAGTCAACCGGACGCCCGGCTCTTTGAAGTCGCGGAGCGCGCCGCTTCCGGCATGAACGAATCCAGCCCCGCGGAGGGCGCTTTCCTCGTTCAGTCCGACTTCAGCACTCAACTGCTGGATCGCGTCTACGCGGCTTCGCAAGTGGCTTCCCGCTGCCAACATATCCCCATTTCGGGCTCGGCGAATGGCATCAAAATGCCCCGCCTGGATGAATCCAGCCGTGCTACCGGTTCCCGTTTTGGTGGAGTTACCGGCTACTGGATCGCGGAAGCCGGAAGCATCAGCGGCACCAAGCCGAAACTGGCCAGCACCGAGTTGAACCTGAAGAAAGTTGCGGCCCTGGTCTACAGCACCGATGAGCTATTGGCGGATAGCGCGGCGCTTAGTTCGTTTGTCCCGCGCGTGGCGGGCGCTGAATTGGCGTGGCAACTGGACAACCGGATCATCAACGGTTCCGGTGTGGGCTGCCCGCTCGGGATTATCAACGCTCCCGCTAGCATCGAGGTTCCCAAAGACGGGGCGCAGGCGGCGGATACGGTGATTATCGAAAACGTGCTCGCCATGTACGGTAGGCTTCCGGCTTCCAGCATCACTCTTGTCCAAGACAGCTTTGAGTTCCTGAGCAAAAGAAAAGCCCTCCTATAATGAACGTTGGCGAATCGTTCCTTGGCCGGGCGCTTCGCCAGACGTCACCCACCAGGAGGGCAAAGCCATCATACAAGTCGCG
>JAIQFU010000413.1 GCA_020073115.1 Terriglobia bacterium
CGGATGAACACGGATGCACACGGATAAGACAGAACACATCCTTTTTGTTCTTGTACTTGAATCCGGGTTCATCCGTGTTCATCCGTGGCCCGTTGACTTTTGGAGTTTTCTCAGCTTCCAGCCCGGTCCTACCGCTCGCCGCGACATATTGCTTTGCGGATCGAAATGTCCGAATACCGTCCAGGCGGGCTTTCGGCCCGGCCCTCGGACTCGCCGTAGCCGCGCCCTGCGCGGAAAGACATAATTAGCCACGGATGAACACGGATAACACAGAACACATCCTTTGTGTTCTTGTACTTGAATCCGTGTTCATCCGTGTTAATCCGTGGCCCATTGACTTTTGGGGGTTTGACTTCATCCACCTAAGAGCCCGCGCCCCGTACGTTCTTGTCCACCGGCTCCAGTTGCGGGATCTCCACTCCCAGCGGCGCCGCCTTCAATTCGGCGAACCTCCGGGCGCTCACCATGACCCGGCCCTCGAATGAGCCCACCGCGCCGTTGTACGCCTCCACCGCCCGCTCCAGGCCCTTGCCGACCCTGTTCCAGTGGTCGCCCATGTCGGAGAGGCGCTTGTAGAGTTCCTTGCCCAGCGCGCTGATCTCCGCGGCGTTTTCCGCCAGCCGTTCCTGCCGCCAGCCATAGGCCACCGCGCGCAAAAGGGCGATCAGGGTGGTGGGGGTGGCGAGAATGGTGTTCTGCTCCACGCCGAATTCGATGAGCGAGGGGTCGCTCTCGAGGGCGGCGCTGAAGAAACACTCGCCCGGCAGGAACAGCACCACGAACTCCGGCGCCGGCTCGAATTGCTCCCAGTACGATTTGCGGCCGAGCGCCGTGACGTGCGTCCGGACCTGCCGCGCATGATCGGCCAGCCGCGCTTTCCGCGTGTCCTCGTCGGGCGCCTCGATCGACTCCAGGTAGGCCGCCAGCGGCGTCTTGGCATCCACCACGATGGTCTTTCCCGCGGGAAGCTGCACCACCAGGTCGGGCCGCAGGCGGCCATTTTCGGTGGCTACGGAAGCCTGGGTCAGGAAGTCGCAATGGTCGAGCATGCCGGCCATCTCCACCACCCGGCGCAACTGAACTTCTCCCCAATGCCCGCGCGCGGCGGGGGAGCGCAAAGCCGTAACCAGCTTGCCGGTTTCGGCGCGAAGCTGCGACTGGGTCTGGATGAGGCTGCGCACCTGCTCGGTAAGCGTGGCGTAGGCCCCGGCGCGCGATTTCTCCAGGTCCTGGATCTTGCCGTCCATCCGTTCCAGCGATTCCCGCACCGGCGCGACCGTGGTCTGCGCGAGCGCCAGAAACGCCTCGTTGTTGCGCGCCAGGGCGTCGGCCGATAGGGCTTTGAAAGCCGTCTCCGTTTCACGCCGCCTCGAACGCAGGACCGCCCAGGCCAGGAGGAAGCCGGCAATAAAACAGAAGACCGGGAGAATGTTCTGCATGGATTCAATTATCGCGCGTACCGCCGGAGGCGATCGCCGATCGCCGCCGGCTGGCCGCCGACCGCTTATTTGATGTGGAACAGCACGAACGGCCCCGCATACCCGGCAATTTCCATGCCCCACTCGGGCGCGTGGGCCGCCAGCGCGTTGCCGATGGGGGCGTTGCCTCCGCTCCCCGTGGGGGCGAGGACGTAACGGAATCCCGCCCGGCGCAACGCGAGGGCAGCCTCCAGGCGTAAATCCGCCGAACGTCCGGGGCCCTCGTCCAGGGTTTTGGAAAGGACATGCCACCGGCCGTCCGGCGCCTGCCCATAGAGTTCGATGGAATACCCGGCGCCGGGGGCTGAGAGAGCCGCCGAAGTCAGCCGTTGGGTATGGTCGAACTGCGTCTCCAGAAACATGCCTGTGCGCGCGGGCCCCCACGTGCGCCAGCGCGTTGCCGGGTTGCCGTCGAAGGCCAGCGGCGCCTCCCACGGGTTCGGCCAGGCGCGCAGGGTCCATTGCGGGCTGACGGATACCTCATCTTCGCCGGCGTAGACCCGCACCTCGCCGAGGGCCCACCCGGGGGTGGCGTCTACCCCCAGGCGGAACCGCAGCGCGCGCAGCGGCTGCGCCGGAAAGCCCGCCCGCCATTCGCGCAGGCCGGAGTCGAGCGCGCCCGCGCGCAGCGCGTCCAGCATGAGGTCCCCTTCGGCCGATTGCCAGGTCACCGCGACATCGCGCGCCAGGTAGGCGTTCGCGACGGGCAGCAGCGAGAGGACGCGGCCGTCCGGCGGGGTGGATGCTTCCACCATCCGGGCCACGTCGTACTCCGGGCAACGGCCGCGGATGTACTGCGGTTCCGGTGTGAGGCGGAGCGCGGCGCGCACCGGCAGTTCCCGCAGGCGGAACGCCGGCCGCGTCTCCCACAGCCCGATCACTTGCGGCCAGCACAGGACGGCTTGAACCGCGATGGCCGCCCAGGCCAGCCGCGGCGGCAGCGCCGCCCCGAGCGCCAGGGCGGCGAATGCCACCGACGGCATCAGGAAACGGGCGCCCGTATTGAACCACCACGGGATGGCCAGCAGAAGGGCGGCGGCGAGGCACAGGCGCCCGGCGCGCCGCCGCAAAGCGAGAACTCCCACGGGCAGCAGGAGGAAGATGGGGCCGAACGTTCCCGTGAGATGATCGCCGAACGCCAGTTCCCACGGAACCTTCGCGGGCGAAATGGAGCCGAACGAGCGCAGGTCGGCGGCGAGTTGATGCTCCGTCCCCGCGTGAAAATACGGGTTCGGAAAGAGACCGTTCAACAGCGGCGCCGCCGGGTTGCCCGTCAGGACGAGATCGCGCGCGATCCATGGCGCCATGGCCAAAGCGGCGCCGGCCAGAATCAGTGCGGCCGCTTTGACCCGGCGGCGGGCCAGGGCGAACAGAACGGCGCCCGCCACGGCGAAGGCCCCCGGAAACTTGATGGCGTAGCAGAACCCGGCCAATAGCCCCGCGGGTAGAAGATAGCGCCCGTCCGCGGTTTCGGCCCACGCCAGCAGCAGGTAGAAAGCGGCCAGCGCGAAGAAGACCCCGGCGGCGTCGGTGTAGGATGACGACCCCGTCAGCCCCGCGACCGGCGCGCAGAAGTACGCCACCGCGGCCACGAGCGCAGCCAGGTCGCCGATCCCCAGACGCCGGCCGATGCGGAAGATCAGCGGCAGCGTCGCCAGAAAGAACCCGAATTCCACGAGCTTGGCGGCGGAATGACGGCCGAAGGCGAACGCCGCCGTGTAGAGCATCTCCATCCCCTGCGGCGCCATGTCGTAGAACGCGATCCGGGCGGGAAATCCACCCAGGCGCACGTATTCGTAGGGGAGGCCGAGGTGGTACGTGATGCCGTCGGCCAGGGTCTCCGGAGCCGCCGCGTTGATGAAGTACCACGCCCCGTACGCGCCGAAGATGGCCCCGGCCAGAGGGACCAGATACCGCCGGTGGCCGATCTTTGGCGCCGGTTGTTTTTGCCTGAAGCTCAAACCAACCGGGGGCAAAAACCAACCACCGGCGGTACACGCGGCGCCGATGGCCAGGAACACGGACCAATGCGCGGCATGGGCGAGGAGCGCAAAAAAAACGAGCGTGCTTTCGGCCACCGCGCCCACGGCCAGCGCGACCTCCGGTGGAATGTCGCACGGCGCCCGCTTTCCAAAAAACGGCCGCCGGCGGTACTCACACCCGGGAGACGTGCGCAGCAGAATCGCGCCGAGCGCCCAGGCCGCGACGAGAGGGAACGCGGCGCCGAAAAAGATCAGGGGCAGGGTGAGCAACCAACTATCTTACGCCGCCCCAGGCGGGGCAGGAGGGTTTCCCCAACCGGCGGCGAAATCGACCACCGGCGATAGTTCCAGCCCAGGAGGACCAGCGGGAAGGCGGCCCTACAACAGCACGGTGTCGATGCGCTCTTCGTCGTCGGTCGAGGAAGCGCCGCCGCCGGCCGCGGCTGCGGCCGCCTGGGCTTCCGGGCGGCGGAGAAAGCGGATCAACTCCTCCTCCGACCCGTCGAAGAAGCCCTCCAGGAGCTCCTGAATCGCCACGCGGCGCATGGCGTCGCGCGATTCCTGCGGGGCGTAGACGAACGCTCGTCCCGTCTTACGCCGCGCCAGCTTGCCCTTGCGCACCAGGCGTTCCAGGACCGTCATGATCGTGGTATACGCCAGCGGGCGTGTCTGCGCCACCAGGCGCCGCACCTCTTTCACGGAGCCTTCTTCGAGGTTCCAGAGGGCCTTCAGGCATAACAGTTCAAGCGGAGGAGGAACATCGCGCACGGCTTTCGGCATCAGCTTTGGCTTTCCTGTTTGGCATGTAGCGCCTGTTTCAATTTATCCGCAAACGCGGAATCGGGCGTGGCGGCGAACAGAGGATGCGCCGCCAACTCCGGAGCGGCGGCCGGGGCGGCGGGCGGAGGCGCGGGCTGCGCCTCGGCGGTGGGATGCCCCGCCCGGGCCGCCGCGCCATTGCCGTTCAAGTAGCGCTCCTTCTTCAGCGCGGTGCGCTCCAGGGCGGAGCTGTAGGTGGTGAAGCAGCCCTCCACCTGCCGGTCGTTCTCGATCAGCGCCCGCATGCATTCCATCTTCGAATCGAGGTCGTCCAGGTAGTGGAGCATCAAGGCCTCGGGGAAGAGCGGCAGCTTGGGCGACCCGAATTCGAGCTGCCCGTGGTGGCTGAGGATCATGTGCTCCACCAGCGAACGCAGTGGAGCGGGAAACTCCGGAAGGCCCCGCAGCTTTTCCGCTATCATCCGCAGCCCGATGGTGATGTGCCCCAGGAGCTGCCCGTCGTTCGAATAGGAAAACCCCCGCTCGTAGTTCAGCTCGTAGATCTTCCCGATGTCGTGCAGAATCACGCCGGCCAGCAGCAGGTCACGGTCGATGTGAGGATAGTGCTGCGCCGCCATACTGTCCGCCGTAAACGGTGGGTGGAAAGAAAATATTTCCAAAAATCTTTACACCGTTTCTATGTGCAGCATCAATTATTGTC
>JAIQFU010000414.1 GCA_020073115.1 Terriglobia bacterium
GTCTTAAGGCCCCATTCTCGTCTTCTCGATGCTATCCTCTAATCACTGCCGTGCCGCTTCCGCGAATCCCGCTGCTGCTCGCCGGAGCACTCACCCTGCTCGGAGGCCTCTACGCCTTCCAGCGTCCCTTCCGTGAACTCTCCGGGACTTATGGCCGGTTCCCCATTCCCCCGGACTGGAACGAGAAAACGGAATATGTTTTCGCCCGGCTGATGTACCCCCCGGCCATGGGCGGCTACGGGCGCGGCTTCCGGCGCGGCGGGTTCGGCCGCTTCGACTGGCGGTTCGGCGATTCCAGTTGGACCACCGACTATCCCCGTTCCGACCGGCACTTCGCCATGGCCGTGCGCCGCCTCACCCGCGTCCACACCCGCTCCGTGGAGCAGCCTGTCAACCTCGAGGAAGGCGACCAGTACGACTGGCCCTGGCTCTACGCCGTCGAGGTGGGACACTGGGACCTTTCGGCCGAACATACGAAATCTCTCCGGGAGTACCTTCTCCGCGGCGGCTTCCTCATGTGCGACGACTTCCACGGCATGGCCGAATGGGAGATCTTCGTGGACAGCATGGCCCGCGTCTTTCCGGACCGGCCCATCGTCGAAATCGAGAGCCCCGACCCCATCTTCCACACCATTTACGACCTCAACGAGCGTTTTCAGGTCCCGGGAGAACAGTACGTCCGCAGCGGCCTCACCTACGAGCGCGTGGACGGCGTCGTTCCGCACTGGCGCGGCATTTACGACGACAAGGGCAGGCTCATGGTGGCCATCTGCTTCAACATGGATCTGGGGGACGCCTGGGAGTGGGCCGACGATCCGCGGTACCCCGAACGGTTTTCCGCCCTGGCCATTCGCACCGGCGTGAACTACATTGTCTATTCGATGTCGCACTAATTTGACACCCTCTCCCCCGTGGGTGTTGTACTTTTCCCAACCCGTGGTAGGATGTCTCTTTCTACAGGGAATCACATGCCCCGGGTCCTCCACCTACCGCTTTTCATAGCGTTCTCGGCTTGGCCGGCTCTGCTGTGTGCGGAAACGCCCCCCGCCCTGGGGGTGGGTGTCTTCGTTGATTTCGACTCGGCGCCGGGCTCGGCATCCATTCAGATCATGAAAGATGAGGTGGAAAAGCTGCTGCGCCCGTCCGGCATTTCTTTGGATTGGCGGCTGACGAAGCAGAATCGGGGGACCGAGACGTTCCCCCGGCTGGTGGTCCTGCAATTTCGGGGAAGATGCCGCGCCGACCTGTTGTCTCAACCGCCGGAAGATTCGGCGACCCTCGGCGAAGCGCGCACCCTGGCTTCCACCCGTGTGGCTGCCGGTCGCGTGCTGCCCTACGGCGAGGTGGAATGCGACGAGGTGCGCCAGGCGCTTTCTTATCTCGACCCGGGCGCCGGGGCGATAGCCAGGCAGACGGCCTTGGGTTTAGCCCTGGGGCGCGTGGTGGCCCACGAACTGTATCATATCCTCGCCCGGACCACCGCCCACGCCGCCCACGGCCTGGCAAAACCCACCGAATCGTTCGAAGACCTGATTTCGCCTCGGGAAACGCCATTCCAGGAGAGGGATTCGCGCGCGATCCGCCAGGGATTCAGAAAACAGTAGCTCCTTTTTCGGTAATTCCTTCAGCCCGCCCCACAACGGCGGAATCCGATGTTATGCTCCGGATTGCATGCTCCGTGCGCTGCGCTCCGTCTGGATCTGGGCCGCAACGGCCGCGCTCGTCCTGGCCTGGGTTCCGCTGATGGGCGCGGTTCGCCTGTTCGACCGCGAACCGCGCCTGCGGACCGCGCGCTGGTTCCGCCGGCTCGGGCGAGCCGTGGCCAAACTCAATCCCTGGCGGCTGAACATTTCCGGACAGGAAAACCTCAAGCCGGGCGAGCGGTACGTGATCGTCAGCAATCACCAGTCGCTGGCCGACATCCCGTTGATTTCGCATCTCAAGGTGGATGCGAAGTGGCTGGTCAAGGCCGAGCTCTTCCGGGTCCCCGTTTTCGGGTGGATGCTGCGCATGGCCGAGGACGTGCCCGTGGAGAGAAAGGACCGCGCGAAAGGCGCGAAGGCCCTGCTCGAATGCGCCCGCTACCTGCGCCAGGGGTGCTCGATTGTCTGCTTCCCGGAAGGCACGCGCTCGCGCGACGGGCAATTGGGGGCGTTTGCCCAAGGGCCTTTCCAGTTGGCCATTCGGGAGAACCGGCCGGTGCTGCCGCTGGTGGTGGAAGGGTCCGGCGCGGCGCTGCCCCGGAATACCTGGATCTTCGGAGGAACGCGGGACATCCGGCTGAACGTCCTCGAGTCGGTGAGCACCGATGGGTTAACCGCCCCCCAGAGCGGCGCATTGCGGGATGCGGTGCAGCGGAAGATCGCGGAGGAACTGCAGCGGATGCGGGCCTAATTCCGCCGGTGGGCGGTTTCCGCCACCGGTTTTCTTAGCCGGGAGCGGCGCAAGCCGGCCCCCGGCGGCGCTCATATCTCGAACAGCGCTCCCTGCTCCTCGATCCAAACTTCGGGCCGGTAATCGACGGGTCCCGAAGCCAGCCCATGCTTTTCGCGAATGCGCTGGATGCGCCGGCGCAGCGTCTCCTTGTACTCTTTCCCGGCGTAGCCGCTGCGGACGTACATCCGGCGGTAGCGGGCGGCCACATGAGGCAGATGCTCGTCGAGGAACGGCAGGAAAATCTTCTGCGCGCTGGGCATCAGAAAAAGCGGTCCGCCGCCGAACCAGCGCGCGCCTGCGTCGCGCGCCGCCCCCGCCAGCGCATCCAGCTCCTCTTCGCCGTCGGTGACCCACGGCATCACCGGGTTGGGAAAAACGCCGGCCGCAATTCCGGCTTCGCTCAATTTCCGCACCGCGGCCAGGCGCAGGTCGGGACGCGGCGCCCGCGGTTCCAGCAGCCGCGCCAGGGATGGATCCAGCGTCGTGATGGTGATATTGACGCCCAGCACGTTGGACCGGGCCACATCGCGGAGCAGGTCCAGGTCGCGGACGATGAGGTCCGACTTGGTGGTGACGCCCACGTGCCAGCCCCGCCCGGCGGCGAAAACTTCCAGGATGGCGCGGGTCCGTCCGAATTTCCGCTCGGCGGGCTGGTAGGGGTCCGTGGCGGTTCCGATGGCGATGCGGCCGCCGTGCGGGATACGGCGCAATTCTTGTTTGAGAAGGTGGGCCGAGGCGGATTTGGCGTAAATGCGCTCCTCGAAATCGCGGGCGTCCAGTTCCATGAACTCGTGGGTGTAGCGGGCATAGCAGTATTTGCACCCGAACTCACAGCCGCGATAGGGGTTGACGGTCCACTGGAACGGCATCCCGGGTTTGGTGCGGTTGAGGATGCTGCGGGCGGGGATTTCGAAGTACTGGACGGCGCGCTTGGCCTCGAGGAGTTCGCTGTGCGCGGCAAGGCGGGCAATGCCGACGAGGGCCATGCCTCTATCTTCGCTTTTTATTCGCTATTGCGCAAGCTCGATCGATTCGATTGGATGCCCGTCCAGCGCCACGGCTTCGATGTGGGCTTTGTCCCCTTCCACCTTCACCGTCACGTAGTGCTCCACGCTCTCCACTTTGACCGTGATGCCTTCGAGCGGCGCCTCGGCCTTGGCCAGGGGAGCGCCGCCTCCCCCGGTGACGATGTAGTGAACGCCATTCTTCAGATGGTGCTGGTAGTTGTGGTCGTGCCCGGCGAAGACGGCGGCCACCTTCATCTTCTCGAAGAGCGGTTCCAGCGTCGGGGTCTCCTTACTCACGTGCCCGGCGCTGCTGAGATTGACCGTGAGCGGCGGGTGGTGCATCGCCACGAAGCGGAAGGCGGCTTTCTGGCTGCGCTCCAGGTCGGCTTCCAGCCAGGCGGTCTGGTCGGCCCAGAACCGCTCGCGGGCGCTCTTGCTGGACGAGACGTTGCTTACGTCGCTATCGATGACGGCGAAGTGCGCCGTTCCCCAGTCGAACGAATAGTAGGCCGTCTTCACGTCGAAGAAGTCGTAGAAACGGGCGTTGTCGCGCTCGTGGTTCCCCAGGACGGGGAAAAACACGGTTTTGCGGAGCAGGTCCTTTTCGATGGAGAAGAAATTGGGCCACTGGAGGGTGTCGTAGCCATCGGCCACCAGGTCGCCCGTGTGGACCACGAAATCGGGATTGGTCCTGGCGATGGCCTCGATCACCTTCCGGTGTAATTCGTCGCGCGAGCGCGTGTCGCCGAACACCACGAATTGAAACGGCGCGCCGGCCGCGGCGGGAACCTTGAAGCTGCCCTTGCGGTCTTCCGGCGTCGCGCCGCCGACCTCCGGGATCTCATATTGGAGGGTTTCGCCGGGCTTCAGGCCGGTCATGGTGATTTTCTCGCTGCGCAGTACGGGAAAACGGCGGGCCTGCCCGCTGTCCCCGGTCACGGTGGCGCCGTCGCTTTCGACGATCCACCCGATGGTGGCGGTCCGCGCGGCGGGATATACGACGTAGGGTCCGCCCACCAGCCTGTCGGCCGCATACAGCCCGGCGGCTGCGCACAAAGAGAAAGAAAGCGCTAGAAAAGAACGCATGGGAAACGCCATTGTAGCAGCGGGCGCGGGCCGGCGGATTCCCCGGATATACTGTACTCATGAAGGTCCGGTTGCGGGTATACGGACCACTCCTTGTGGCCGGCCTGTTCTGGGGCGGTCTGGAGGGGAAGGCGGGGGTGGTGGGCTTCTGCGCCCTGTTCGCGGCGGGCGTGCTGATCTGGACCCTGCTCGAGTACCTCATCCACCGCTTCGCGTTCCATGGCTTTGCTCCGCATTGGCAGCACCACCACGACCCCATAGACCCCGCGTTCATCCTGGCGCCGCTCTGGCTCTCGCTCTCGGCTTCGGGCGTGTTGTGGGTCCTGCTCTCCGTGGCCGCGCACTCCGCCGCGCGGGGCGCATTGATGGCGGCGGGGATCGTGGCGGGGCCGGGCCGGTGCTGCGGGGCTTGCGAAAACATCACCACTATCACCACTTCGCCAGCGACCGGGTCTGCTACGGGGTGACGCCGCCCCTCCGGGACCTGGTCTTCGGCAGCAGCGCCGGCAAGACCAGGAGTGTGACTCTGCGCCGCGAGTTACCCTAGCGGCATGACCATCGAACCTACCGGCTACAAGGGCTGGCCCAACTGCTGGAAAGTGGCGAATGGAAGCATCGAGCTCATCGTCACGGCCGACGTCGGCCCGCGCGTGATTCACCTCGGCTTCGCCGGCGGCCAGAACTTTTTTAAAAACTACCCGGAGCAGATGGGCCGCTCGGGCGAGGCGGAATGGATGATCCGCGGCGGCTCCCGCATCTGGATCGGCCCCGAGGACGTGCGCGCCACCTATGCCGCGGATAACAGCCCCGTGGAGATCGCGGTCGAAGGCAATGCGCTCATCGCCACCGCGCCGGTGGAGGAACCGGTTCGGCTGCAGAAGCAGATGATCGTCCGGATGGACCCCGGCGCCGCACGGGTGGAGATGATCCACCGCATCCGTAACGCCGGCCTGCTGCCGGTGGAATTCGCGCCGTGGATTCTCACCGTGATGGCCCCGGGCGGAGTGGGAATCACCGGTTTTCCGCCGCGCGGGACGCATCCCGAGGTCCTTCCACCGACGCATCCGCTGGTCATGTGGGCCTTCACGGACCTCTCCGACCCGCGTTGGGTTTTCATGAAGAAGTACCTGGCGCTGAAGCAGGACCCGGCGGCCAGGTCGCCGCAGAAGATCGGCCTTTTCAACCCCAGGACCTGGGGCGCGTACCTGCTGCACGGCGAGCTATTCGTGAAGCGGTATGAGGCGAACCCGGACGCGCCCTACCCGGATTTCGGCTGCTCGTTCGAGATGTTCACCAACGCCGATATGCTGGAACTGGAAACCATGGGCCCGCTCGGCCGCGTCGCGCCGGGCGAGTGGGTGGAGCACGTGGAGCGGTGGGAATTGCGCCGCGGCGTGAGCGTAGCGTCGTGGACGGACGAAGGATTGGACCGGACGCTGTTGTGAGTACCGCCGGTGGTTGAACCTGCACGCCGCGGCTCTTAGTGACGGATGGCGATCCAGACACAGGCGGCCCTGATCGTGTCCGAGCTACTGGGGCCATGCGGTTCCGCCCGCTCACCGGGCTCGCGCCTGCCGACGATGGGATGCAACTCTGTTTTTCGGCGGCCTTACGGTTGCGCGGGTCGCAAGAGTCCCCGCCCGGGTCCGGGGTTGAGTTCCCGGCCGGGCGGGGAATTGTTTCTGTCCCGAGAATGCGGCGCGCCGGTTAGCGCGATGAAATCCGCCGGCGCCAGCCTACAGCCGCCACGGAGACGATCAGGGCCAAGGCCGCCAGGATGAGCAGTTCCGTGGCTCCGGACCCTCCGTCCGGTGAGATATGGAAAATACGTTCGATGAAATCCATTGCGCAAGTCTCCTTTCGGTTGTGGCGCGCCGGCTACGCCGACTGCCGCCCGGCCCGGGGCGCCCGCGCCGTAAGCGTCCGCTCCGGCTGCCGGCTCAGGGTAGCCGCAACGTCCAGCCTGTTGAGCAAGGTAACGTGTGCGGCGAACACCGCGCCGAAGCTACGGACGTCGGCCCGCGAGAAGGTATCCAGGGCCGACGCAATGCCTAGCTTGCGGTCCGCGCCGGCCGTATCGATGACGGGTTTCACGGACGCCGACACCCCCTCCCGAATCTTCTGGACGTACTTGAGATAGGAGGCCGAGGTCGGACGAGTATCTGAAAGGTGCATGCGGCGTACATCCCGAGCGGAAAGACG
>JAIQFU010000415.1 GCA_020073115.1 Terriglobia bacterium
TTCGATGAACCGCGGGTTCTTTGCCGCATCCCCCAACGCTTCACGGAGGACCCGCACAATGGCGTTCAGGTTAACCTCGTACTGGACGTGGGTGTCGTCGGGCCACAGCCGCTCGCACAATTCCTCCCGCGAGACCAGTTCTCCGGGGGTTTCCAGCAGCCGCCGGAGGACACAGAAAGCTTGCGGGGCCAGTTTGACCTTGAGCCCGTGTTTGCGCAGTTCGCGGGCCTGCTGGTCCAGTTCGAACGATCCGAACTGCAGACGTACCGGCGGACTTTCGGCGCAATGCGGCATTGGGCTCTTGTAACTCCGGGAAAAACCTTAGCAAGATTATATATCGTTTGCAGCCGCTCGCAGGGAGATCCCTCCCTGGCTTGCCTATATCGAGATGGAACCCACATGATTTGAATCGGTTGCGAGCACATATAAAAACCACCACCCGACCCCTTGCGGGTCTTGCCGCAATCGCGAGAGACTCCAACCATCCAGGCCTAACGCCTTTGGTGGTTGATTCCGAGAGTCGAAACAAAAAGCATAGAAACGAGGTTAGGATTCATGGCGCACGGTTATCCGTCGTGTTCGCGGCTTTTCACGGCCGCGGTTTTGTGCCTCCTGCTAGCATGCGTTCTTGTCCCAACGGCCGGCGCGCAGGCGGCGTTTGGCGTGGTGCGCGGATCGGTCACCGACCCGACCGGACTGCCCGTTCCCAACGCTCAGGTGACGGCGTTGAATGAAAGGACCCGCGAACTTCGTTCGGCGACGTCCGACACCGAAGGAAATTTCGTGATCCCGGCGCTCATGCCCGGGCCGTACACCATCGCGGCGGAAGCCAGCGGGTTCAAGAGGACCGAGAAGAAGGGCGTCAATCTGGCCGCCGAGGAGCGGGTGGACGTCGGCGACTTAAGCCTGCAGGTAGGCCAAGTCACGGAGAAGGTCGAGGTGGAGGCCACCCCGACCCAAGTCCAGACCGCCAGCGCCGAGCGGTCCTTGGTGATCACCGGCCGCCAGGTCTCCGAGCTGCCGATCCTTTCCCGCAACATCAGCTCCTATATGCGGATCCTCCCCGGCGCGGTGGAGCAGGGCGGGGTGGGCAGCGACAATTACACCTGGCAGACCGACCCGACGGCCCCCATGCCCACCATCAGCGGCGTGAGCGCGCAGTTCAGCAGCCTCTCCCACGACGGCATTTCGATCACCGAAGACGGCAGCTCCGGATGGCCCAACGGGCACGTGAACCCCGACGCCATCGGCGAGGTCGTGATCCTGTTGAACAATTACCAGGCGGAGTACGGGCGGAACGGCGGCTCGGTGGTCAACATCATCACCAAGTCGGGAACCCAGAGTTTCCACGGTACCGGCTACACTTATTTCCGCCACGAGCAGTTCAACGCCGGCCAGTTCTTCGACAACCAGCGTGGACTGCCCAAGGCGCGGGACCGCTATCACCTGTACGGCTATACCCTCGGCGGCCCCATCTTCATCCCCGGCAAGTTCAATAAGCGAAAAGACAAGCTCTTTTTCTTCTGGTCGCAGGAGCTGACCGGGAACACCGGGAGCCAGTCGTCGCAGGTCACCGTCCCGACGGAAATCGAGCGCAACGGCGATTTCTCGCAGACCCCGGGCAACATCGTGGTGAAAGACCCTACCACCCAAACGCAGTTCTCCGGCAACCGGATCCCGGCCAATCTTATCAACCCGACTACGCAGAAGATGCTCGGCATCTTCCCCATGCCGAACGCCCTGAACACCGCGATTACGGGCAACAACTACAACTACACCACCGGCCAGGAGCCCATCAAATTCGACCTGGACGAAATGACGGCCCGCATCGACTATAACGTCACTACCAAGCTCCGCACGTACTTCCGCGGCCAGCGGTACGACAGCGGCAAGACCTACCCCTGGACGCAGGCTTTCCCCGCGTGGGCCAACGTGGTGTTGACGGACCAGTACCGCGTCGCTTCGGGCGTCCTGAGCGCCAGCTACGCCTTCAGCCCCACGTTGGTGAACGAGTTTTCCTTCGGGACCAAGGGCCACAAACGGGAGATGGCGGACCCGGACCCGACGGCCCTCGGAAAACTGACCCGCGCCGGCGCCGGCGTGCCGAACCTGGGGCAGTTCCATCCCGAGATCAATCCCATGGGAATTCTCCCGGCGATGAGCTTCGGGGGTGTGACGAACGCCGCCGGGCTGAGCTACGACGGCCGCTTTCCGCTGGAGGCGGTGTATTCCGACTACTCCATCGTGGATGGCCTGAGCAAGGTCCACCAAAACCACACGTTCAAAGTCGGGGTGGACATCAAGGCCACCTACACCAAGAATGGCGACTCCGGCAACTTTGGCGGAAATTTCAGCTTCGCCGCGGACAGCAACAACCCGCTGGATTCCGGGTATGCGTACGCCAACGCGCTGCTGGGCAACTTCCGCACCTACTCCGAATCCACCACCCGGCCGCGGCAGTACGACTATAGCCGCATCGTCGAGTGGTATGCCCAGGACAACTGGCGGCTGCGGAGGAACCTGACCCTGGACTACGGCATGCGCTTCACCGTCCGCTGGCCCGACTGGAATCCGCTCGGGCAGGTTTCCGGCTTCGACCCGGCCCTGTGGAACCCGGCCCAGAAGGTCACTCTGTATATGCCGGTGCTGAACGATAAGAAGCAGCGCGTGGCCGTGAACCCCCTGACCGGGCAGCTCGCCCCCGCGGCGCTCATCGGCGCCGAAGTGCCGGGCGTAGGCAACGCGGCGAACGGTATGGCTCTGGGCACGGACCCGAGCTATCCGCGCGGGCTGATGGACAACCAGGGTGTGGAGTTCGGCCCCCGGTTCGGCTTCGCGTGGGACGTGTTCGGCAACGGATCCACGGCGGTGCGCGGCGGATTCGGCCTCAACACCTTCGCCGCTGAAGACAGCCTCATGCGCGGCCTGGCCTCCAACCCGCCGACGCAGTTCAACCCCAGCATCATCTATAACAGCGTCACCACGTTTCTGAGCGCCGGCTCGGTGCTTTCGCCGGGCGGCGTCTCCGGCGTGGCCCGCACGGGCGAGAACCCCGCGTACTACAACTTCAGCTTCGGCGTGCAGCGCAAGATCCCGCTGGGCGCGGTGCTCGACGTAGCCTATGTCGGCACCCTGGGACGCCACCTCTGGATGAGCCAGAACCTCAACACGCTGCCCTACGGAACCAACTTCCTGCCGCAGAACATCGACCCCACCACGGGCCGCGTCTACACCTCCACCTTCCTGGAGCCCTATTACGGCTATACCAGCGTGAGCATGCGGCAGACCGGCGGGACGTCCAACTTCCATTCGCTCCAGACGCAGATCCACCGCCGCTATTCCCACGGCCTCGAACTCGAGATGTCTTACGTGTGGTCCAAGTACATGGACTACACCGGCTCGTTCCCCATGTTCATGCCCAGGAGTTGGCTGTACGGCGAATCGGGCGACGATCGCACCCACAACTTCAAGCTGGCCTGGGTGTGGGACCTGCCCCGCCTCAATCCCGGGAACAACGTGGTGGTGCGGAACGTCCTGAACGGCTGGCAGCTTTCCGGCATCGCGTCGTTTATGAGCGGTTCTCCCCCGGGAATCGGGTTCAGCCTGCCGAGCGGCCTCGATCTCACCGGCGGCGGCGACGGCAACCGCATCAACGTGACCGGAACCCCCGTGCTCCCCAAGGGCGACCGGACTTTCTACCGCTTCTTCGACCCCACGGTCTTCGCCGAGCCGGTGAAGGGCGTGATCGGCAACGCGGGGCGGAACCTGTTCCGCGGCCCCGGCATCAACTCCTGGGACATTTCCATGAAGCGCCTGTTCCGCATCCGCGAGAAGATGACCCTGCAACTGAGCATGGATTCGTACAACGCGCTCAATCACACGCAATTCAGCTCGGTGAACGCTTCGGCCCGTTTCGACGCCAACGGCAACCAGACCAATACGCAACTGGGCCAGATCAACGGCGCGCGCGCCGCCCGGCGGTCGGAGGGTTCGATTCGCGTTACGTTCTGAGTTGGCAGGATGCGGAAAAACCGAATTTAGCCACGGAACAACACGGGTTACGCCTTTCTTTTGGGTTATCCGTGTTGATCCGTGTTCATCCGTGGCCAATTGTTTTTGCGCCGCCTATGATATAGAGGTAATCTCATGCCAAACCCCCTCTCCCGCCGCTGCTTCCTGTTAGCCGTCCCGGCCGCCGGCGCTCTCGCCGCGCGCGCAGCCGTCAAGCCGCCGGCCCCGTTCGGCGCGCTTCCGTCCGGGCGGCAGTTGCTCTGGCACGAAATGGAGTTCTACGGCTTTCTCCACTTCACCATCAACACGTTTACGGATAAGGAATGGGGCTATGGCGATGAAGACCCCAAGCTGTTCAACCCCACCGCCTTCGACGCCGGCGCCATTGTTCTTGGGTTGAAGGCCGCGGGCATGAAGGGGATGATCCTGACGGCCAAGCACCACGACGGTTTCTGTTTGTGGCCCACCAAAACCACCGAACGGAGCGTGCGGGCCAGCGGCTGGCGGGATGGCAAGGGCGACGTGGTGAAGGAGATCTCCGAAGCCGCGCGGCGCCATGGCCTCAAGTTCGGCGTCTATCTTTCTCCGTGGGACCGCAGCCATCCGGAGTACGGCAAGCCCGGCTACGTCCGCGTCTACCGCGAACAGTTGCGCGAGTTGCTGACCGGGTACGGCCCCATCTTCGAGGTTTGGCACGACGGCGCCAACGGCGGCGACGGCTACTACGGCGGCGCCCGGGAAAAACGCACCATCGATAAGCGCACGTATTACGATTGGCCCGGAACGTGGGACATGGTGCGCTCCCTTCAGCCGAACGCGGTCGTCTTCAGCGACGTAGGTCCGGACATCCGCTGGGTGGGCAACGAGCGCGGCTACGCCAACGACACGTGCTGGGAGACGTACG
>JAIQFU010000416.1 GCA_020073115.1 Terriglobia bacterium
GCCTGGAGCTGGACGATGCCGGCATCCCGCTCTCGGCCGACGGGAGCGATTTCGTCCCCGTCCGCGCCGTGATCGTGGACAAGAAGGGCGTCATGAAGGTGCTCGACTCCAGCTACTATCCGCACATGTTGGTGACGGCCATTACTTACCGGTCGCCCAAACTCACGTCCAGCAAAATAGTTCGCGAACTGACTGGAAACTGGACCTGGTCGGGCGCGCTGCGGTATTCCAGCGGAGGCTTGATTTCGGCGCCTGGGTCGCAGCTCAGCAAGTACGACACCTACTCGTTTGCGGCCGGAACACCCATGGTTCGGACCGGAGCGCCGCTCTTCCTGACCGACATCAATTGCCGGTGCATCGATCCGAATGACATCAAACAGCGAATTCTCAACCCGGCCGCATGGGCGGATGTCGCCGCTGGATCTATCAGCCCCGGCTCCGGGTTGTACAACGATTATCGTGGACCGCATCAGGTCAGCGAGAACGCGAGCGTCGGACGCACCTTCCAGCTTCGGGAGAAGATAACTCTGAACGTACGCGCCGAGTTCTTCAACATCTTCAACCGCGTAAGTCTCGGAACGCCCAGTTCGGGTAATCCAACCCAGACCACCAGCACCAACAGTGTGACGGGCGCGATTAGCGGATTCGGGTACTACAACGTGGGCAGCACAAGCAACGCAGGCGGCCAACGTATGGGACTGATGGTAGCTCGCATCCAGTTCTAACCAACGGCGTACCGCAAGACCTAGGGGGTCCGGTTTTTCTCGGGCCCCCATTTCTTCAAACCTCAGCGCATGGCTGAAGAGCCACTCGTCTTACTGCAATCGTATCGAGGGAACTTCTATGATTAGGCTTCATTCGAACTCACAATGCGATCTGGCATTGCGGCTATGGATTCCGGCGGCCGTTGCGGTGGCAGTTATCGCCGCATTCACCGGGATCGCCATGGCGGCGGGCGCAACTGCCGATGCGCCGGCTGGTACTCCTGGGTTTTACCTGCACCACTTCGAGTACGATCCGCCGGCGGGCGCCGCGCCGCAAAAGGTCGCCGTGGGGGGAGAATTCAATAACTGGGCGGACTCCGGCTTTCCCATGAAGCCGGACGGCGCGGGACACTTTGTCGCCGACGTGGAACTCGCCGAAGGGCCGCACTCTTACCGGTTCTTCGTAGACGGCGCATGGGTGAACGATAGCGATCAGCACAGCGAGGCCGATCTGGAGGAATCCAACGGAATCCGCGGACACAACTCGGCTGTTGTCGTCGGACCGGACGGGCGCGGCCTGCCTAAACCGCAGCCGGGCCGCATCACGGTCGAGGGTTTGCATTACGTGCAGACCAGCACTCGCTACTTTGACCCGATTTCCGCCACGGAGGCTCGCATTGCCTTCGCCGCTCAGGCGGGAAATCTCACCGGCGCGGCGGTGTATTCGCTGGAGGGACAGAACTGGCGGCGTGACGACGTCTACTTGGTAGACACGCGCGCGGGAATGGACTTTTTCGCCGGGGCCGTCCTCAGCCAGACCCCGAACCTCACGTTTTTCTTCGAATTGAGAGACGGCGCCGCAACGGGTTATTATGCCGGGGGTAAATATTTCTCCCGGATTGCCGACGCCCGGCGAAATGCCTGGAAGGGCAAGATGCAACCGGCTTTCGAGACGCCGGCCTGGGCCCAGCACGCGGTCTGGTATCAGATCTTCCCGGAACGGTTTCGTAATGGCGATAAGGCGAATGACCCGGCGAACACGGCGGCTTGGACCATGAAATGGAATTCCGCGGGGAGCGCCGCCCCCGGCGCCGCGGCGCCCGGCCGCGGCGCGGCCAACGCAGGTACTCCCGGCGCACCCTCCCCCGCACGCGGCGGCCGGGGTAACAGCCCGGGCAATCGGCGCTACGGCGGTGACATTCAGGGTATTCAGGCGCAGCTTCCTTACCTCCGGAGTCTTGGCGTAAACTGCATTTACTTAAATCCGGTTTTCAAGTCGCCAAGCGTCCATAAGTACGACACGACGGACTACCGCCACGTGGACGACGCTTTCGGCGCCCCTATCGACAATGCCGAAATCAGTGGCGAGACCGAAGACCCGGCGACCTGGAAATGGACCAAATCCGACAAGGTCCTGCTTGACTTCCTGGCCGAGGCGCACCGTCAGGGCTTCAAGGTGGTGCTGGATGGCGTTTTCAATCACGCCGGGTCGCAGTTTGCGCCCTTCCTGGATGTGCGGCAAAACGGCCAGAAGTCCAAGTACGCCGATTGGTTCAACATCAGCAACTGGAACCCGGTCACGTGGATCAGCTTCGGCGGCCGCGCCGGGGGAAACATGCCGGAACTCAAGAAGGATCCGGTCACGGGACTTACTCCCGGCCCACGCGATTTCTTTCTCAATATTACGAAACGATGGCTGGCGCCCGACGGCGATCCATCCCGCGGCGCGGACGGCTTCCGCCTCGATTACGCACAGAATGTTCCTCGCGCCTTCTGGGTCACATACCGGAAGATGGTTAAGGCCGTGAAGCCGGACGCTTATATCGCGGGCGAAATCTGGACTCCCGCCACCAGCTATCTCTCCGGCGATGCGTGGGACGCGACCATGCAGTATTCGTTCTCCAACGCAGTGCAGGCCTTCTTCATCGGCGGATCGCAGAAACCCATCACCGCAAGTGTGTTCGCCGATCGCCTGCGGCAGTTCACCATAACCTATCCATTCCAGGTTTCTCTGAACCAGATGAACCTCCTGGACAGCCATGATACGGACCGCTGGGCATCGCGGTTCGTCAACGCCGATCGGCCTCCCACTCCCGCGCCCGGCGCCGCGGCAGGCCGGCGGAGTTACAACACTTCCAAGCCCACGGAGTTGGAATGGCAGCGGATGGAGCAGTCCATCTCTGTCCAGATGACGGCCGTCGGCGCGCCCATGGTCTATTACGGCGACGAGGTGGGTATGTGGGGCGCCACCGATCCCGACGATCGCCAGCCGATGATCTGGAAAGATCTTGCGCCTTACGAAGACCCCGAAGTGACTTTCAATCAGGGTCTATTCGATGCCTATGTGCGTCTCATCGCGATCCATCGCCGCTTCCCGGCGCTGCAGACCGGGTTCGCCCACACACTGCTGGCCGACGATGAGCGCAACATTCTGGCATACAGCCGCGACCTTGGCGACGCGCATGTATACGTAGTGGTAAACCGAAGCGACTCCGCACGATCGGTCGATTTGCCGATCGGCCCGCTCAAGGGCGATTCCATGATGATCGATTGG
This sequence comes from Terriglobia bacterium, assembly GCA_020073115.1. Lineage (GTDB taxonomy): Bacteria > Acidobacteriota > Terriglobia > Bryobacterales > Bryobacteraceae > BOG-224. The sequence continues at coordinate 3,259 of JAIQFU010000416.1, forward strand.
CTCGATCCAGCCCAGGCGACTGTCCAGGCCGCCCCGGCTACGGCCCCGGCTACGGCCCCGGTCGGCCGGCCGCGAATCCAAGCGGTCTCCGGCGCCAAGGCGGCGGTTGTGTCACATAATGGGAAGGCCACCGTTTCCCTGAAGCCATGGGGAACAATGATTCTGGCCCCGGCCGGAGCCAATTAGAAACTAAGAGGAGACTCCCTTATGTCACTTTCTAAAGTTTGCACGTTTGCAGCGCTGATCGCTGCCTCCACCCTGCTTTCCGCGCAACAGGCAGCCGCGCCTCAAGGTGGGGCGACAAGGAGGGGCCGCGGCAATCCCAGGGACACGGAAGTCTGGGAGCCTGTGCCGAGCGTCGTCACACCCGGCGCTGACAACGCGCTTCCGCCCTCCGACGCAATCGTTCTATTCGACGGGAAGAACCTGGACGAGTGGGTGCAAACTCGGGACAAGTCGCCGGCCCAGTGGGTGGTGCGCGACGGCGCGATGGTGGCAAACAACGCGAGGGGTGTCGGAAATATCGAGACCAAACGCGCCTTCCGGAATTACCAGCTCCACATTGAATGGAAGATTCCAGAGGATGTCATGGGAGCCGATCAGGGGCGGGGCAACAGCGGCGTATTCCTGGCCTCCACCGGCGGCGGCGACTCAGGGTACGAGTTACAGGTTCTGGATTCCTATAAGAACACGACATATGTGAATGGTCAGGCCGGAAGCATCTACAAGCAAGGGATTCCGCTGGTCAATCCAAGCCGCAAGCCTGGAGAATGGCAGAGTTATGACGTTGTCTGGACCGCGCCGGTATTCGACGCCGATGGAACCGTGAAAACTCCGGCATATGCCACCGTCTTCTTCAACGGAGTGCTGGTGCAGAATCATTTCGAACTAAAAGGAGAGACGCTGTACATCGGCGCGCCGACCTACAAAAAATACGACGCCGCCCCCATCAAACTGCAAGCCCATGGCGATCCGGGTCCACCCGTCAGCTTCCGTAATATCTGGGTCAGGAAGCTGGACTAACAGGGGCAGGGGCGTTGTGAGCCCGCGTACAACCAGGTCTTTCCGGCCTGCGGTGCTCCCGCAGCGCAAATGGTCTGCGCGACGGGAAGCGCCTGCGGTCCCGGGTTGGCGCGCCGCGCGTTAACATTACGCGTGACCGTAGGTGCACAGACGATGAAACTAAAATTAGCTATCGTATCTTCTCTATTAGCCGTTTATCCCGGCGCGCGTTTGGGAGGGCGCTGTGGGGCGCTTTTTTCCGGCTGACCTGAACGCATCCAGCTGCTGATGCAGCGCCTGAGCCTGACCGAAATGGCGCATTATTCCACAGTTTCGATTTGGCGATTTAGGGGCTTTTGCGTTTCTCCACACGCGCCCCGGGGTTCTGGTTAAGGCGTTTTAGAGGGCGTTTGTTTCAGGTCAAAACCCGCGCACCTCTGACTTGAATCTCACATATCAACTCTTATATATCTGATCACTGCCGTCCAAAACAGGACAGGCTTGTGAAGTCGGCGCTTGAAAGCGAAGGCTTTCGGGGCTGAGGATCGGGATTGTCGGATCGAGGTCTGTCGTTTCCTCCAGCCGCGCCTGTCCAAGTCATGCCAGCGGCAGGGTAAGTTGTTGAGATTCGGGCTGGAGGGGCGGCG
>JAIQFU010000417.1 GCA_020073115.1 Terriglobia bacterium
GTAGTACTTGGCATCCCGGTTGTTCTCGGTCTTTCCCCAGGAGCCCTTAATCCAGCCCTGCTGTTCCAGCCGGACCAGAGCCGGGTAAAGCGTGCCCTGGTTGAGGTTGAGCGAGTCTTCGGAAACCTGCATCAGCCGCGCGGCGATGCCGTAGGCGTGCTGCGGCCCCATGCTGGCCAGGATGCGCATCACGATGAGGTCGAGCGTCCCCTGGAAAACCTGGAGCCGCTCCCTGTCTTCACTTGGCATTCAAGTAGAGCATGCGCCGCTTCCACTTGGATGTCAAGTGAAAAAAACGAAGCCGCCGGGGAACGCCGGCCGGGCAAAGGACGGCTCCGTTCCCCTGCCTTCGCCGGCGGCGATTTGCGATAATCCCCTTTTGGACCCCAGCGAAGTAACTTCCGATCTCCACTCCGCCCTGAAGCGCTATTGGGGCTATGATTCCTTTCGCCCCATGCAGGAGCGGATCGTCCAGAGCCTCATGAGCGGGAACGACGCGGCGGTGATCATGCCCACCGGCGGCGGCAAATCGCTCTGCTACCAGTTGCCCGCCGTCGCCTTGGGGCGCACGGTGGTGGTCGTCTCGCCCCTGATCGCGCTCATGCAGGACCAGGCGGCGCAACTCGGAGACATGGGGATTCCGGCGGCCGTGCTCAACAGTTCGCGGCCCGCGGAGGAGCAGCGGGCCGTGATGCGCGCGGCCGAACAGGGCGCGTTCCGGCTGCTCTACCTTTCGCCCGAACGGCTGGCCCGCGCGGACACCGTGGGGTGGCTGCGACGCATCCCGCTGGCGTTCTTCGCCATTGACGAAGCGCACTGCATTTCGGAATGGGGCCACGAGTTCCGTCCCGAGTACCGCCAGCTCAACACGCTTCGGCAGAACTTCCCGGATAAGCCCATCGCCGCCTTCACCGCCAGCGCCACGCGCCGCGTCCGGCACGACATCCTCCAGCAGCTTCAGCTGCGCGAACCGCACAAGTACATTGCGAGCTTCCACCGCGTCAACCTGCGTTATGTGGCCCATCAGTGCGACAAGAGCAACCACCGCAAGTTGCTCCTCGCCGGCGTGCGCGCTTACGCCGGCGAAAGCGTCATCGTGTACGCGCCCACCATCGCCACGGTCGAAGAGACGGTGGACTACCTGGCGGACCGCGGCATACCCGCCGTCCCCTATCACGGCCAGATGGAAAACGCGCCGCGCCGCCGCAACCAGGAGCGCTGGATGAACGACGAAGTCCGCGTCCTGGTGGGCACGATCGCGTTTGGATTGGGAATCAACAAGCCCGCGGTGCGGGCCGTGATCCATACCTCGATGCCGAAGTCCATCGAACAGTACTACCAGGAAGCCGGGCGCGCGGGGCGCGACGGGCTGCCGGCCGATTGCGTTCTGCTGTGGCAGCCCAAGGATGCGGGTCTGCTGGCGTACTTTATCGGGCTGATCAACGACCCCGACGAAAAGCAGCGCGCCTGGCAGCGCTACAACGACGTGCGCAGGTTTGTCGAGAGCGGCAAATGCCGGCACCTGCAGGTCTGTCTGCACTTCGGCCAGGTTCCGAAATGGCAGCGCTGCGAAATGTGCGACAACTGCGGCAACGAGCCGGAGTGGCTCCTGGCGCCGCCGGAAGAGGAACTGAAGGTCGCAAAGAAGAGGAAGGCCGCGGCGGCCGCCGTCCCGCCTCCGCCGCCCGCAGCGCCGGCCCAAAGACCGGCCGCCGCCTCGAAAACCCTCCCCGGCGGGGAGCGGCGGGACTCCGATCTCGTCGAGTTCTTCAAACAGTGGCGGCGGGGAGTGGCGCAGCGAGCGGGCGTTCCCGCTTACGTCGTGCTCAGCGACGCCGCCCTCGAAGACCTCTGCCGCAAAAAGCCCGCGAACCTGCGCGAACTCCTCGCCGTCTCCGGGATCGGCGAGCGCAAGGCGGAATTGTACGGCGGCGAGATCTTCGCCGCCTTCGAAGCGTTCGGAAAAGGCGCGCGCGCGGCGGCGCGCCAGACCGCCCAGGAATCGCCAGCCGAAGAAACCATCCGGCTGCTCGGTCAGGGCAAAACCTTCAACGAGATCGCGCAGATCCGCGACCGGCAGCTCACGACCGTGGTAAGCATGGTTTCCGACCTGGTCGAAAAGGGCCGGGTGGAGTACCGCATCGAGTGGGTGGGCGAAGAAGAACACCGGCAGATCGCGGAGGCCATCGGGCGGCTCGGCTCCCAGTGGCTGAAGCCTTTGCGGGAAGCCCTGCCGGCGGAGATTACGTGGGACCAGATCCGATTGGTGGTGGCGTGGTCGCGAAAGGAGTCGTCAGACGTCGGTCGTTAGCCCGTTTTTGTCTCCCGCCGCGGCGCCTGACAGCCAGCGGCTAACGACTGCGTTTCAGATGAACATCTCTTCGTCTTGCGTGGCGTGATCCACCGGGTACTTGCGGCCGCGCACCAGGGCGCCGACGGCGGCCGAGATGCCGGCCGCCAATCCGTTGACCTCCCGGACCGGTTTGAGGACCGCCCGCTTGACGGAATCGCCCACCTCTTCGATCTGCCCGACCGTACTGTCCACGGTCCGGTCGATCTGCTCCAGGCGGGCGCGGGCGCGGTCGCCGGCGTCGTGCAGCAACTCGCCGACGCGCTCTACCTGCTCGCGGCCGGTCTTGACGGTGGCCGTCGCCTCCGCCGCAAGATTCGTGATGCGCGGACGGTTCTCGTCCAGAATTCCCTGGACAGTCTGCAGGACCCGCCGCGCCTGGTCCACCGCCGGGCCGCTCTTCTCGATCACCGGGCCCGCCTTCTCGACAACGGGCGTGGCTTTTTCGACCAGCGCCCCGATCTTCTGGATCACCGGGCCAGCTTTCTCCGCCACATCCTGCAACTTGGCGATGGCCGGCCCCAGTTGGCCGAGCGCCGGCTCGGCCGAAGCGAACAACGGTTCAGTCCTCGCCCGCAAAGTGCGGACAGCGCGGAATAAGGCCAAGATCCCAATAGCCTGCGCCACAAAAGCGATTGCAGCCAGCACGACGGCTGCCGTTACCACGATGCGAAAGACGTCTTCCGGCATGCGCGCGAGACCTTCCCCGTTCCTTGAACTAGATCGCCGGCCCTTCGGCGGGCGGCTGTTGCGGCTGGCCCACGGTGTCGCGATAGGCCTGCTTGCCGGCTTCCATCGCGTCCGCGATATTGTCTTTCTGGCGGTTCAAGGCTTCCTTGCCTTTGTCCACCCACTCGGCGGCCGTTTGCTTCAGTTCCGAGCTCCGCTGCTTCAAATAATCGGCGCCTTCTCCCGTTTTGTTCTTGATCAGTTCGCGGGTCTCCTGTCCCGACTTCGGCGCAAACAGGATGCCAATCCCGACCCCCACTCCCAGTCCCAGCAGAAAGCTGGATAGTCCGCTTCTGTCCATGTGTCCTCCTTCTTGAGCGATTGTCAGATCAACCGTAGATTCCGCAGCCTAAACCATATTCAGTATACTCCCCAATAGAATCCATATGATGCAAGAACGCAAGCCCAAGCGGCTCGATCGCGGAGCCTTGTGGAACTACGCGCTGAAGGCGCTCTCCGGACGGGCGCACTCCACCGGCGAACTGCGGGAGAAACTGGTCCGCCGGGCTGAGCGCGCGGGCGACGTGGAAGAAACGCTGAAGCGCCTGAAGGACCTGGGGTACCTGGACGACCGCCGCTACGCCGAGTCTTTCGCCACGGCGCGGCTGGCCAACGAGAAGATGGGCCGGGCGCGGGTGATCCAAGACCTGCGGCAGCGGCGCGTCGCCCCGGACCTGGCGGAGCGCACCGTCCGGAAGGCTTATGAGGACGTGAACGAGGAGGCGCTGATCGAGGAGTGGATCCGGCGCAAGTATCGCCTGGCGCCCCGGGACGGCCTGTTCGCCGGGGACAAAGAACTCGCCGCCGCGTATCGCCGCCTTCTGCGGGCCGGGTTCCGCTCCGGAGAGATCGTCCGCGCGCTCAAGCGGTTCGCCAAAAACCCGGAATTGCTGGACAGCTTCGAGCCGCCGGAAGAAACGCCGGACGCCTGATAGCGCCGTGGAGTGGGCTTCAGCCTGCCACGCCGCCCTTCGTGGCCGGCCCCCTCCACCCTAAAATTGCACTTTCGGCGCCTTGGCCGCGCCGGGCTCCGTTTTGAAGTACGCGTCGTCGCGGTGGAAACCGGCGAGCGAGGCCACGACATTCCCCGGAAATACATCGATCGAAGTGTTGTAGTGCGCCAGCGCTTCGTTGTACTTGCGGCGCGCCACGTAGATGCGGTTCTCCGTCCCGGCGATCTCGTCCTGAAGCCGGAGAAAGTTCTCGTTGGAGCGCAGTTGCGGATAGTTTTCGGCGATCACCAGCAGCCGCGAGAGCGCGTTCTCCAGTTGCCCGTTCGCCTGGATTTTCTCCGGCGGCGTGCGGGCGCCGATGAGAGCCGCGCGCGCGTCGGCGATGTCTTTGTATACCTCGGTCTCGTGCTTCGCGAATCCCTTCACGGTTTCCACCAGGTTGGGGATCAGATCCGCCCGCCTCTGGAGGACCGTCTCGACGTCGGCCCACTGCGCGTTGATGGCCTCGCGCTGCCGGACGAGATTGTTGCGGACGCTCACGTACTCTCCGCCCGCGAAAACCAGGATCGCGACCACGATGATGATGATCCAGGCAGCTTTCAAGGCAGCCTCCTATTTTTCCAGGCGGTCTACCGCCTCGATCACCGCGGATATCCCTTGAAGATAGGCCGCCAGCAGCGGCAACGGGTCCACCTCGCGCGGCTTCAGGCGCTCTTCGCGGATATCCAGCAGTTTTTGAAACGGCAGCGCATCGAATCGGAAGCGCTCGGCGGCGCGCTCCACGATCTCGCGCTTCTTCAGCGGCGCGCTGTCGCCATCCAGAATCAGGGCGTGCCGGAAAAGCACGCAGAAGGTGGACACGCCGGCGGCCTTCTGCCGGAGCCGGAGCAGCTTGGCCCGGAGTTCGTGCTCCACTTGCGCGCGGTAGAACGAGCTGTCGATTTCCAGCCCGGAAACGACGTCCTTGCCGTACAACAGCACGTGCTGCCGCTTGATATCGCTGAACTCCACGGCGAAACAGTCCGTGCACGTGGCGAGTTCGCCCTCGGTGAGCAGGAGCGGCGACGGGCTGGACTGTTCCCGCCACCACCGGAAGAGATCCTGGCCGGCGCCAAGCTCGGCCGTGCCGATCTCGGTGAGCACGCACAGGACGTTGAAATCGGAGTACCGGGGGTGGTGTTCGCCGCCCGCGGCCGAACCGTAGAGCACCACCGAAACGAGGCGCGGGCCGTAGGCCGCCTGAAGCCGCTCCACGAGTTGGGTGAGCCTCTTATCCATGGTCCTCCTCACCAGTCGCTGGAGGCGCCGCCGCCTCCGGAATCGCCGCCGCCGAACCCGCCGAAACTGTCGCCCGAATCGTATCCGCCGAACCCGCCGCTGCCGCGGCCGCCCCAGGTCGTCCGGCCCATCATGTTCCCCAGGATCAGCCCGGGCAGGAAGCCGCCAAAGCCGCCGCCGCCCCCATAGCCGCGCGGGACGCCGGCCCGCAACAGCCAGAGCAGCACAAATACGGCGCCGATCACCAGCGGCCACGGGATGGAGCCGCCAAGGGTGGGGTGAACCGTGCGGTGGAGCGGGGCCGTGAGGGAAACGTGCTTGGCGCCGGCGATGGCCTCGCCGATCGTCTGCGCCGCCGCCATCATCGCTTCCCCGTACTGCTGTTGCCGCAGGGCCGGGCGCATTTCCCGCAGGATGCTGCCCGCCAGCCCATCCGGCAGGATCGGTTCGAGGCCGTAGCCGACCTCCAGCCGGCTGCGCCGGTCGCCCACCGCCAGCAGCATCAGGATGCCTTCGTTCCTCCCTTTGGGCCCCACGCCCCAGGCGCGAAAGATGGCATTGGCGACGTCTTCGATGGGCTCGCCTTCGAGCGAGGGGACGGTGACCAGGGCGATCTGCGCCCCGGTGGCGCGCTCTACCTGGGCGCAGTAGGTCTCCAACTGGGCCTTGGCCGCGGGGTCGATGACGTGCGCGAAATCGCTGACGTAGCCCTCCGGCCGCAGCGCCTTCCAATCCACGCCCCACGCCGCGGCGGCCGCCAAAACCGACAGGAGCGCCAACCGTAACCACTTCCCCATGTTGAAGTTTCAGTGTACAACGGGGACCCCGCCTGGATTTGCCGCGGACCCGTTTGTTACAATGGGAGCGATCCAGTTGGGAGGTCGTCTAACGGTAAGACTGCAGACTCTGGATCTGCGTATCGGGGTTCGAATCCCTGCCTCCCAGCCAAGCCTCTCAGGCGGCAAATTTAAGGATTTCAACCTCGGCGCCGCTCTTGACCGCTGATTCAGCCTTCTCCAAAACTTGCGCGGTCACATCGCTGGAAAGGTAATACTCTCCGCAGTTTTCGCAGACATCGGCAGGCACCTGCTTGAGGATGACCGTTGTTTCGCCGCGTTGCAAAATGACCGTGACGGACCCCGGGCAGGTCATTCCATTCTTGCAGATCACGCAGTTCATTTCGTTTTCCTCGTTCGGAAATCACCACTCCAGTGTTCCAGACCGGGCTCGTATACAGTCACGACGACGCATAGGCCAGCTGTCACATCGGAAGCCACAACGACATGCAGCGGCCTAAGCCCCATAGACCCGAGGAGCAACCGCCTTGGATACGGCTTGTCATCGGGTTACTCGGCGATGGTTTCACCTTGAGCGATCACGGCCAACACGTCATCGCGACTGATCGCGCGTTCGAACATACGCTGAATCGCGTGGCCGCTGAAGACCACCCGCTTGCAGTCCATGAATCGTTCTTATGGTATCAGCAGAGGCGCCTCCGGGTCGGCAGACCAGGCCAGAGTTCGAAATGCGTCCACGACGCCCAGCCAACAAAACTTCCCTTTCAATTCCGGGCGTTACTACAGGCGACCCGAGTTCGCCGCTTGAACTCACCATCGCCTGGGAGCCTTCACCATCCTGGAACGTGGCTACATGGGCGATAGGTCGTCTTCTTCAACGGAAACAATGGTCCCCTGATGATAGAGAATGCGCCAGCCGTCGGCGGCACGCTCCCAAATGGTTGCACGGCGGGTGACGCGCTCGCCTTGCCGCAGCGTGTATGTGAACAGGTACGTGTCAGGACCGACACGGCGGAGAGCGTAGTCGTAACTTCTCCAGCCTAGAGAACCAGCATCAGCCGGGGGCCGCTCAGCCAGACTGCGAAGGATAAAGGCGCGGGTGTAGCGACGGCCCGATACGCCGACCTCCCAGCTCCGCCGGCGCACGGAATGCCCCCGGCGGCTCGCCGCGTAAACGGCTTAACGCAAAACGCCCGTTTCGGGCGCGCAATCGCACAGACGCGCCTCCGGCTGTTCCAGCCGGCGTAATAGAATCGTAACGCCGTCGTAACGCAATCACTATGAGCGCAACTGTTGGAGATCTTTCCGCTATCCCTGTGCGGAAAAGCGCAGCATGGTCGCTACCGGTCGTGTGCGTGTTGTTTTTCTGCTCCGGGTTTCCCGCCCTGCTCTACCAGATCGTGTGGCAACGCGCCCTGTTCGCCATCTATGGCGTGAACATCGAATCCGTCACGATCGTGGTAACCGCTTTCATGCTGGGGCTGGGGCTGGGGAGCCTCTTCGGCGGCTATATCTCGAAGACCGCGGGCGCGCCCAAACTCCTGTTATTCGGATTGGTGGAGCTGGGCATCGGCGCCTTCGGGCTGGTTTCGTTGCGCGTGTTTCACTTCGCGGCGGCCTATACGGCCGGGATTCCGCCGCTCCAAACCGGGCTCGTCGCTTTCCTGCTGGTCGTGATCCCGACGGTGCTGATGGGCAGCACCCTGCCGCTGCTCGCCGCGTACCTGGTGCGGTACTCGCATAACACGGGGCGCTCGGTGGGAATCCTCTATTTCGTGAATACGCTCGGTTCGGCCGTGGCCTGCATTGCGGCGGCGCTGTTCACCATGCGCTACCTGGGCGAGTCCGGCTCGGTGATGCTGGCGGCGGCGGTGAACGGCGCGGTCGGAACGGCCGTGCTGCTGCTCTACGCCGCCGCGGGCAATGAGCGGAATGGGCCCGCGATTGCGCCGGAAGAGACGGTCCCGCGGCGCGCCGCAAGCGGGCTGCTCCCGTTTCCGGCCGCCTTGCTCGTGGCGGGGCTCGCCGGCTTCGTTTCGCTGGCGTACGAGATTGCGTGGTATCGCGTCTACTCGTTCACTTCGGGCGGCGAAGCCTGGAGCTTCTCGTTTCTCCTCGGCGCCTATCTGGCGGGGATCGCTTTGGGCTCGCTGCTGGTGCGCTATCTCTGCCGCGACGTGACGGCCGCGAACGTGCGCCGTTACGCGCGCTGGATCGCGCTCTTCATCATCGCCGCGAACGTCGTGGGGTTCCTGGTAATCCCGGCCGTCGCGCGGCTCATCACCCACCTTTCCTATACCCGCACGTTTCCGCTGGTCACGCTCGCCGCGGCTCTTCTCGGAGCGGAGTTCCCCCTCATCTGCCACGTGGCCATCCGGCCCGATTCCCGGGCCGGCGCGAAGCTCAGCTACATTTACCTGGGCAATATCATCGGGTCGGCGCTGGGCAGCTACGTCTTCGGGTTCATCTTCCTCGATCACCTCTCGTGCTCTCGTCCCACGGCCTCTTCGACCGCGTCTATGAGCGCCTGCAATATACCCGGGATTTCCAGAACCACGCGCCCTTCGCGGCCATCGTCGAGAACAAAAGCGGCGTCATTACCGTGACGCCCGATGGCACGGTCTATGGCGGCGCAATTTACGACGGCCGATTCAGCGTCTCGCTGGTGGACGACCGCAATATCATCGCCCGCGCGTACGCCCTCAGCGCGTTTCACCCCGCGCCCAAAGACGTCCTCATGATCGGGCTTGCCTCGGGATCCTGGGCGCAGGTCGTAGCCAACCACCCGCAGGTCGAGAAGTTGACGCTGGTCGAGATCAATCCGGGGTACCTGAATCTGATCCCGCACCACCCCGAAGTGGCGAGCCTGCTCCACAATCCGAAGGTGGACATCGTAATCGACGATGGCCGCCGCTGGCTCTGGGGCGTAACCCGGACCGCAAATTCGACGTGATCGTCATGAACACGTCCTTCAACTGGCGGGCTCATACGTCGAACCTGCTGTCCACGGAGTTCCTGCAACTGGCGCGCAAGCATCTCAAGCCCGGGGGCGTCCACTACTACAACGGCACGAGCGCGGGCGAAGCGTACATCACCGGCGCCATGGTTTTTCCCTATGCCGTGCGGATAGAGAACTGCCTGGCCGTCAGCGACTCCCCGATTCGCCTCGATAGAGAGCGCTGGCGGAACGTGCTCGCGAATTATCGGATCGATGGAAAACCGGTGTTGGACCTCTCGCGGCCTGACCAGCGGCAGAAGCTCGAGAGCCTGCTATCCACGCTAGACCCCAATCCGCAAAAATTCCAGGCGGTGGAGTACGCCGACAGCATCCGCCAACGATTCCGCAACCGGCGCCCCATTACCGACGACAACATGGGCACGGAGTGGCTACCCTGGTGGCTCCGGCCGATCGATCTTCCCCCTCCCGACGCGCAACTTGATCCGGCCCACCCGTGGCAGGGACTGCCGTGATCCACTCGAGCCCGGTGAAATCGCCGAACACCGGCTTCGGCCCCGCCACCAAAGAGGAGCGCCGGGCGAACACCGCGTTCCCGTTCAGCGGCGCCGGCCTGGCCCGCGGATGGCTGGCTTTCCTTGCGGCGTGGAGTCCCGCCATCGCGACCATGCTGTACCTGAAGCATGTTCTATTGGCGGAGGGCGGGTATTGGTCCACCATCGTGGGGCTCGGCTTGGCGAGCGACAGCCACGCCCCGGCCGCCGCATTCACGCGCCTTCAGAAGCTTACTTTTTACCGCTGGGACGTTGCCCTCTGGGTGGTTCTGGTTCCGCTCGCATTTGCCGCGGCCTCCCGATTTCTACCGCGGAAACCGCTGCTGGCATCCGTGGCGGTTCTCAATGTGCTCCTCATTGCCTGGCTGTGGATTCAGAGGGTTGCCTGGCTTTTAACGGGACGGTTCCTGACGGCCTCGCTGATACAGGACGCCGCGGTCTGGGGCGCCCGCCATCCGCACGACTTCGGCCTGTATGCTCCCCTTTCGGTGACCGCCAAGCTGGCGGCAAGCATCGCCGTGGCGATGGCAGCTCCCCTGGCCGTAGCCAAAATAGCGCCGGAGCGGCGCGCGGGGGGCGCCTGGAACATTCTTTTCAGGGGCGCGCCGGCCTTCGCCGCGGCGCTTCTCGTTCTGAGCTTCGGGCCGTGGCTGCCGAAGACGGTCTATCAAAACAGCACGACGGGCCTCATCTGGCAATCTACATCTTCGACGGCGGATCGAACCTCGAAGAGGCTGGCGGGCCTGCCGGACGCGGAAGTCCAGGCCGAGTATCGCCGGCTCACCGATACGCCGCCGCTGCAGCGTTACGCGTCCGCCTTTCATGGCAAGGCTCGCGATTACGACGTGATTGTGTGGGTCTGTGAAACCCTGCCCATGAAAGCGGTCGAGGCCACGGGAGGGCTCACCGGCCTTCCCGGGTTCGCGCGGCTCGCCAACTCCTCCCTCATCCTGAAACAGCACTACACCCCGAGCCCCTACTCTTCAGGCGCCGGGTTCTCTCTGCTGACCTCGATGTATCCGCCGAACTCCCTGCAGTGGGTTTTCCGCGCCACGAGCAGCGGGCGGGCGCCGCGGATTGACGGGCTCCTTTCGGAACTGCAGCGGATGAAGTACGAGACGGAGGCGTTCCTGCCCGGAGACGCTTCCTTCGATTCCGATCTCCAATTGGACCGGGTGGCGGGCGCGAAAAAGATTTTCGTCAGCGATGTGCACCAGCAGGCGTACGCCAAAACGCCGTGGGAAAGACGGCTCCAGCTGGATGAGACCGCGTTCGCGGAGCTCAAACGCAGCGTGGCGGCCTGGACCCGGAACGGCAACCGCTATGCCGCCGTATTTTTTCCGGAGATCGGCCATGCGCCCTGGGATAACGTCACCGGGCTCCCGGGGTCGCCCACCCGCCTGCAGTTGGGAGAAGCGCTGGCGGGGCTGCAGGGCCAATGGCTCGCGCAACTGCTGGACGTACTGGCTCAAAACCACCGCCTGGACAAGACCGTCATCCTGGTAACCGGGGATCACGGCATCCGCACGCTGAACGAGGACCCGGCGCTTCCACGAGCCATGCTCGACGATTACACGTTTCACGTGCCGCTTTTGTTGTCCGCGCCCGGCGTGCTCGGGCCCCAAACGGCCGTTGAAGGCGTCACGTCGCACATCGATATCGCCCCCTCGCTTTTAGACC
>JAIQFU010000418.1 GCA_020073115.1 Terriglobia bacterium
AACCCTCTCCGCCGGCGTTTCGCAGAGTGTTTTCGGCATCCCGAAAGCCGCCAAAGCTGTTCCCCGCGTGCCAACCCGAGGAAACTCCCTCGATTGTGAGGCTTGCCGACAGCCTTCGGCCGCCGATGCGGAATCACTGGCGCCTGCCGGCCGGAGATGCCCGGCCCGCAGACGCCCGCTATACTTCCCCTAGGAGAATTCAGATGTCCCGATCTTTTTTCATTCTTCTGCTCATCCCCGCCGGCCTCGCCGCGCAGGACCTGAAGCCCGTCTCGCTTCCGGCGCCGAAAACCAACGGAGGCAAACCGCTGATGGATGCGCTCCGGGAACGGCAGTCCACGCGCGAGTTCATTCCCGGGAAGTTGTCCTCGCAGGCCCTCTCGAATCTCCTCTGGGCCGCCTGGGGCATCAACCGGGAAGACGGCCGCCGCACCGCGCCCTCAGCTTCCAACCGCCAGGAAATCGAGCTCTACGTGGTTACCGCCGAAGGCGCCTTTATCTATGACGCCAAAGCCAACGCCCTCAAGCCCGTGGTGAGCGGCGATCTGCGCAAGACTACGGGGACCGCCGCGTTCGTCGGCGAAGCGCCCCTGAACCTGGTCTACGTGGCCGATTTCTCGAAAATGGGAGGATCCGACGAGAACGCCAAGAACGCCACCGCCAACGCCGACACCGGCTTCATCGCGCAGAACGTGTATCTCTTCTGCGCCTCCGAGGGTCTGGGCGCCGTGGTCCGCGGCTCCGTCCCCCGCGCCGAGTTGAGCAAGGCTCTCAACCTCAGGCCCGAGCAGCGCGTTACACTGGCGCAAACAGTCGGGTACATCAGAAAATGAATCGAACGACGCGGCGCACGCTGTTCAACGCTCTCATTTGCGGCGGAGCCGCAACGGCCATGGCACAACCTGCAAAGGAAATCGAAGGCGCCCCGGCGCGCCGCCGTGAGTTGTATGGGTTGCTCGGAGACCTGCCGCCCCGGGACCGGCGGATCGGCTCCCGCACCATCTCCGTTGAGGAGCGGCCCGGGTACCTGCTGGAAAAGCTGGAACTGGACGTCAACGGCATGGAACCGGCCCCGGCGTACTTCGTCAGACCGAAGGAACTGCGGGGCAAGGCTCCGGCCATCCTGTTTAACCACTGGCACGCCGGCGAGTACAAGCTGGGCAAGGACGAACTCCTGCGGCCCAAGCCCAACAACGTGCCGTCCTATGCCGACGCGCTGACCGCGGCCGGATACTGCGCCCTCTGCCTCGATATGTGGTGCTTCGGCGGGCGCTCGACGCGCACCGAGATGGACGCGTTCAAGGAAATGATCTGGAATGGGCAGGTCCTGTGGGGCATGATGGTCTACGATACCCTCCGCGGCCTCGACTACCTGCTCACCCGGCCGGAAGTGGATGCCGCGCGCGTGGGGACCCTGGGCATGTCCATGGGCAGTACGATGGCGTGGTGGGTAGCCGCCCTGGACACGCGCCTCAAGCTCTGCGTCGACATCTGCTGTCTCACGGATTACCAAGCCCTCATCGAGGCGCATAACCTCAAGGGGCACGGCATCTACTACTTCGTTCCCGGGCTTCTGAAGCACTTCACCACGGCGCAGATCAACACCCTGATCGCCCCGCGCCCCCACCTGGCGACCGCCGGCAGGCGCGACGACCTCACACCGCCCGCCGGCCTCGACCGCATCGACCACGAACTGCAGCCGGTCTACGGCCGCCTGGGAAAACCCGGCAACTGGAAGCTGCTGCGCTACGACGTGGGCCACGCCGAACCGCCCGAAATGCGCCGGGATATTATGGCTTTCCTGGGCGAGAAACTGTAAGTACCGCCGGCGGCACTTACTGCGCCTTGGCCCTCACGTCGAACGGCGCGACTTTGCCCGCGTGCACCGCCTGCAATCGCCGGTGGGTGGTTTTCATCGCCTCCACCAGTTCCTTGTACGGCCGGTCGGTCACGTCCACCAGCCCGATGTTGTAGTTCTCCCCGTCATTCCGCCCCGTTACCGGCTGATCGATCCACTGGAACCAACTCGACCCGATGAACGCGGGGAAGGCCGCCGCCTGCTCCACGTAGTAGCGGTAGGCCACGCCGCGCTCCGCCTGGTCGCGCGCCTGCACCAACCCCGGCGCCAACCCCCGGCCCGGAACGCCGAAATGGAACTCGCCCACGATGATCGGCCGCCCCGTCGCCTGGTAGATCTGCTCCAGGGTCTTGCCGTTTACCGAGGGGGCATAGACGTTCATGCTGTACACGTCGAAAGCTTTCGAAGCGCTCAGCATCTCGGCGGGTGGAAGCCCGCCGCCGAAGCGCAGCCCCAGGTTCAGATGGTTCGGGTCGTGCCGGCGGATGGCCCCGTTGATCACCTCCAGAAACCGGTCGTAGGCGCGGTAGATGAACTGCTTCCGCCGTTCGGGCGTGTCGCCCGCCGCCAGAAAGGCCTTCGCTTCGCGCTGGATGGCGCTCGCCGGCCGCTCCAATATCAGGTCCACGACCAGCGACTCGCGTCCGGGCCACGGCGGCTCGTTGGCCACGAAATAACCGAGCAGCCAGGGATCGTCTTTGCGCGTCGCGCACTGCTCGGCCGCCGATTTATCGACCATTTTGGGGAAATCTTCCGAGAACACGTCGGGCATCCCCATGTAGCCCGTCTCCATGCCCCACCCGCGCAGGGTCGCTACGTACGCCTTCTTGCGCGTGTTCGCCACCCGTTGATCGCTCCAGTTGCCGATCGTGTTGATCCCCCACGATTCCAGCCGCTGGATGGCGGTGTCGATCCACTTCGTCTGCGCGTCCGCGCCATAGCGCCGCTCTACGTTCCACGCGTAGAATCCGATCTGCGGACGCCGCCCGGCGCCGGCCGGCGCGTTCATCGGGGGCAGCGCCGTGAAATAGTCCTCTCGTCCCTGAATCCGCGCGTCGCCCCCGCCGGCGCCGATCCCCGTGACGCTCGTCGAAAAGAACAGGTGCCCGTCGGGATCCACAAACCACCATCGCCCGTCCACCTGCTCCACGCGGAAGAAGCCGGTCGCCTTCGCCTTGGTGTTGGCGTACCCTCCGTAGGGGCAGTAGCCGAAGTCGCCCGCGCCGAACCCCGCGTCCTCCTCGGTCCACTGCTTCCGCAGCCCCGCGAGGTCCTTCACCTTTCCCGGCCACTCCGCCGGTATCCACTGCCCGAACTCGTCCACCACGGGCTTCTTATCGAGGATGTCGGAGCCGGGGTCTTCTTTTGCAAGCCGCACGGAACGGATCTCCAGCGTTGGCTTCCCGAGCGGAGCCTGCATCGCGACCCCCATCGCCTCCACGGCATCAAGCGGCCCGTAGACCCCTCCCGTGGAGATCCAGAACGAGTTGCGCGGAACCTTGCCCACGGAGGCCAGGTCGAAGCCGGAACGGTTCGGCTGGCGGAAGTACTGCAGCGGAACCGCGGCGCGGATCCACACGTTCGGCAGCGGATGCATCTGCCTCCTCTGCACGACTCCGCCGCCGCTGTACAGAACCAGGTTGAAGCGCTGCGGCGACGAAGCCCGCAGTTCCATCACCAGGTAATCGTAGCCGGTCCAATTCGCCGGCAAGTCCGGGTTCAGGTCCTTGAGGGCCCATTTCTGCTCGAGTTCGGCGCCGTCGAAGACCACGCGCTGCGGCGCGGCCGGGGCGAAGGGAACCACGGCCATCATCAACGCGGCCGCGGCCATCGGGTAGCGCATCATGAGCCCTATGGTACCGCCAGGAGTCGTTTTTTGCGGCGGTTGGTTCTGCCCGCCGGCCAAAAGAACCGGAGCCAAAAAACCGAGCGCCGGAGGTACTCAGGCCGCGGGCTGCCCCACTCTCCCAAACGTCACGCGGCGCGGACGCCCTGGTCCGCCGGACCCGCCAGCGCCCGCTTCCGCGTAATTCGTTCCTTCAGGTCAGCCACCCGGCGCCGGAAATCGAGTTCCGCCTCCACGCGCGCCGCGAAACGCGCATGCTCGCCGCGGTGCAGCCGGGCCGCCCTTTCGCACATGCGGGTCGATATCCAGTCGGACACCGGCCTCCTCCTTTGCCCGGCGCTCGCCGCGGCGCGGCCCGCGCGTTGGCGCAACAGCCGATTGCTCAGTTTTGATAAAGCTTCGAAGATGGACCCCATTTCGTTTCCACCGTATTCTCCCAGATGCCTTGGCAAAACCCCTAGTCCCATCGATACTGCCGCCGTACCGGGACTCGGAGTTGTCCGGGCACGGAGGGTCGTCCCACCGGTTCTAGGACTTGCAGGACGGCTGGTCCCGTGTCCACAACCGCTGGATCTCCTCCAGCGATTTTCCGCTGGTCTCCGGCGCCGCGCGCCACACGAACGCCACCGTCGCCGCGCACAGCCCCGCGTAGATCCAGAACGCGCCCGCCGGCGTCAGCCACTGCACCAGCGTGAGGAATGTCAGGGTCACCAGCAGGCACGCCGCCCAAAGGCAGACCGTCGCGGCCGAGACCGCCCGGCCGCGGATCGCAGTCGGAAACAATTCCGAGATGTACACCCACACCCCCGGCCCCA
Organism: Terriglobia bacterium; assembly: GCA_020073115.1. GTDB lineage: Bacteria > Acidobacteriota > Terriglobia > Bryobacterales > Bryobacteraceae > BOG-224. The sequence goes on from JAIQFU010000418.1 coordinate 4,520, forward strand.
TGCTCGTCGCGAAACAAGCCACGTACGCCAGGATGAGCGCCAACAGCAGGTTCACCGGCAGCGGGTCACGCCGGAACGCCAATCCCAGTCCGGCCAAAGACAGCCCCATCCCCGCCGCCCCCGCCACCAACAACGGCCGGCGGCCCACGCGGTCGATGACGAACATCGCCGCGATGGTGCAGACCAGGTTGACCAGCCCCACCAGCACGTTCGCCCCGATGGCCGCCGACGTCTCCTGCCCGGCGTGCTCCTTCAGCAGGATCGAACCGTAGTACAGGATTGTGTTGATCCCCGTGACCTGCTGCAACACGGCCAGCGAGACGGCGACGACGAACGGCTTCCGCAGCCCGGGCCGGAACAGGTCGGCGACC
>JAIQFU010000419.1 GCA_020073115.1 Terriglobia bacterium
GACGATTCGGGTCGAGGTTCACCTGGTATTGCCGCTTATAACCACCGATGGGCGCAACCTCGGCCACGCCCGGCACCGACCGGAGGTAATAACCCAGCGTCCAATCCTGATACGAGCGCAGATCGGCGAGGGTGTGCTTGCCCGACGTATCCACCAGAGCGTACTGAAATATCCACCCGAGAGCCGTGGCATCAGGGCCAGGCTCGGTCTTGACCCCATCCGGCAGACGGGGTAGAAGGCTGGAGAGACACTCCATGGTGCGGGAGCGCGCCATTTCCCCCGTGGAACTCGTCCGGGCGCATCTTCGCCAGATCGAAGAGTGCAACCCCCGGCTGAACGCGTTCGTTGAAGTACTGGCGGATTCGGCGCTGGCCGAAGCCCGCGAGCGCGAGAGCGGGCCGCCTACAGGCCTGCTCCACGGCGTCCCCCTCACCATCAAGGACAGCTTCGACGTGGCCGGACTTCCCACCCGGGCAGGCAGCCGCCTGCGCACGGGCCACGTGGCGGAGAAGGACGCTCCGGCCGTGGCCCGCCTGCGCGCCGCAGGGGCGGTAATCCTGGGGAAGACGAACACCCCCGAATTCCTGGCCAGCTACGAAACCGACAACTTCGTCACCGGCCGCACCAACAACCCCTGGGACCTGGAGCGCACGCCGGGCGGGTCGAGCGGCGGAGAAGCCGCGGCCATCGCGGCCTTCTGCTCGCCCGGCGGGCTGGCCAGCGACGGCGGCGGCTCCATTCGCGTGCCCGCGCATTTCTGCGGCATCGCCGGTCTGAAACCCACTCCGGGCCGGGTTCCGGCGGCCGGCCACTTCCCTTCCCTCGGGTACCCCGGCGGCCTGACCGGCGTCGCCGGGCCGATGGCGCGCAGCGCGGAGGACCTCCGGCTGCTTTTTTCCGCCCTCGCCGGCTACGATCCCGAGGATCCGTTTTCGACTCCCGCACCAGTCCGCGAGTTCCCGCTGGCAGGGCTTCATATCGGCCTGTGGGAGCAGTTCTACCGCGTGCCGGTGGAACCGGAAATCCGGGACGCCGTTTTCCGCGCGGGCCTGCTGCTCCAGGATCTCGGGTTCGCCGTGGAGCCCTTCGAACCCCGCGGGCTGGAGCGGGCGCCGAACGTGTGGGCGTTTCTGTTCAACCAGTGGCCCTCGATCGCCACCCGCAAAATGATACAGGGCCGGGAGGACGATGTCCACTGGACGCTGCTGGAATCTCTCGGAGACTCCGAACCCACCGCCGAACAGGTCCTGGTGAACCTGGCCACCCGCGACCGCCTGCGCGCCGCCCTTCTGCGCCAGATGGAGAAGGTCCCCGTGCTCCTGACGCCCGTCTGCGGCATCCCCGCTTTCCGCCACCGCGAGCGCAGGTGGGCCGTGGGCGGCCACGACATCGGCCTCTTCCAGGCCATGATGCCTGCCGTGCCGGCCAATGCGCTGGGCCTCCCCGCGGCCGTGGTTCCGATGGCGCTGTCCGAAGCCGGCCTCCCTATCGGCATCCAATTGCTGGGCCGCCCGTATGAGGACGAACTGCTGCTGGAAGTGTGCGTTCAGGTGGAACGAGCGCGCGGCCCCTGGTCCGGGCCAAAATAGAGGTGATGGTTCTCAAGCCGCTTCTCATCGCCTGCTGCGCGGCCGCCGCATTCGCCGCCCAGCCCCCGCAAAAGATATTTCCTTATTCATACGTCCAGGAAGACCTGCCGAACGGGTTGCGCCTGGTCACCGTGCCCACGGATTACGCCAACATCGTGGCCACCTACATCGTGGTGCAGGCCGGGTCGCGCAACGAGGTGGAGCCGGGCCACACCGGGTTCGCACACCTTTTCGAACACCTGATGTTCAAGGGGACCGAGAAGTTCCCGCCGGCGAAGTACGACGAGACCTTGCGCCGCATCGGGGCCTCCTCCAACGCTTACACCACCGACGATTACACCTGCTATCACACGACGTTTTCGAAGGAAGACCTCGAAACCGTGCTGACGATGGAGGCCGACCGCTTTCAGAACCTGAAGTACGCCGAGCCCGAGTTCAGGACCGAAACCCTGGCCGTGCTCGGGGAGTACAACAAGAACAGCTCCAACCCGGGCAACAAGCTGGACGAAACGCTCTACGACGCCGCGTTCGACCACTCGACGTACAAGCACACGGCGATGGGGTTCCTGAAGGACATTCAGGACATGCCCAACCAGTACGACTACAGCCTGAAGTTTTTCCAGCGCTACTACCGGCCCGAGTACGTCGCCATCATCGTGGTGGGCGACGTCAAGGCCAAGCCGGTCCGCGCACTGGTGGACAAGTACTGGGGCGGGTGGAAGCACGGCGATTACGCGCCTGCGATCCCGCAGGAGCCGCCGCAAGAGGCGCCGCGGACCAATCACGTGGATTGGCCCACTCCCACGCTGCCCCTGCTGACCGTGGCATTCAAGGGACCGGCCTACCACGACGACAACAAGGATACGGCGGCGCTCATCGCCCTCGCCGACCTGGCGTTTTCCCGCAATTCGGACCTGTACCGCCAACTGGTGATCGAGGAACAGAAGGCTGACTTCCTGGGGGCGGGGGCGCCGGAACGCGTGGACCCCGCGCTTTTCGAGATCTCGGCGCGCATCAAGAAGGCCGATGACGTGGATTCCGTGCGCGACCGCATTCTGGAGACGGTGAAAGGGTTTCAGGACAAGGCGGTGGAGCCGGCGCGCCTGGACGCGGTGAAGAAACGGCTGCGGTATCAGCTCGCGCTGGAGATGGACAACAGTGAAAGCATTGCCGCCATCCTGGCCGGGGTTGTGGCGCTCCGGCGCACGCCGGAGACTTTGAACAAGCTGTACGACGAGTTTGCGCAACTCACGCCCGAGGACGTGCAGCATGCGGCGGCGCAGTACCTGGTGGAGAAGAACCGGACGATTGTGACGCTGACGGGGCCGGCGAAAACGGCGGCGCTGACGATCGCTCCCTTCGGGCGCGGCTCTGTAAACCCAGGAGGCGCACGATGAGACCTCTGCTGAGCCTTTTTCTTCTCGCCTTCGCCGCCTCCGCGCAGATGCGCGTGGTGGAACTTCCGGGCAAATCGCCGCTGGTGACGTTCCGCATCGTGTTCACCACCGGCTCGGCGGCCGATCCCGCGGAAAAACCGGGGCTGGCCTATCTCACCGCCATGATGCTGGCCAACGGCGGCTCCCGGGACATGACGTACCAGCAGATCGTGGACGCCATGTTCCCCATGGCGTCGTCGCTGCACGCCCAGGTGGATAAGGAGATGACCACCTTCTCCGGCGCGACCCACGTGGACAACCTGAGCGAATACTACAAGCTCGTCCGCGCCATGCTGCTCACCCCGGGGTGGCGCGCCGACGATTTCAAGCGCGTCAAAGACGATGCGGTCAACTTCCTGCGGGTGGGGCTGCGCGGGAATAACGACGAGGAGCTCGCCAAGGAAGTCCTGTACCAGGACATTTTCAGCGGCACGCCCTACGGCCACTACGCCGTGGGGACGGTCAGCTCGCTGGAGAAGATGACGCTCGACGATGTGAAATCGTTTTACGAGAGCCAGTACAGCCAGGCCAACCTCATCCTGGGGATCGCCGGCGGGTACTCCCCCGCTTTTTTGGCGTCGGTGAAGAAGGATTTCCGCAGCAGCCTTCCCAAGGGCGCCGGCTTCCGGCCGCGGGAGAAGTATCCACCCGTGGTCCAGGCCAGCCGTGCGGCGATCGTGGAGAAGGACACGCGCGCCGTGGCTCTCTCCGCCGGGTTTCCCCTTGTGGTGACGCGATCGAATCCCGAGTTCCCGGCGCTGCTGGTGGCCGCCTCCTACCTGGGCCAGCACCGGATGAGCGGCGGCGTGCTCTACGATGAGTTGCGCGAAAAGCGCGGGTTGAACTATGGCGACTACGCCTACATCGAATACTTCCCGCGCGGCATGTTCCAGTTCGAGCCGGATCCCAACCTGGCGCGGCGCTACCAGATCTTTCAGCTCTGGATCCGCCCGGTGGAACCGCAGAATGCGAAATTCGCCTTGCGGCTGGCGCTATATGAGCTGGACAAGCTGATCAAGGAAGGCATCCCGCAGGACGCGTTCGAGCGCACCCGTTCCTTTCTCACCAAGAACGTCAACGTGCTCACGCGGACCAAGGACGCCGAACTGGGGTACGACATCGACAGCATCTTCTACAGCACGCCGTACTACAACCAGTACCTCAAAACGGCGCTGGCGAAGCTCACGCGGGACGACGTGAATCGCGCCATCAAGCGCAACCTGCACACGGACCGCCTGGTGGTGGTGGCCGTGGGGAAGGACGGCGAGGAGTTGAAAAAGCAGTTCGCGAGCGACGACCCTTCGCCGATCACTTACAATTCGCCCAAACCGGAGGCCGTCCTGGCGGCGGACAAGACGGTGGAGAAGTGGCCGCTCAACCTCAAACCGGAAAACATCAAGGTGGTCCCGGTGGACCAGGTCTTCCAGTAGCGGGATTACAGTGGTCTCATGGAACTGAAACTCGTGCCGCTCGAACTGCCCCAGGATGGCAACCTGATCCTCGGCCAGACGCACTTCATCAAGTCCGTCGAAGACATCTACGAGGCCATGGTCAACACCGTGCCCCAGGTCCGGTTCGGGGTCGCATTCAACGAGGCGTCGGGGCCGTGCCTGACGCGCGTGGACGGCAACGACGACGAACTGAAGGCCCTGGCCGCGCGCAACGCCGGGGCACTGGCGGCGGGGCACATCTTCGTGGTGGTGATGCGCCAGGGCTACCCTATCAACGTGCTGGGCCGGATCAAGGATGTGCCCGAGGTCTGCTCCATTTTCTGCGCCACGGCCAACCCGGTGCAAGCGGTGGTGGCGGAAAGCGAGCAAGGCCGGGGCGTGTTGGGCGTCCGGAAAGGCATCCATTCCAGACCGCCGGTGCTATTGTATACGCTGAGGGCCGGTCCTCCACGGGCCGGAAAGCGCCATGCCACAAAAACCGGTTCTAGCTGTTCTCTGCGCCTCGATTGGCTTCATTCCCGCGCTCCGGGCGCAGCCGCAACTCACGGCTCGGGAACTCTTCTATTCCGCGGCGCAGCCGGCGCCGCAGGCCGCTAACATGCCCGAGGCTCCCAAATCGACGCCCAAACGAGCGGCCCCGGCGAGACGTCCTCCCACCGCCGTAAAGGCGCCGGAGCCCGCCGTGCCGGCCGTAAAGCCGTCCGGGAGTCTTCCCGGCGGCGCAGAGGTGGTGCAAGCGGTGGCGACGACGACTCGAACCACGGCCCCGGCGCCGTCCGCCGGTCCCGCGCTCGGGTTGAAGTACTCCATCCTGAGGAGGGAAGGCGACAACATGGCGGAGGTCCCGACGGACACGGTGTTCCACGCCGGCGACCGCATCCAGTTCAGCGTCCAGACCAATACCCCCGGCTACCTGTACATCATCAGCCAGGGCTCCAGCGGGACCTGGAAGCCCATGTTCCCGTCTCCCGACGTCGAAAACGGCGACAACCGCGTGGAAGGCTTGCGCGGCGTGGTCATGCCCCCCGGGTCGCGCATCGTCTTCGACGAGCAGACCGGGGTGGAGAAGGTGTTCATCGTCCTCTCGCGCCAGCCCGAACCCGACCTGGAGAAGATGATCTACTCGCTCCAGGGCAAACCGCAGCCGGCCGCCGCGCCGGCCCCGCGCAACGCTCCCAAGCAGCTGCTGGTGGCCTCCATCGACGACGGCGTGGTGGGCCGATTGCGCAACGCCTATGCGCGCGACCTGGTGATTGAGAAGGTGGATTCCGCCCCCACGGCCGGGGAGAAGAAGGAGTACGCCGTGTACGTGGTGAACCCCAGCGGCAGTTCCGATTCGCGCGTGGTGGCGGACCTTCATCTGGTGCACCAGTGAAACTCGCCGCGTTGGGATTGGCCGCCGCCGCAGCGCTGGCCCAGCCGCGCCCCGCCACGTTGAACCAGGGCGCGCACCGCATGGAGATTTCCCTGGAGCGCCTGGATTCCGGCAAATGGAATATCATCGATCCCGGGCTTGTCCTGGCGCAGGGCGACCGCGTGCGCTTCCGTTTCCGGACGAACTTCGACGGCTACCTGTACGTGATGAACCAGAGCACGTCGGGGACTTACGAACAGTTGTTCCCACGGGAAGAAACGGGCCGGGATAATCGGGTGGCGGCCGGGCAGGAATACAGCGTCCCGGCGACCTCCGTGGCATTCCGCATCGCCGGGCCGCCGGGCCACGAGGTGGTCTACTGGCTGATCACCCCCGCGCGCCTCTCGGACGCTCCGCCGCGGCTGGGACCGCCGCCTGCGGAGCGCAACTCCGCGCCGTTGAAGCTGATTCCCCGTTGCGACGACGCCGTGCTGCGCGCCCGCGGCGATTGCATCGACACCTCGGCGGGCCCCAGGCTGGTCCCCCGCGGCGCCGACGTTCCGCCCAATATCGCCCAGGCCGGCGCCCAGAGCGCTTCCGGGCTGGTGGTCATGCGCCAGAAGGAAACCGCCGTGATCTCCTCGCCCGAACCATTGACCGGGCCGGTGATTTACGAGTTCCGCCTGGCGCACCGGTGATTCTATGAGGCTTTCGCGAATCCTTCTGTTCCTGGGCTGCGCCGCCGCGGCGGCCGCGCAGCAGCAGCAACGCGACCTGAAGATCGAGAAGATCGGGAACGAACCGACCCAGCCCAAGCCGGTGACCATTCCGCGCAGTTACGCCGTGGTGATCGGCATCTCGCGGTATCAGAAGCTACCCGAGAACCTGCAACTGCAGTTCGCCGAACGCGACGCGCAGTCCATCTACACCATCCTGATCAGCCCCGAAGGCGGCAATTTCAAAGCGGAGAACGTGCACGTGCTGGCGGGCGCGAAGGCCACGCTGGCGGACTTGCGGCGGGAGATCGACACGTGGCTGCCTTCGGTGGCGCGCGACGACGACCGGGTCCTGATCTACTTCGCCGGCCACGGGTTCGTGTACCAGGGCAAGGGTTATCTCGCGCCGTACGACATCGACCGCGACAAGATCGCCGCGACCGGGTACCCGATGGACGAACTGGGCGCGGTAATCGGCGGCAAAATCCGCGCCAAGAGCAAGATTCTGCTCACCGATTCCTGCCACAGCGGGGCCATCACCCCCGACGACAGCCAGAACCTGAACACCACCCTCTCCAGCCTCCAGAAGTCCCTCTTTTCCCTGACCGCCAGCCGCGACCGGGAACGCTCGTTCGAGAGTCCGGATCTCGAAGGCGGGCACGGCGTCTTCACCTATTACCTGGTGAAGGGGCTCGAAGGGGCCGCGGACACGTCCGGCGACGGCATCGTGAGCGCCGACGAACTGGCGGAGTACGTCCACACGCAGGTGCGCGAGGCTACCAAGGGCCAGCAGAATCCGACTTCCGAGCGCGGCAGCTTCGACCCCGAGATGCTGCTCTCGTACGTGCCGGCCAACGCCCGGCCCGCCGCGCCGCCCGCCCCCAAGTTCGGGACGTTCGTCTTCGAGGTGAATACCGACGGGATCGAGGTTTTCGTGGATGGGAAGTCCGTCGGGGTACTGGCCAAGGGGAAGCCGTTCAGCGTGCCGGGCCTGCCGCCCGGCGAGCACAGCGTGAAGGGCGTCAAGATGGGATACGAACCCGACGGGCCTCGCCAGGAGACCGTGTACCCCGGGCAGGACACGGCCGTCAGCATCAAGATCCTCATTCCGCGCCGCCGCGGCAAGGCCGTTCTCGATTTACTCGACAAAGGACTGGAGTACTATCAGAAGGGCTTCGAGCAGAACTACAAAAAAGCCGCCGAGTACTTCGAAAAAGCGCTCTCCGCGGATCCCACTTACAGCCAGGCGGCGTTCTACTTAGGGTTGACTTACAACGCGCTGTACGATGAGGCGAAAGCGGAGCAGTATTATAAGCAGGCGATCGCCATCGACCCGGACTACCTGGAGGCGCACGCCAACTATGCCGGGATGCTGCTCGATATCGGCAACGTGGACGAGGCGATCCGGCAGGTCAACGTCGTTCTCCAGCGCAAAGCCGATCACGCCACGGCCCTGACCATGCTCGCGCAGGCCTACAGGCTCAAGGAACTATACCCTCAATCGATCGATTTCGCGCGCAAAGCCATTGCGCTGACCCCGGCAAACGCCGAACCCCACCTCTGGCTCGCCGACAGCCTGCGGTTGAGCGGGAAGTACGCCGATGCCAGGTCCGAATACGACCGCTACCTGGCCCTCAGTAATTTCGACAGTAAGTTGGCCGGCCAGTTGAATTACTACGTGCTGGGGTTTCTGGCGGGCTTCGGGAAGAAGAAGCGGGCGGCGCAGCAGGACATCTGGAAGGACCTGCGCAGCCTGGCCTGGTTCGGCGTCTGCGACAGCGAGCGCCGCCTGAAGAATTTCGACCTGGCGATTGACGGCTGCCAAAGATCCCTCACCTACGATCCCAAGGACCCCTACGCCCACTACGCCCTGGGGCTTTCCTTCATGCACCGCGGCGCCGAGAGCGGCAGCCTCGCCGATTTGACCGCCGCCCAAAAGCATCTCCAAGCCATGCTGGACATCAACCCCGACATGGCCGAAGCCCAGTTTGCCCGCCAGAATCTCGCGAATCTACAGAAAGCTCTCCAGGCGCAGTAGAGCCGTGCCGGGTTGCGGAAGAAAAAGAATAACTGGCCACGGATGAACACGGATAAGACCGGAGTCTGAGCAATGAAGAATACCGCTGTTCTCCTGATCAACTGCCCGGACCGCAAGGGCCTGGTTGCGGCGGTGGCGAGCCTTCTCTACCGTCACGGCGCCAACATCACTCACGCCGATCAACATCAAGACCACGAAGCCGGGCTGTTTTTCATGCGAGTGGAATGGACGCTGGAAGGGTTCGACCTGAAGCCGTTCCGCGAGGAATTTCAGGCCATGGCCGGCGGGTTCGCGATGGAGTGGCGGCTGAACGTGATGGCGGAGGTCCCGCGGGTGGCGCTCTTCGTCTCCCAGCAGCTTCACTGCCTCGTAGACATCCTCCACAGGCATCAGGCCGGCGAACTGCACTGCTCGATTCCGCTGATCGTGAGCAATCACCGCGATGCCGCGGCGCTCGCCGGGTTCTATGGCGTCGAGTTCCGGCATATCCCGGTGACGCCCGAAGCGAAGCAGGATGCCGATGCGGAGCAGCAACGGCTGATCGCGGCGGAGGACATCGATCTCATCGTCCTGGCGCGCTACATGCAGATCCTGTCGCCCGAGTTCGTGGAACAGTATCCCGCGCGGATCATCAACGTGCACCACTCGTTCCTGCCCGCGTTCGTCGGGGCGCGGCCGTATCACGCGGCGTTCCGCCGCGGAATCGGGACCAGGTGGAAGATCTCATTCAGAAGGGCCGGGATATCGAGAAGTCCGTCTTGTCGCGGGCCGTCATGTGGCACCTGGAGCACCGCATTCTGTGCTATGGGAATAAGACGGTCGTGTTCGACTGAGGGGGAGGCCATGACGCGGCGGCATTTCGTCTGGGGGGCGACAGGGCTTGCGGCCGAAGCATCCGCGGCGCAGGCGGCGCGGAGCTGATGCGGCTCGAACCGGCGGTGCTCTACCAAGACGATGCCATCGTGGCCCTCAACAAGCCTGCCGGACTTCCGGCCGTGCCGGTGACGAAAGGCTCCGGCGCGCCCTCGGCCTTGTCGCTGCTGTCCGCGGAGTTGAAGCGTAGGAGACAGCGGGCTTTCGTCGTACACCGGATCGATCGCTACACATCCGGGGTCCTTCTGTTCGCGAAGACCGAACGGGACCGGGACGCGCTCGTGCGGCAGTTCCTGGAACACACGCCCGTGCGGGAGTACCTGGCGGTAGTTCGCGGGCATTTGGCGGAGAAGGAAGGGACGCTGGTCCACCACCTGCGGCGCGATGGCATGCACCAGAAGGTGAGCAGGGAGAAAGACTCCCAAGCGGCTCGCGCCGAACTGCGCTATTCGGTCACACGGGAGTTGCGGGGGGCTTCCCTGGTGCGGGTTGCGCTCGTGACCGGGCTGCAGAATCAGATCCGGGTGCAGTTTTCGGCGATCGGGCACCCGGTGGTCGGGGACCGGAAATACCGGCCGGAGGAGGCGGCGGAGCGGCGGATCGACCGCGTGGCGCTGCATGCCGCGCGACTGCGGTTCGCGCATCCGCGGTCGGGACAAACGATCACCGTGGAGTGTCAGCCCCCGGCGGATTTCCGGGCGCTGGTGCGGGGGTTGGCTTCTCCTAACCCCTCACCGCCCAGCGCATGATTTCGGAGAGCTTGGGCGTCTTACCCTGCATGAGGACCACGATACGGAAGATGCGGGCGGCGGTCCAGGCGACCGCAACGGTCCAGACCACCACCCCCACGAGGGCCACCCAAGGCTGCCATGCCGGAACGCCGCCGGGCATCGCCTGACGGACCAGCATCAGCAGAGGCGTGAACGGCGGCATGAACGACATCGCCGTGGAGAGCGCCCCCTGCGGCTCCCGCATAATCGGCATGATCAGAAACAGCGGGATGAGCGTCGGCGCCATGACGATCATGGCCAGGTGCTGCGCGTCGTTGGGGCTGGAGCAGGCCGCGCCCAGCGCCACCGCGAGAGAGCTCATCACCAGCACGTCCGCCACCAGATAGATGAAGAACCAGGGCAGCAGGCTGAACGGCGCGAGACCGATCATGGCCAGCGATTGGAGCACCAGGGTAGACCCGATGACGTAAAACACGGAACTCGTGAGGGTGAGGGCGACGGCCGCCGCCACCTTGCCCGCCATGAGTTCAAACGGGGTGGCGGAGCCCAGCAGCATTTCGTAAATGCGCTGCTGCTTGTCTTCGGACACCGATCCCAACATGGGGCCCGCCGACATCAACACCATCATGGCGAGCATCATCATGAGCACGAAGGGGACGGCGAAGCTCTCGATCTCGCTGCGCTTGCGCGCCTTCTGGATGGAGCCGGTCTTCTCGTCGCGCGCACTCAGGCCCATGCTTTGCACCGTAGCCGAAGCCAGGATGTCGGAGAAGCGTTCCGGGGCCACGCCGAGTTGCGCCAGGCGGGCGCGCCGCAGACCTTCGTTGACGGGGCCTGAGAGCCAGCTCCGCGTTTCATCGATGCCGCCCGCATTGGAATAGTAGTTGATGCGGCTGGCTTCGGGGAGTTTCTCGGGGTCGTCGGCTTTGGCCGGATGCAGGGCGTCGCGCCCCAACTCCAGGAACGCGAAAAGCCGGCCGGCGCGGACCCGGTCGGAGAGGGCCAGCCGTTGGGCGGCGGCGTCGGAGTCGTCCGGCGGCGCGGTTTCGAACACGTACCGCGGGCCGGTCTGGCGTCCCGAGATTTTGTCGAACATGTCCTTCGCGTTCTTCTCGGCGGCGGCTTCGACGATCCTGGCGGCGGCGACGCCGGTACGGTCGATGAGGGCGATGCGCCGTTCCTTCACGTCCGGCTTGGCCTTCATCAGCGCGATGCCGATGAAGCCGCCCCCGAACAGGATGGGAGCCACGATCAGGCCGAACAGAAACGGCTTGGAACGAATCGTGGCGAGGTAGTCCCGTTTGGCGACCAAAAAGATTCTATGCATTCTGGGCCTCCACCGCGTCGTGCCCGGCGATGCGCACGAAGATATCCTGCAGCGACGGGCGCGTCACGGAAAAGCTGGCCACGCGGGTGCGGCCGATCAGCGCCCGGAGCACCTCCTGGGGATCGCAGCCGCGAGCCATGCGCAGCTCCTGCACCTGGCCGAGGTCGCGCACCTTCTCGACATTCGGCAAACCGTCCATCAGGGCGGCGCCTCCCTCGGCGGCGACCCGGATGGTATCGTTGCCGTACCGGTCCTGGATGGATTCGAGCGTGCCGTCGAGGACTTTCCTGCCGCGGAAAATCATGAAAATGTAATCGCACATGCTTTCGGCGACATTCATGTCGTGGGTGCTGAGGATGACCGTGGCGCCGCGGCGGCGCAGGTCGAGGATGGCGCTGCGGAGGGTGTCGGCGCTCACCGGGTCCAAGCCCGTGAACGGCTCATCGAGGATCAGCAGGTTCGGCTCGGGGAGTACGGCGGCGATGAACTGGACCTTCTGGCTCATACCCTTGCTGAGCGTGTCCACACGGCGCGCGGCGCAATGCCCCAGGTCCAGGCGCTCCAGCCAGGCTTTGGCTTCGGCCGTGACGTTGCGCCCGCCGCGCAACTCGCCGTGGAACTCCAGCAACGGCAGCACGTTCATGCGGCGATGGACCCCGCGCTCTTCCGGCAGGTATCCGATGCACAAGAACCCAGAGTTGGCTTTACAGCTTTAATTATTCATCAATCTATCTTTCAGATGATGAGAGGATGAAGATACATAATGAGTATATCAAAGGCCATTACC
>JAIQFU010000012.1 GCA_020073115.1 Terriglobia bacterium
CGAGGGCGTCTTCGATGCGGTCGGCGGTGAAATGGAGCTCACAGCCGGGGTGGATGCGGATGCCGGCGGGCGCACGGGCGCGGAGTTGGTCGACGGCCTGGTCGATGGAGGGGGGGTCGAAGGAGAATTCGTAATTGAGGTGGGGGGTGGCGACGATGTCGGTGGTGCCGGCGGCGGCGGCGGCGTGGAGCATGGCGAGGGACTGGTCGAGGTCGCGGGGGCCGTCATCGAAGCCGGGGAGGATATGAGCGTGGATATCAGTGATGGCTGGCGTATGATTCACGATGACATAGGGGAGGGGTGGAAATCCAACGGCGCGGGGGGGAGGCAAAGGGCGGGCGGCGGAGCGGATGTGGCGCGGGGCAAACCGGGGGGAGGAGGCGGTTGGCGGATCGGATGTGCTGCGGGGCAAACCGGGTACAGGCGGCGGTTGGCGGATCGGATGTGCTGCGGGGCAAACCGGGTACAGGCACGAAGTTTCGCAAAGGCGGCGAAATTCGAGCCAGTCCCCGCTTTGCGGCGTCGCGTTGCGGCCTCGCTTGGCGGCGTCGCTTGGCGGCGTCGCTTGGCGGGGCGCTTTGACCGGCGGAAATTGGTAGTACGCTACTTCTAGGTGCAGGGGGTGGTGTTTGGCCGATATAGAATGCGATCTCCTGATCCAGGCGGAAGGGGAAGACGGGAAGTTTGAGTGTCACGCCTTTTCGGGGATTCCGGCGGCGCGCCGCTCCTGGATCGCGCTGGTCTCTTCCGGTTCGAGTGCGGGACGCAAACGGGTTGGCGAACTGCGGAAGGAACTGGAGGCGTTGTTGCTTGGATCCAGCCCCACGGCGGCGCGAACCACCGTTCCATGCCCGGCGGCTCCGGAGGAGATGAACCCGGCGGACTACCCCAAGCGGCGCAAGGTGCTGGCCCTGGTGGGGACCGAGGACAGGCCGCTCAAGGCTCTCGGCTGGTACGACCGATGGCAATCGGACGGGGACGACTCGGCGGTGATGACGGTGCTGCCGCCGGTTCCGTTCGACCGGGTGATCGACCCCTCGGTTGCGAGCGAGCCGCCGCACCTGCTGCGGCGGGTGAACGCGACCTTTTATAGAGAGAAGATCGCGGAGACGCTGCCGGCCCTCCTGGCGCGAGCCGAAGTTACGACGGCGCAGGCGCGGGTGTTCATCAGCTACCGGCGGGTGGAAAGTTTACCCCTCGCGCTGCAGTTATTCGACGCCCTGACACATGAAGGCTTCGAAGTTTTTCTGGACCGGTTTTCGATTCCGCCGGGATACGATTTTCAGCGCCGGCTGGATCAGGAACTGGCGGACAAATCGATGGTGCTGTTGTTGGAATCGAAGCATATCCGGGTCTCGAAATGGACGCAGCACGAGATCGATTTCGCCAAGCGGAACCGTTTGGGACTGCTGGCCGTGACCATGCCGGGGATTCCGGAGGAGGACCGGCTTGCCTCGATTTCCTTCGATGGCCGCCTGGTTTTAGGGGAGGAAGAATTCAAAGGCGAACCCGTGCCCGTAGCGGACCCGGACCGCGGGGGGGCGATGTCGGACCAATGGCCGGAGTTGCGGGACGCGGCGCGCGTGGTGGCGCAGTTGAAGGAGACGCACGCCGCCGCGCTGTTCCGGAGGCGGCACCGGCTGCGCGCCGACCTGGTGGCGGAACTGCGCGACCAGAAGGCCGATGTGGATTACGCCGATGCAGGGCCCTTGACGGTGAGGACCAGTACGGGCGACCACTTGTTGTGGCTGGCGACGCGGCCGGCGGACACGGCGGATTTCCGCTATCTGCACACGGCGCACACCGCGAGGACCCCGGCGGAGGGATCGCGCGCGGTGATTGTGGCGCCGCAAGCGGCGCTGGAGCCGGACCGGCAGGAGTTGCTGCGCTGGCTCAGCAAGGTGAGCGCCTGCCTGGCGTTCGACGAAGGCGACCTTCCCGGGGTGGCGCGGCGCATAGCGAAAGGGGAATGGAAATGAACCCCGGGGATGTGATTTTCGTTTCGGCCAGCGTTCCGTATCGCGACGGCTGGACGCAAGGCTCTTTCCCGGCGGAGATCGAAGAGGCGATTGTGGCGTTGGCGCGCGCTACTTTCGCGCGGGGCGGGCGTCTGCTGTTCGGCGGGCATCCGAGCGTGTCCTACCTGATCGCGTCCGTGGCCGGGGAGTATTTCGAGCCGGAGCCTTCGCGCAGGGCGCGCCCGGTGATCACGTTTCAGTCCGAGTTCTTCCGCAAGGTCCTTCCGGACGAGACGTGGCTCCTGTACCGGATGGGCTGGTCGTCGATTGAATGGACGCCGGAGGTGATCCGGAACGGGCAGCGGGACCGCGACGCGAGCTTATGGCTGATGCGCAAACAGATGCTGCTTGGTCCGGAGCTCCCAGAGGACGTGAAGAAGAAGCATGGGCTGACGCCGCCGAAGGCGATGGCGGTAATCGGAGGCATGGAGGGGGTTCTCGAGGAGGCGCAAATGTTTTTGGACCACATCCCGCTCTGGAACGAGCCGCGGCCTCCGCGGATTTACTCGCTACCAAGCGGCGGAGGGGCGGCGGAGCGGCTGCTGCGCACTGATGCGCCGGCATTAGCGGCCGCGCGCAGGGGAGGGCTGATCCTCGATGCGGAGGACTACTGGAAGGAGCATCACCCGGGCGTTTTGCCGGAGGATGTTCCTTTGAAACCCTATTCGTCGATCGTTCAGTTCATGCTGGATCATTTACAGGGTATTGGGCCGAGATGATGAGCACTTCGTCGCCCAAGTACGGCCACTGGTGGATGCAGTGGGTGATCGCCGGTCTAATAGCTATGGCGGCGACGTATACCGGCAGCCGCGTCAAACTGGGGTCCGCGGAGGTCCGCCCGAAGTACACCAAAGAGAATGCGCCCCAAAGAACAGTCTGGAAAGTCAGAGACGACGTATCGAAAAACGACCTGGTTTCGGTTTTCCAAGCCAGGAACGGGGAGTTACTGTGGATCACGGGGACGGGCGGCGCGATTCTGTACAGCCAGGATCGCGAGACCTGGAAGTTACAGGAAAGCAGGACAAGGTCCACGCTGTTTTCGATCTTCGGAACAAGGGATGGTTCGCGGCTGTGGGCCGTAGGAAGCCAGGGGGCCATTCTGTACAGCCGCGATGGGTCTTCCTGGGGACCGCAGAGAGGCGCGGGCTACGAAACCCTTTTATCGATAACGGGCACGGAGGACGGCGGATCGCTGTGGGCGGCGGGAGAAGCAGGCGCCATCCTGCACTGGACCGAAGGCGGCGGTTGGAGAGCGCAAATCAGCGGGACCAGCCGAATTTTGCGGTCCGTGTTCGCGGCCGGCGACGGCAGATCGGTGTGGGCGGCGGGAGACGGCGGCGCAATTCTGCACACCTCGGACGGCGAGCACTGGACGCCACAGGCGAGCGGAACGACGCAGGACCTCCATTGCGTGTTCGGCGCGCCGGATGGGAGTTCGCTGTGGGCGGTGGGGGGTGGGGGCGCGATTGTGCATTCGCGGGATGGGGAGCACTGGAGTGGCAGGGCTGCCCTGACCCCCGCAACCCTGAGATCCGGCTTCGCGGCCGGCGATGGAAAATCGCTTTGGGTGGTGGGGGACAACGGGACTGTTCTGCATAGCGCCGACGGGGAGCACTGGTACGCGCAGTCGGATGCGACTTCTCAAGATCTCGATGGGGTGACAGGGACGCGCGATGGCCGATTGATGTGGGCGGTGGGAGTAAGCGGCGCGATGGTTCGGGGGGAGCTGACTGGAGAGCGCGACCCTTTCCTATCCGAAGCGAGCGTGGAGGGCGAGTCGCTCAAGCTTACATTCGAATGTCCGGACGGGCCGAGAGGCGGCTCGGTGGAAGTGACGGCGGAAAGCGGCCAGATACCGCGAACGCGCGGCGGGCCGAAGCCCATCGGAAGCCTTCAGATCAGTCAAGCCTGTAAGCTGGGGGAACTTTCGTTCGATCCTCAGGGGCTGGGACTGACGTCGGGAGCAAACGTCCACTTCACGGCGCTGGTGAAAGCCGCCGCGGTCCAGAGGTATACCGTGGACGGGGTTTACCGGACCTGGTTCCGGCCGGCGCGGTACATCCTGCTGGGCGCCGGGATCGCGTTTTCGCTGTTTGTGGGCCTCTTTCGCTGGCGGGCTCAAGAGTTGCCGCGGGCGAGACTGGAGGCGAGAGTGGATGCCCTCGGACCCAAACTCGAGACCGCCGATTACCGCAACGTCCAGACGATTTTGGCGCAACGCGAGCGGGACGCGGAGGCCCTGTTCCTCAAAAACGTGAATGCCGTGTTTGTGGTGCGGTCTTTCGAGTTGAGGCACGTGCGTTTCTTCGAGAACTTCTCTTACGAGTTTGCGCCGCGCGTCAACGTGCTGCTGGGGAAGAACGGGTATGGGAAAACGCTGCTGTTCCGGGCATTGGCGGCGCTGATTCAATGCGACCTGGAGAACGGAGCGGGCCTGTTTCCGCCTGAAGGCGAAGCAGCCGAAGGCCCGGACGCGCCGCGGGTGACGCTCCTGATGGATTGTAACGGCGAGCCGTCGGAAACCACCCGGGATGCGGTCTATTTCACGAAGACGGCGGGCAAGGTTCCGCTACTGGCCATTCCCGACGCGCGCTTCGTGAACCGGAACATTCGCACGCTGTCGCCTTCGAGCATCGCCGCGTCCGAACTCAGCCGGACCGGCGCGCGGCAATTCCTCACGCAGGAGCCGTTCGATGCCACCGTGGTGGACCTGCTGGTGAAGCTCTGCCAGGAGTACGACCGCTCCGGGAGCCTGAACCGCCCAATATTCCGGCTGATTACGGAAGTGGTGCGGGAACTGACGGACGACGAGAATTTCGCATTCCACTCCATCAATCATGTCGGATCGAGCGGCTACGAAATCCTGGTGACGACGGCCGGGAGCCAGAGCACGCCGCTGCCGATTCAGGCAGCATCGCAGGGGACGCTCTCGATTCTGGCGATCGTAGGTCTGATCTTCTCGTTCCTGCGGTCGCTGCGGCCGAAGGTCAGCGATAAAGCGATCTTCGAGGCCGCGGGGGTCGTCCTCATCGATGAAATCGACGCGCACCTGCACCCCAGTTGGCAGCAGAAACTGATGCCGATTCTGACGAGGCGGTTTCCGAACGTACAGTTTATTGTTTCGGCGCACAGTCCGCTACTCGTGGCGGGATGCGACCGGAATGAGGTAGCGGTGCTGCGGCGGAATCGGGAAACGGACCGGTTCTACGTGGAGATGCTGCAACAGGATTTTCTGGGGGCGAAGCCCGAGGATTTGTACAAGCTGGTGTTCGAGGTGGGCGACATGGACCACCTGTACCTGGAGTATGCAGCGAAGGCGGCGTCGGGGGCCACGGAACGGGTGACGGGAGAAATCGAACGGATCGAGAATCTGGCCAAATGGACGCCGGAGCAGGAGGCCCGGCTGGGCGCGCTGGTTCGAGAGCAGCGCCTGATGAAACGGGCGGCCGAGGTGCGGGAAGAGCGGCTGGAGGCGGTGGCGGCGAATGCGCGCATCGCAGCGCTACAAAGCGAGATTGAAAGGCTGAAGGAGGAGCTCCGGAAACGGGGCGCGTAGGTTATGGAGTACCCCGAGCTGATCCGTTTCTTCGCCGCGCACAAGGTGAAGGACATTCAGAACGTGCGCGAGTACGAAGAGTATTGCGAGAGGAACCTGGAATCGTTCGCGTTCCGCTCGGCGCGCCACGAGGTGGAGGTGGCGAAGCAGACGATCGAAGAGCGATTAGACGCGCAAGCGACGGCGACGCTTCAAGTCAGCCAGGCTCTGAAACTGCTCGAATCGCGGCGCGGGCTGGATTTCGATCTGTATCACGAGTTGATTTCGGCCGGATACAAGGCGGGGTGGTCGCCGGAGCAGCAAAAGTACTACGACCACGCGGCGCGGATCGTGCGCTCCGGCAACTATTTCTTTTTGTCGTTCACGAGCCGGGCGCCAGCGGGGCCCGGAGATAAGCGCGTAAACCGGCGGTATTGGTACTTCATCCGGAATAAGATCCAGCGTGCGACCGCAGGGGACCGGCGGGAGCGGAATTTGCTCGCGGACGCCATTGACCTGATGCTGCGCGATGAGTTTCTCGAGGGCTTCTATTACAAGCGCCACGACAACGACAATTCGATTGTCGAGAGGAAACTACGCGACGCATGCCAAAGCTGCCTGGTCTTCGTGCAACTGGTGGACAATGCGATGTTCCGGCCCCCCAAAGCTCCCAACTATTGCGAGTTCGAATACCGGCATGCCCTGGAGTTCATCTCCCAGGTGGAGGGGACGATTGAACACAGGACCGTATTTCTGGTGACGGAGAAGGAGCCGCAGGATCTGCCGGACCCGGACGCGGTCTTCGCCGGTTATAGTGACTGGCTGAAGTACATCCTGTCGAAATCGGCGGTATATCTGCCGCCGGTGGAAGAGTACGATCGGACCGCTATCGATGAACTGAAGGCGAAACTCGCGGGCGTGGTGGCGCAGGTGAAGCAAGCGCGGAAGAACCTGCTGGAAAAGGCGCCGGGTTGATTCGTGGTCACCTGCTCATCGCCAGCGCATGGAATGGGTTCGCATCGGCATCGCTTCGGCGGCTCGACGGTCCGCTTCCATACTCTCCTTCAAAACAGTTCTCGCCTGATACTGCGCCTGCGCGAAGGTCGGAGCCACGCCTTGGCCCCCGTGATCCGTGGACCAGCGGAACTCATCATGGCGATCCCGCTCGTAGACGGTGTATTGCGCTTGATTGCCAGCAACGTCGATGAAGGTAAATGATTGGCTCATGGGTGACCTCAGTCTGCCGCGCTTCGGGTTTGCCCGGAAGATCTCCGGTTTGGCGCGCCGGCGCCGCTATCGGGTTTCGCCTCCTTGCGCACCCTGCTCGCAGCAGTCTGCCTTTCGGCATGGGGCTTCATGAAGCGGACTTCGGCGAGTAGGGATTGGCGTCGTTCATCTCAGCAAGACCCGCCTTGCCACTCTTCAGCGCCA
Source organism: Terriglobia bacterium (assembly GCA_020073115.1). Lineage (GTDB taxonomy): Bacteria > Acidobacteriota > Terriglobia > Bryobacterales > Bryobacteraceae > BOG-224. Next base: position 6,985 of record JAIQFU010000012.1, read on the forward strand.
TGGCACGGTCTCTGCGCCGAATGGCTATGGTCATCGACCGTACGTGCGGTATGGCGCGGTCCAGCCTTTCAGAAAGGCTCCTCTGCGGCCCCGTCTTGGCGCCAAGAGTGTCGGTTCTGTAGGCTTTGTAGGCGCGTCCAGACATCTGGTGCATTTCAAAGAGACATGCCTTCCCAGATTCGGTCTGGTCGTCCCATCGGCTCTCGTCGCCCGTTCTTTCGAGCGTAAGCACAATACTCTGCAACAGACTTCTCGTGCTGTCGAACAACATCAGGGCTCCTTTTATTCTGTCGGGCCGCTGCAGGACTCGCCTTGGTGGGCCAGGTTAAGGCTGGGGGGAGGACATTTTCATTGTAACAGACTCGAGCGCGTGTTATAGTAGTGATGGTTTGATGCTACTGCCAATTCAAGGCTGACTTCTTTAGCGATACTTTGCTACCCTCGTCCACCTTCCAAATTAGCCACCTTCAAATCAGTAAAGGAAACACGAACTTGAAAAATATCTACGTTGGGAACCTCAGCTTTGGGGCTTCTGAAGAATCTGTCCGCGCGTTGTTCGAAACCCACGGCACCGTGGGCCGGGTGAACATTGTAACGGATCGGGACACGGGCCAGCCTCGTGGTTTTGGCTTCGTCGAGATGTCAAACGATGGCGAGGGCGAAAAGGCCATCGCCGCCGTAAATGGTACGGACCTTGATGGCCGCACCCTAAACGTCAACGAAGCGCGGCCGAAGACAGAGCGCCCGAGCGGCGGCGGCAACGGCTACGGCCGCAAACGCTGGTAGCACGAACATCCGAGCCGCCCCGGTTCGGGACAGAACGATCGGGGCTTGCTTCCCCCATGCCGGCGGCAAGTTGTTCGGCTGGAAGATGCGGATCAATTTGCTATTTGAAACGGGCGTGCGCCACTCTGTAGAGGGCGGCGCACCGGACGGCGGAGTCGGCTCGTCTCGAAGGCAGAGCCGACAGGCAGCCGACCGATGGACCAAATTTCGAGAAAGGACGTCTTCGGTATGAAAGCGCCAAACACAAGATTCCGGGTCAAGGTAGCGTTCAGCGCGATGATGGTAGCAACACGCCGGCGTGAGGCGTTTGTTCCAGGAGAGTTGATCGTGCTGGTGGACGGATCGGAATCGGCGACCGAGTCGCGGTTCATTCGGGTCAACGGAGTCCGGGTCAGCCGGGGAGTCGAGTGCCGATACACCATTGGGTCCGACGAGTTGAAGGAAAAGACGGAAGTAGCCGAGCATCCGAAATAGGCGCAGTTTGCCGTCCGTCACGCGAGACGGTGAGCAGCGTTCGGCGGGGGAGCGCGATGAAGAAGCAGTCCCGACGTGGTTTCGCCGGCTTAATCCTGGGATTGTTCGCTGCGCCCTGGCGCGCCAACACAGAAGCTCCGACCGCGACCTCGGAAACGCCTCCGAGGCCGGATCGCACCGGGGGCGCGGGGGATTCCGCCTCGGAGCCGCAGAGCCGGCGTTATCGGGCCGACGCGGCCATACTGCTTTTTGGAATCACGATTTATCGCCGGACCGGAGTCGGCGGAGGCGAAGCGTCGATCCGGGAGACGAAAGAAGGCGGGGCCGCCCGGAAAACATTGTTCTTCGCGGCCGGTTCCGATCCCAAGCGCGCCCGCGGTCTGAGCCGGCTGGGTTGGATTCGAGAAGTGGTTGCAGCGTCCGGTCCAAGCCCGACCGAGGCCACCTATTTCGGCGTACTGACGTCTTCGCCGGAAGAAAGCCTGGAAGGCGCTCAGAAGTCGACCGCCGAGCCAGCGCCAGACAGAAGCATCTACAGCGCGGTGAACGGACGCAATACCGTAGGGCACAGCCGAAGCGCCATCAAGCGCTTCGAGTTCACATCGGATGCAAAGTGGTCCGATCAGCGCCTGATCACCGAGGCGCAGTCGAACTTTCACGCCAGCGTCAACTGGCGCGAGACCTCCTGGCCGGCCTATTCCGCGAGCGCTCCCCCCACGTTTCTTTTCGAGCTGGCGAGACTGTTGCAGGAGCGCGCCAGGCGCGCTTCCGGCCGGTACGTGTATAACGAGCAGGAGTACCGGCTGGAACTCGAAGTGGAGCAACCGGAGCGGCGTGGGAACAAGCCTGGGCAGATGCTGGCGGGGCGCGGCCGGGTGCAGAACCTGAGGACGGGCCGAAGAACGGATTTCCGGCTGGGGCTCGAGGATTCTCCGAAGGCGATCGTGCCCTTCCGGATCGAGTTTCAGCCGCGTTCGTTCCTGCGGCTCACGTTTGAAGCCGTCGGGGCGCCTGGGTCATAGCGGTACCGGAATAGCCGGGCACACGTGGAAATCACGATGCCGGTCTGGCGTGATCCCGACAACCAGGTCCTCAAGCACGAGGAGGACGAACAGGTCGGGATCGCCATCGTAAGCCGCGTGCGAGGAGCCCGCGCGGCGGATCGTGTTGGAATGCGGAACCGAAGGCGTCTCTCCTGCTGACGACCGAGGCCATCATCCGCGGAGTTGTGGAGGAGCTGGGCGAATGAAAGTCCGCGCCGTACGAGGGCTGTTTACCACACGCTGTCCGCACTGCAAATCCGTCGAGTTCAGGCGCGTGGGCATCCGAAACGCGATCGAGGGAGCTTTCAACTGGCTCCTTCAACCCTACCGCTGCGCTCTTTGCGGCCGCCACTTCTTCCTATTCCGTTGGCAAGCCCCGATAGGCGACCCGTCATAGGTTCGTATTGGCCGCACCAAGCGCCAGGCCGCCCTCGTTCAAATCTTGCTGACCACGCCTACTCTGCCCTCTCCGGTTACATAACCGCCAGTCCCCCTCCGGCCGGCGGGTCGACCCAAGCTGCGGTTCGGAACGGATGACGCGCTCGGAAGTTGCGCAGGCCAGGACTGGCCACCGTGATGCGTAGCGCCGACTCGCCGAGGTGGTTCAGCGGCGGTTCCGGAGAATCCACGATCGGCCTCAATAAGCCTGCCGATCAAAGATCGCTGCGAACGAAACTCGCGGGCGTTCATCGCGCCTCCGAGAACTCGCCGTTCAAGGCGATCATGACTATGCGCGCGTGCCGAACGAGCATGGCTTAGCCGAGGTGGGAAGCCGAAGACTCCAGAGTCGAGTCTCACCGGCTTATGGGGCGAAGTGCGACGCCAACGCTGGGGAAAGGAGAGCGCCAGCGAAGTACGGCGGTCTATGGACGCAGTGTCTCGGTCTGCGGATTTAGGTCAATCCGCATTTCCGCCTTGCCGGTTCGGGCGGCACGAGCCCGGCCGTGGGAGCGGTGAACGCGCGGCTGCGGGAGACGCTGGGGAAGGGGTGGGGAATCTGCGAAGACTTCTCCCAGGCGGCGAACAAGGCAAGGGCCCGGGACGGGCCGCGCCGCTGGTACTTCTCAAGCGCACGGATGGCCTCGTCAACCGCTGCGAAGTGCGCGTATAACCGGTCCAGGGCGTCAAGGCGCGTTTTGTCCACCTGCGGGGAACAGGACCGGTCTTTCAGCTTGAGATTGAGCATATATCCGAAGTTCCTTAGAGCGATAAGGTCGTTCCGAGTACCAGTTCAGGATAATCCGATCTCTTATGCATCTTCAAGCATTTTCGTTGGGGCTTGTCGACTTTCTAGGCCATGTGTACTAGAACTAGCGCACTATCAGAGTCTTCCAGTCGGCGCGTGAAGACGAATTTCGCGACTGCGGTGGCTCCTCTCTCGACCACACTCAGCGCCACGTCGCAAGAGGCGCGCCAGGAAAGCTTCGGCGGGATCCCCTTTGGCCCGGCTCTAAACGCCGCCGCCGCTGACTGCTTACGCTGGAAAAAGTGCAAAACGCGACGCACACGATTCGCGACAGGGGCAAACCGGGTACAGGCACGAAGTTTCGCAAAAGCGGCGAAATTCGAGCCAGTCCCCGCTTTGCAGCCTGTGCCACGCCCCGGATGGGTTATTTCCCATCCGTGTATTCGTACCCCGCGGCGCGGATTGACGTCACCGGACGCCCGTTCACGAGGGCCAGCCACTGTTCGATCTTCGGTCCCTTGACGGCGAAGCCGTTCTGCGGCAGGAGGTAGTTCCGGCCGCCCACCCTCGCCGCATACGTAGTCGGCCACGGCCATCGCGCCAGTGGGGGAATCGAGAGCGAAAGCATCCAGAAATCTCAGCCCCTCGATTGCCGCCGCGCGGTCGGGCATGTCCGCCTGCACAAACAGGTCGGGAGCGGTGTCCGGCAGCGTGAGGCCCGCCGGCAGGTCCACCGCGACCCGCACCCCGGGGTTCTCCAAAACCCATTGGCCTGCCTGTTGCCTCACCTGAACCGCAGCCGCCGCCAACCCGGCGGCCGCCAGCCACAGCGTCATGATGCGGAGCGTCATAGTTCCTCGCCGTTGGACCGGGCGTTCCGGCCCGGTCGATAGCTACTCCGGTTCACTTTCCCCCGAATTCGGCCTTGGCTTTCGCGGTGACAGTCCAGACGTAGATGGTACGCCAGTCGATCTTGACCTCGTTGTCCGGCTTCCAGTCGCCCATGTCGAACTGGTGGGAAACGATGCGCGAGCCCACTTTGAGGTCGTTGAGCAGCTTCGGGCGGAGCTTCAGATTCACTTCCGGCAGCAGGTAGAGGGTGACGATGCTCGCGTCCCGAAAATCGGCATCGAACAGATTCCCGAGGATGAATTTCACTTTGCCGGTGACTCCGGCCTCCCTGGCGTTCGCGTTGGCTTCCTTGATGCGCTCCGGGTCGATGTCGTAGCCCGTCCCGCGCGCCGCGCCGAATTTCTGCACCGCCATGATGACAATGCGTCCGTCGCCGCAGCCGAGGTCGTAGTGGATATCGCCGGCCCCGACCTTGCCGAGTTTGAGCATGGCCTCGACCACTTCCGGAGGAGTAGGGACGTAGGGAACGTCTTTGTGGACATCGGACTCCTGTGCGACGACAGGAATGCCGACCAGAAGAACGCCTAAAACGCCTGCGAAGAGCTGCATGCCGCGGCGAGGCGCAATCGGGCAACCCTGGCAATTCAAGCTCATGGGCGCGAGTTTAGCACGGTGAAACGGGCGCCGATGCAGTGTAAGGGCCGGCCGCCGCGCCAATGGAATCATGCTGCGAGAACCGGTGCGCTCGTTCGGCGTTCTCGTGGACCTGACAACGCCTCTATCCGGATGCGGGAGCTCGTCATTTGAACGAGAGAACAGCGGACTGCTGATCTCTGACCTCCACTTCGGTTTCAGACTGCAGGATCGCGTCGGCCCACAACGTGACGCGGTACCGTCCGGGCGCCAGGGTGATCGGCGCCGGGGTTCGCAGGGGCAACAAAACACCATCGATCATGACCAAGGCGCCTGCGGCCGCGGTGGCAATGTATAACGTTCCCCCTTTCAGCTGCATGGAGACCGAAAGGCTGTTCGCCCCGGGGCCCGGTTGGAAGATTCGCCGCTCGTCCCGGTAGCCGGGCAGAGAAATGACCGCTATGTGGCGTCCGGTTTGCAGTTTGAGCTTGCATGGCGCCTTGCAGCTCAGGTCCGGGTCCCCATCGACGGCGAAATAAGCCCCGTCCGGGGCGCTGCTGAAATCAACCTCCACGCCCGAGCGCCGGGGGGCCGGCTTCATGTCGACCGGCGGTTTCGGCGCCGGCGCCGCCGGTTCCTGGGTTTTCAGCAAGTCGAGCCGCACTACGACCTTGCGGTCTGTTATCGCGGACGCACCGGTTAATCGCGCATTCCCACCCGCCACGGCCTCCCGTGTCTGCGTCACGGCTATGTCAGGGCCGCCAGACCCGGCATCCCGCTGCTTGAGTTCCTGGGACGCCGGCTCCACGCTCTCCTGCAAGACGACCGAAGCAGACACGGCCTGAACGAGCGGTCCGACCGGAGCCGCCCTTCGGGAAGAGGGCATCTTCGTGTCGTCTACAGGATCGATCTTCTCAGCCGGCTGGTTGAGGAGACGCCTGGCCTCTTCATCCAGCGACGCCAATTCCTTTCCCATGGCAGATGCGCGCGCGGCCACCTTGTCATCAGGGCTCCCACGGAGCGCCGCCAACACGCGGGCCGCTCCGGCAATATCGTCAGCGAGCAGGAACTGGTCGGCGGCTTCCAAGCCGGTTGAGCCCCGATGCGGAAACATCGCCCACGCCTCGGAAAAATTCCTGGCCGCCTCGGCCGGCCGCCCTTCCTCCGCCAGCCGTTGGGCTAGGGACAACTGGCGCGCATAGGCGACTTCCTTCCGGGCGATCTCGGCCATCTCCGTGTCCTTCTCGCGCTCGACCACCTGGCTAAACAACTTCTCCGCAGCCGGCCACTGCGACAGGGCGATTGCCGAGCGGCCTTCCTGGAATGCGCTCTCGCTCCGGCTAATGAACGCGCCGGCGTCAAAGCCGGGCTGACCGGGTGCGGGGTGCAGATATATTTTGCCGACAAGGCCCGAGTCGGTATAAGGCCGCTGCCGGCCCTCCGTCATGCGGAAGACGTACTCGCGAACCTTGTCGAAGAGCGCGTTCTGATCCAAGCCCTGCTCGGCAAGGGCCTTCGCGATGCCGGTTGTGAAAGGGCTATTCGGCAAATCGGGTGAATCGGCGGCGACGTCGCCAGGCGCGGTCGCCAGGGCGATCAAGGTTCCATGCGCTTTCTGAGCGCCGGCCGCTTGCGACATCCCGGCGAGACCTCGTGTGAGCCCCCTCGTGGCCCGGAAGGGGTCCTCCCGGCAGGCGTCCAGGATCAAGATCGTCACGCCCGGCTCCTGTTCGTTGAGTCGCTCCAACAGCCGGGTGGCGCTGTACGCCTTGTATGGCACATCGGCGGCGCTTTCGATTTCAAAATCGGTTGGGATCAGATAGTTCTCACCGCCGACCTGGATTCCGTGACCGGAATAGAACACGAGGGCCACGTCGCCGGGGCGCACCGCAGCCGCGAAGGCCGACACCGCCTTCTCCATGTTCCGCATGGTGGCGTTCTCCGCGAGCATGACTTCGAAATTCAGCGGGCGAAGCGCGTCGCGGATGACGCGAGCGTCGTTTACAGGGTTTTTCAACGGCGCTTTCAGGTACTCAGAGTTTCCGATAACCAGCGCAACACGGCGCTCCGCCGGCGGCGCGGCGACCGAAGCCGGTTGGGCCGCCGCTTCCGGAGCGCCGAATCCCAGCGCTAAGAGCCAGCAGAGTATTTCCACCCTCATGATGGCCTCCCCGGTGCGCTTCCCGCACCATCGTCAGATTCAAAACTCCACCCGCCGTTCGCGGTTATCGAGCGACGGATCTTGACGGCATGACGCCGAAACGAGCCGCCCTCCCGAGTACTTGTACTCGATTTGCGATTTCGCGGCTCCGTAGGAGATATCCTCGGAAACCAGCTTGCCGCCGTCGTAACGGAGCCGCCGGGAATAGATGGGCCGCGACCGATCGAGTCTTCCGCCGGTCTGCGCCGCGTATCCGGTCACCTCTATCAGCCGCTCGCCGTCCCACTTGAATACGAGTCCGGCCGCGCCCGGCCCCGGTTCCAAAGGCAAGGCCTCCCGGAGGCGGCCAGCCGCATCGTAGCTGGCGCTGAACACGCTCAGGTTCTCCCAAACGAACGGGTGAAAAAAGCGGTTCCCGGCAACTACCAACCCGACCTTGAGGCCCATCTCACTCTCGAGAAAGACGGGATCTATTTCCGGGCTGTTGCTGGTGAGCACGGGCAACCCAGCGCCTTCCAGCAGGCCGTTCACGTCTCCGGACGTATGTGGCGCCTGCTGGACTGGAGCAGCCGCAGGCAGTCCGCTGCCTTGCTGTACCACACGCACCACCGAGCGGCCCGCCTCGCCATACGCAAAGCGAACGGTTCGGTTGAAAACGACGGACTGCTTTTCCATCACCGTCTCGACACTTTCGAGCAACCCATCCTTCCAGTTGTAGGTGGCATTCATCTTGCTGGCGCCTTTTACTCTCGCAACCCTGCCGACGAAGACCATACTGGCCGGATCGTAAAGCACGCCGTCGGAGACGGCTAGGCCGGACATCCAACTGGTGGTTGCACCGCTTCTTGGCAACGGCTTTTCGGGCAGTCGTGCGAGCACGCCGAGGACCTCCGCGCGTTGCTTCGGATCGCCGGCCAGGTTATCGGACGCTCCAAGAAAACGGTTGAAGAAATCGCGGGCCTCCCCGATTCGACGCAGCGCGGCGGCGATCTTCCCGCCGAGGTATAGCAGTTCGATATTATCGGGGTCGGCCTGCAGCCCTTCCTCCACCTGGCTCATGGCGGTTCCAAATTGCCGGGCGGATATCAGACCGGCGATCGCCCGGACCTTCCCTTCGCGCGCCTTGCGCAAGGCGGCGATCAACTCCACCCGCACCTGCTCGGCCCCGGCGCGGTCGTTGCGCGAGCAGACGGAACGGTCATAACGGTCGAGAGTGGCCATGCTTTCCACGAACCGGCCTTGCGCCTTTTGCAGTCGAGCGCGCATCAGCAGGACTCCAGGCATGGCGTCATGAATCTTCTCCGCAGCCGCAACCTCGCCCTCGGCATCCTGGAGTTTGCCTTCGTCAAGGTACAGCTTCGCCAGCCCCAGGTGGCGGTTCATCAATACGCCCCTGGCCGAGGTCGGGTCGACGGGCTGGGGTGGACACGGCAGGGTGTCCAACAGTTCCAGACGGGCGTTCTCAGCCCCGTCCTGGGCGGCCTTGCTAGCCGGGTCGCACTTCAGGGCAAGTTGAAATTCGCGGTAGGCCCCGGCGAAGTCCTTCCGGGACATTCGCATGTCGCCGTCCCGCAGGTGCAGGTCGCGACTCCGTTCCAGAGCCCCGCGGTAAGCGCTCAGCATTTCGGGAAAAGCCTGCTCGTAGCGCTCGATGCCCTTGTATCTGACGAGAAACGCATCCCATCGTTCACCGGTCTCCAACGCCCGGAGGACCCCCAGGCTGCGGTCCAGGACGGCGCGGCGAGCGGCCAGTTTCTCGCGCAGCGTTTTCTGCGCGGGATCGCCGGGATAAACTCTTTCGGACAGAAGAGCGACGCCAGTCGCCTGTTTCAAGTCGCTCGCCGTCCCTCGCCCGGATTCGAAAGCGCCGATGGCGGCTTCCAGAGATCGGAGAACCGTGGTCTGCATGATCCGCGCGGGCTCCGATTTCGAATAGGCGTCTGCCGCTGCCGCCATCGCCTTCGCCTGGAGATCGAGACCGTCCGCGGCGCTGGGCGCAAGCCGGAAGTTCCCTTCATTGGCGGCGTAAGCGCACACCATCTCCGCCTCGTCCGTTCCGCTCAACAACGCCAGGAATTCGTCCGCGGGAATGACGGCGCTGGACGATTTCTGGCCTGGCGCGAACACCGCGATAGTCGCCTTCGGCCACGCTGTAACGGCTGACTCGGCGGATCCCATCTGTTCCGGCAGCAGCTTCACCTCTCCACCTACCGACCTCCCGACGAAAGCTCCGGTGGCCAAATCGCGGAATATGGACGACAACTGCGCCAGTTTCAAGGCGCCGAGCCTCTTCTGCGCCTGCGGCGAAATCTGGGAAAGGTCGGGAACCACCCTTACCTGATCCCGTCCATTTACGGTGATCTTACCTACGCGCGTGTAAGTGATCTTGGCGCCAGACTGCCGCGCCACAAGCAGCAGTTGCCCGGCGCCCGAAGATGGCGTGGAGCCGTTCGCCGTCGCGAGAAAGAGGGTCAGGTATGTGGCCGATGCCAACGCGGTCCCGCACCCCCTTGCGCGCACGCGCAATGGAATTCGCCGCCGGTGCTCGAAACCAAGGGGGCCACTCACGATCCAAGGCCTCCCCATGATGCCAAGATATTGTAACCCCGAAATGCGCATTTCTCGTGCCCGGAATGCATCGCCAAGTAGTAGGGACCCAGAATTGTTGCGGCGGCCCGCTCAAGGCGAGGGCGCTTTTCTGTGGGCAAAGGGGAGCGTGAGGACCAGCGGCTGGGGTTCGGCGGTTTTTTCCCCCGCTCTTTCCAGCAGGTTGGCGAGCGCCGCCCGCAGCGCGGCCCCTTGAGCGTCGCGCAGGGCCAGAGTCAGAACTCGCTCGCAAACTGCGCAGGGGCGGTCCGCAAGAACGGCATGGATCGTCATGTTGCCCGCGGCCTCGCCGAGTCGATACCAGCCCCCCGCGTTCGGTATCAGCGTGCGCTGCCCCGGCGGCAAAGGGTTTGTGTCGGTGCCGTGGGCGGGATTCGGAAAGAGCGCCGCAACGTTGCCCGGCGCGTCCACTTCGAAAATATACAGCCACGTCGGAAGCGGGCGCTCCCGCAGCCGGAATCCGTAGGATTCTCCGGAGAAGAGCACTGGCATCCGGCTGGCGGGTACGGTGATTTCCTCGATCCCGGCTGCCCCCCGACGCCGGAAAATCAGCGCCGCCGGAGCACCAACTGCAGCGCCCAAGCTGCGCGTGATGACCGACTCCGACTCCGATTCCGGCCCCAACGCTGGAATTGCCGGGCGCTCCAGACGCGCGGTTTCCGCAGGCAAGGACTCTTTTTCCACGGGAGCCACCTGGGGGCGTGGGCCCGGCGCCGAGGGGGAGACGCGCCGTGGGCCGCGGGCCAGGTTTCCCTGCCTGACCGGCGATGTGGAAGGCCCCGGCTTGTCAGGCCCGACCGGCAAAGGAGGAGCCGACTGTACAACTTGTGCGACTGGCGGCGAAACCGGACGCCTCCGCATCTTGATGGCGACGGGGGCAATCAGGAGGACGGCAAGTCCGGCCAGCGCGGCCGCGAGCCTCCAATTTCCTGCAATGACAAACCACCTTCGCTCTTCCCCGCCGTGCGGGCGCACACGACGGCGAACGGAGGCCGGCAGAGGCGCCGGCTCCGGGGGCGGCACGGCCAGCCAGGAGCTGAGGCCCTCAACATAGCCGGCGCAAGCCTCGCAGTATTTCAGGTGTTGTTCGATTACGACTCTCTCGGGGGCGCTGAGGGAGGCTTGTTGTTCCACCAGGGCGTCCAGCCGATCGATGGATGGGCAACTCATACCCCCCACCCCGGGGAAGACATGAAAGCCCTCAGCCACCCTGGACCGGACGGCATCGCTCTCGCCGAGCATCTGGCGGCAACGCGCGCAAACTTCGACGTGAGCCGCCGCCGCGGCGCGATCCCGCTCTCCGCTGGCGCCTTCGAGAAACGCCCGGAGGTCCGTATCCTTCGGACAATCCATCTGCGCACTCCTCGCACCTAAGTACAGTTAGACGGAAAGCGCGAGCCCGGATTTCCGCCCTCTTGATCCTCCATTCCGGTCATTCCGAGAGGCCGCGCAGCCCGTCACGCAAGTCGCTGATTCCCAAAGGCTCGTACCCGCTGCCCAGAGCGTCCAGCGCCCGACCGAAGTGCTCCAGCGCGTGTTTCTCCCGGGCATACACCGTCTTCATCTCCAGCCCCAACTCCGCCGCCACCTGCTCGCCGGTCAACCGGCGTACGCAACGCATATAGAGCAACACCAGTTCCGCCGCGGAGAGGCGTTGCAGAGCGGAGGCCAGGAGGCGCTTGCCTTCCGCAATCAACGCCGCAGCATCAGCGCGACTGGATTCGTCCGCCAACGTCTGCTCGATGCTCACACCCTCCCCATCGCCGGCAGGGGCGCTCAGCGAAACTTCTTCTCCTTCGAGCGCCAGCAACCATTGCCAGGCCGTGTCCGGCCCTTCTTGCCGGGCCGCCTCGCCGATCCGCTCGCGGCTCTCCTCGACATCTTCCACGCTGCGGCGCAAACGGGCGGCGGTTTGTTGCGGAGTTCGTCCCCAAACCGAATCGCGGTGAACCGTCTGATCGAATTCACGCAGACGCTTCACCCATTTAGGCGCAGTGTACTTGCCCCGCTTCCAGACTACATAGCTGGCGAACAGGGTGTAATAGCTGCATCCGTGCCGACTGGCGTCTCTGCGCGCGCTCCGGTGGAAAATCGGATACAGGAAAACCCGGAGCGACGCCCGGCCCTGGTAACCCGGCAGAATGCGTCCCTTTAGTTCGCCCAGGAGGAACACGTAAGCATCGGAGAACTCGTCGCAATCGTTGCCGAGCACCCAGTTGACGAGCTTGCTCCAGCGCCGCGCTCTGAGCCGGCAATTCCCGCGATAGCAGTTCGGGCGGCACCAGCACAGGGCGGTTTGCATCACCTGGTCGCCGTAGTTTCTTTCGAACCACTCCTCCGCCTCGGGATCTCCCCGCAGCACGCGTTGTACCCGGGCGTAGTCTTCGGCAAAGGGGACCGAGTCAGCGCTGGGCAAAGCGGGCTGCGCCTGCGGGCCCATTTGTGGGTCGGGTGTTCCTTGGAGGTCCAAGTGAACCTTCCTGGCAAGATTCCGGAGGATAGAATACTCGGAAGCCCGGTAGAAAGCAATGAAATTCCCGCGCTTCAAGGCCGCGATTTCCGCCGCGGAGGGCTGGCCTCCTCCGCACACAAAATATCTCGGGGCCGCCGCAGATTTCTTGCGTCTGACGGGAAAAGCCGTGTGAGCCGATCCGTCAAACAGTACTCGAGCGTGCCCCAGAGACTGCCGCAGAAAACGGTCGATGGCCGGCGCGCTCGGAGAGGTGATATATGGCGCTCCATTTATCCCGGATCGGACGGACGCTCCCATCGGCGATGTTGCTCGGCATCCTCCTGGAGACCGCAGCCCTCAACCAAGCATGGGGTCAGCCGGCCGACACTTCACGAAAACGCGTTCTCCCCGACTTCGATGCCCGTGACGCGGCCGTTCTAGACGAGTTCACCGGAGTCCGGCAGTCCCAGGCAAGGGCGGTGACAGAGCACAGAAGAGCCGCCATGCAACTGTATCTGGCGGCAAGATCGGCGAATCCCGGGGCTCGCATCACCCCCAACCGTTTTGGCGTGCCCAAGGTGCTGCTCCGGGACGGGCGCGCGCTGACTGCGCCGTCCACGCAACAACCGGAGGCGATTGCGAAGAGCTTCCTGCGCAGCCAGGCCGCGATTTTCCCGTTTGCCGGATCAGAGGTGGACGCACTGCGCCCGCTGGTCAGCGACGCGGCCGGCGATGCGGTCTTCCTGGCGTTCAACCAGACGGTCAATGGGATCGACGTGTTCAACGGACAGATCAAGTTCACGCTCAGTAAAGCGGGAGAAGTCGTGGCGGTAGCGGCAGGAGACGTAACGCCGGGCCTGAGCCTTTCCACAACCCCCCGGCTGAGCGCCGAAGAGGCGGTGCGGGCGGCCTATGGCGCGACAGGCGTGGAACCGCCCACTGCGCTCACACCCTTCCTCGATCCGAAGGGCCGGGCTGCGTTCCTCAACCCGGCGGGAAACCGTTTCAATCCGATCACGGCGGATCTCGTCGTTTTTCCCCTCACGTCATCTTCCGCCCGTCTGGCCTACCGCGTTTACCTGGATATCGACGCGCAACGATACTACGAGATCCTGGTCGGCGCCGACGACGGGAGGCTGCTTTTCCGCCACAACCTCTACGTTTACGGGTCACAGGGCACGGTATGGCGCGAATCGCCGCTGGTCGGCTCACGCCAATGGGTGAACTGGCCGCCTTCCGACGACCCGTTACGCAATCCCGACCCATGGCTCCCGTCGTGGCCGGACGGCGCGAACGGCGTCGGATGGGTGACTGCCGGCAACAATACGGACAGTTTCCTGGACTATAACGAGGACGGCGATCCCGATGCGGTGAACAGCCCCTGCATGCAGAATGGCCGGGCCTACAGCGCGACGGGGGACTTTACGTTTGCGTGGGGCGATGGCACGGTGGGATCAGATCCCCGCCTGTACCCCTGCGCCTCCGTGGCTAACCTCTTCTACTTCGTCAACCTGGCGCACGACTTCTATTACAGCCTGGGTTTCACTGAAAACGCCGGAAATTTTCAAAACGACAATTACGGCCGGGGCGGATCTGACGGAGATCCAATCCTGGCAGGGGCGCAATCCGACCCTGACAACTCCGGTTTCTCCCCAACGCCGGACGGCCTGCCGCCCCACATCTGGGCAGGCCTGTATACGCACGGCACGACGTCCAAGGGCGACGATCGGGACGTGGCCTACAACGGCCAGACGATTTTCCACGAATACGGCCACGGGGTCTCCACCCGGCTTGCCTCCGCCGGAACCAGCGCCAGTTGTCTATCCCAAGTTCAGTCTGGGGCGATGGGCGAAGGTTGGTCCGACTACTTTGCCACGAGCTACTTCAATCGACCAGTCTACGGCGAGTACACGAGTTGGAATGCGGTGACGGGGATACGCCGGCAGAGCTACGAGGGCTACACGTTCACGTACGAGGACATCGGCAATGGATCTCACGGATACGAAGTGCACGACGACGGCGAGATCTGGGCAGCGGCGCTGTGGGATTTGCGAAAATCGCTGGGCCAGGCGATAACCGACCGGCTGGTGATCAACGGGTTGAAGTCCGGGCCCTGTAATCCCAGCATGAAGGAGGCGCGGGACGCCATTCTCGCGGCGGATCAGGCCTCTGCCGGCGGCAAAAACAACGCCGCTATCTGGCGGGTATTTGCGAAACACGGGCTCGGCTATTCCGCCCGCGGCGCGGATGGGGACCTTTGGACCGGCTCGCTGTATGACGCCGGATACAACCAGCCCCCCGACCTGCAAGCCTCTCAGAGCCCGGTCATCACCAGTGACCCGCTCTCCATTCGGGCCGGCATCGGCGACGTATATATGTACCAGATCACCGCGAGCAATCCGAACGGCGGCGTCCTGCAGTACTCGCTCATTTCGGGACCTACAGGGATGACGGTCAATTCCGAGACCGGATTGGTAAGCTGGACCCCGGGACGGATCTACACCGGGCAACGCGTCAAGATCGCGGTCACCGACGGAAGGGGAGGGCGAACGGTGCACGGGTGGGCTCTTCCCGTGATCACATCCATCGAAGAAGGTAAGCCACTCGTCACCAGCATCAGCGGGTCCATAGGCTCCCTCGGCTATGCCGGAATTGCCGTCCCTGCCGGCGCTCCCGTCCTGCAGATCACGCTGCGGGACGGGACTGGGGATGCGGACCTGCGGGTGGCCGATCCCGACGGCAGCGTGTCGCACTCGATGCGGGACGGCAACGTCGAGACCCTGTCTTTCGCCAATCCCGAGGAAGGGACCTGGCGCATTGAGTTACGCGGGTATCGCGGCTATTCCGGAGTATCGCTCGCGGCCCACGTGATTACGCCAACTCCACTGAATGCCGGCACGACATTACCGGGGATGAGCGGCGTCGCAGGCAGCGAGACCTTCTACAGAGTCACGGTAGCGCGTGGAACGGCTGGGCTCACGGTATCGACCTCCGGCGGGACAGGGAACGTGGATCTTTACGTCAGGAAGGATAAGCCAGCTGCGTGCCAGATGGTGGATGCCTACACCGCCTTAAAACAGCCCTGCACGTACGACTTGAAGTCCTCCAATTCCGGAAACTCGGAGTCGATCCACATCGAAAACCCCGATCCTGGCGAGTGGTACATCGACCTTTCCGCATACGCGGCCTACAGCGGCGTGACGCTGCGTGTGGAAATTGTGGACCCGACACCGCAGTCTCCGACAATTACCGGGTATACGTGGGCAACCCCACCCTTGGCGAACCAGCTCTTCGGCGGCACCATCACCGGGACGGGGTTCGTCGCCGGCATCAGCGTCGGCTTCTGCTCTGGTCCGGTCAATTGCCAACAGCTGACAGAGCCGCAGATGACGCTGAACGGCGCGACCAGCTTGAGCGTCAGGAATGTGAGCCTGGCTGCCGGTACGTGGGCAATCTACGTGAAAACCTCCGCGGGGTCGTCGGCGCGCTCTGCTCCGTTTGTGGTTTTGGAGGAGCCAGTGGAAAAGCCCGCGGTCACCGGCTATCTATGGACTCCGACGCCCACTCCCGGCCAACCGTTCGGCGGGACGATTTTCGGCAGGGGATACATCGACGGGATTGCTGTATGGTTCTGTTCCAGCTCCCTCAATTGCCAGAGACTCCTGCCGTCGCAAGTGACGCTGAACGGGCCAACCAGCCTGAGCGTAACCAACGTAGTTCTGGCCGCCGGTGCGTGGACGATCTACGTGCAGACCTCGGCGGGGCCATCGGCGCTATCCACACCGTTCGTGGTTTGGCCGCAGCCGGACATGCCGAAGATTACGGAACTGGGTTCGTTCCGGGTACGGCCGTCTACTTCTGCCCTGGCACCGTTAATTGCCAACAGATGACGGCATCGCAAGTGACGCTTGATAACCCGTACGGCTTGACCGTAAAGAATGTCAGCCTGCCCGCTGGTACGTGGACGTTCTACGTGCAGAACTCGGTAGGGCCATCGGCGCGATCCACACCGTTCGTGGTTTGGCCGCAGCCGGACATGCCGAAGATTACCGGCTACGCATGGACCACGACGCCCCGTTTCGGCCAGCCTTTCAGCGGGACCGTCTACGGAACGGGGTTCATTCCGGGCATTGCCGTCTACTTCTGCCTTGGCGCTGCTAATTGCCAACAGACGCCGGCATCCCAAGTGACGTTGAACGGCCCAACCAGCGTGAGCGTAAAGAACGTGATCCTGGCTGCCGGCTGGTGGACAATTTACGTGCAGACCTCGGCGGGGCC
>JAIQFU010000420.1 GCA_020073115.1 Terriglobia bacterium
GGTCCAGGGTGCCCTGGAGAACCTCGGACCGCTTGGATTCCGCCTTTCCTTTGGCCATTACATATGAAGATAGCGCCGCTCCTTTGGAATGTCCATAGGGGGTCGCCCTCAAAGGGATCAGCCGGCCAGGGCAAATCTAGCCTGTGTAGACGGTTCCCTCTTCCACAAAGCACAACGGGTTTTTCCATGGGTCTTCCACGTAGAAGGAGCGTTCGCCCCAGGGGCGAACCACAATGCCGCCAGCGGGCGCGCCATGGACGTCCTCGCGCGAGACACACTGTAAAGCGCTGGCTCGCTCGTAGGCGGCTTCCAGGTCGCTTACCGTGAAGTAGAGCGCCTTTGCCGCGGGGTGCGGTTGTCGCGACGGCGACACGGCGAGCACTTGCAGAGTCACGGGTCCACAATTGAAGTAGCATCGTGATCCGGCCTGTTTCCGTCCTTGAATGCCGAGCAGCGTCGCATAAAACGAAACCGCCGCTTCGAGGTCGCCGACCTCGATGTTCAACCTGAAGAACTGAGGTACGTCGCTCGCTATAGCGGACAGCGGCGCCGTCTTATTTGCTTTGTCCTGGCGTTTCGCCGGCATGTTGTTTTTCCTTGTGCTTGCTGTTTTTAGAGAAGTGAGCAAGCCAATCCCTCACTAGTTCGAGTCGTTTGCGCTGAATACGGTAAATGCGCATCCGGCCTTGCTTCTCATGAGTGAGCAGGCCCGCAACCTCCAGCACCCGTAGGCCCCGAGCCGCCATTGAAATAAATCGTGAGCGGCACTCGCCGCCTTGCAGCGTGCGCCGGCGCGCCGAAGACCGACTCATATACATCAATTCTCGACTGCGCACTTCGACTGGCCAAATAGCAATACTAAGCCATTATGCTAAATATCTATCGGTACGCCTGACCCTGCATCCCAAACCGGGTCCGGCGCGGCGAAGAATAGCGGAGTTCAGGCTGCCCCGTTTTCGTTTGGTTCACCTGCAAGGGATCGATGTGAAGGTGTGGCGCGCAGCGATCGGGAGTTGAGTAGGCCGTCCCCGAAATAGGCCCCACGTGCTAGCATGAGCGAGGCGAAAATCTGCCAGCGAGATCCCGCGGGATTACACGGCAGATGCGCCCGGCGTGAAGGAGGTGAAAGGTGGGAAATATCATCGAATGCAAGGAGCCGGGTTACGGCGCTCCTGTGGTAAAGGCCGCCCCAAACGATACGCTCTTTTTTCCGCATGTCGAGAGTTGCCTGGCGATGTTGTTTCTGCTCGACAACGGCTACATGGTGGGAGCCCACGTCGCCCAGACGGAGGGGGACCAGATCGTGCAAAATGTCCTAGCAACGGCACGCGCAAACGCGTACAAGTACCTGATCAAGATGGAACAAGTGGCGAATGGTCTGGGGTCGTTCCCGATTCTCTATGTGACGTGCGGGAACGATCCGACCAGGGCCGACGGTTCCGCCACCTTGTACGGCCGGGCCCAGTTGGAGGGCAAGGTGGCAGCCGACGCCGCGGCAGCCGGGCGCTTCGTCCCGTACACACATATTGAGCGCTCCGCCGCGGCCGGCATCGATGTCTATGTCTACGGCAATTCACACATAGTGAAGGTGGAGGACCACGCGAGCCACGCCCAGATAGACGCAGTATCGCTCAACGAGTGGCTGAAAGCATCAGGCAGGCTCGACGGAGAGGCCGCCCACACCTGAAGTCCAGGAGTATTTCAGTATTTCGAGTATTTCGGGGACAGGCTACTCAACCCCCAACTCCAGTTGCGCTCCGTCATCCCCGCCTCTCGCGCCGTACACTCCGGTCGAGCAACCCTCCATCATCGCTCCCCGCCAGATCCGCCCCGTGCTCGACCAGCGCACCGGCTCCGCCACGAGTTCCGCAATGGGTCCATAGTGGAGGCGGCAAGGCCGGGTTCTCAACTATTTTGGGGTTTCGTAGCCTGTCCCCGAAATAGCCTGAGTTCCTCGAGAACGCCTTTTGCCTTGGGATTCCAGCCCAGTTCTCGCATCGCCTTGCGTGAGGAAACCGCCTGGTCCATCACCAGCGCATCGGCCATCGGGCCCATGGCGCGCCGCGCTTGCTCCAGCGGAATCGCCTCCGCCGGCCGGTCTCCGGCGGCCGCGCGGGCCACCTCCCGCACGGGCAACGCGGGACCGGCCGAAGCGAAGTAGACCGAGCCCGCCGGCGCCTGCAGCGCCAACACGTACAAATCGGCCAGGTCGTCCACGTGGACAAACGGCCAGCGGTTTTCGCCGGCCCCGACGTATTGCGCCACCCCGCCTTCCATGGCGGCGCGGGCGAAGCCGGCCGCGAATCCCCCGCCGCGGCCATAGACCATCGCGGGCCGGATCACGATGCCCCGCACTCCCTCGGCCCGCAAAACCAGGCGCTCGTGCCCCGGCCGCCACACCACCGCCGCCGCGGGATTGAGGGGCGTGTTCTCGTCCGCTTCGGCCCCGGCCGTGTCGCCCAGAACCCAGATCCCGGAGGTGTAGATGAGCGGTTTCCCCGAAGCCCGCATTCCGCGGATGAGGGCCTCAACCGCGGCGCGGTCCACCGCCTCCGCGTCCGTGGAAAACTCGAAGCCCAGGTGGATGGCCGCATCGGCCTGCCGCGCGGCCGTTTCGATCACCGGCGCATCGCGCAGGTCGCCCCGGACAACCGCCGCGCCCAGACGTTCCAGCTTGCGCGCCGATTCCTCCGAGCGGGCCAACCCCGACACCGCATCCCCAAACGCGGCCAGTCTCTCCGTGACCGCCGAGCCGATATAGCCGGTAGCGCCGGTAAGGAAAACTTTCATGGCGGATCTCCCGCTTCCGAAACTAGACTGCGCGGGCCTTGCGGGCCGACGCGCCTGCCTCGGATTTCGCCGGCTTGCGTACCGCCATGGCTCCAAGCCGCTTCACCTGGTCCGTGACGCATACCAGGAACATCGGCTGGCGGGCGTTCTTGAGAAGATCGATGATGCGGTCGGGCGCCTCCTCCAGGTAGATCGACTTCCCGTCAGTCAGCAGGTGCACGTCCGACGACGATGCCAACGCCTCGCTTAAGCGCTTGCCCGTGTCCTTCTGCAAGAACCGCAGTACCCGCCGAATCTTCTGTAGGGAGAAGCCCTTCCGGCGAAGCTCTGCGATCACCGAGATCTCCACCACCTCCTCGGGCGAGTAGATGCGGCGGTGCCCGTCCTGCTGCGGGGAAACCACATTGCGCTCGTCCCACCACTGCAATTGGCGAAGGCTGACCCCGCAGATACGGGCCACATCCGTGCTGGTGTAGCCTTCGGCGGGAGACTCGGCGGCGGTACGGGGTTTGCGGGATTTAAACATTTTGCGGCACTTCCGTTGTGAAATTAGGGCCAATTTGGATTGTACATGCGTGGCGGGCGGTGTCAATAGGGGGGCTGCGCGGGCGCCGGCGGAGCACCCCGGATATACGGGCCCGGTGGCCTCAAATTAACGTGAAAATGCTCACCGGCGCCGCGGAGGACCGTGCGAACCAACACCCCGCCCCCAGCCCTCGCGGCGGCCCGCCGGAGGTCGCGCCGCTACACTGGGAGCGGAGGCTAAGATGGACTCGACCAATAGGAACGGAAGCGGCAGCGGACGCATGATCTGGATCGGAGTGGCGGTCGGGGCCGCCGTGGGGATTGGCATCGCGCTTACCCGCAAGAAGCGGGACCGCTGGGAGTCGGCCCGCGATGTGACCAAGCGGATCAGCAACAAGTCCAGCGACATGGCTGAAGTCACGCGCGACATCGTTGACCGCGTGAAGAACATCTACGAGGAAAGCCGCAAGGTCGTGGAAGAAGCCAATGAGCTGTGGTCGCACGGCCGGAAACTCGTAGGCGTCTAACCCCCTTCGAACGCCTCGTACCGTGGAATCGTTCTCCTGTGACGGCCCGGGCGTGATTGCCGGGCCGTTGCTCTATCCGTACCAGCCGTTCCCCCTACCCGTATAGTACCCCTCTGAACTCGTACTCTCATTGAGGATCGGCGCCTGCCGATAGTAGAATTCTGATTCGGGGCGCCATTTATCCGAATTCGCCGCCGGCGCTCTGCGCGTCCACGGCGGCCGATGGTGGAGAGTGCGGAACGTGTTTGAAGCGGACGTGAGCCGGGCTGATTTCCTGAACGACGGCGCCGTGGAGGGCGAACTCCTGGCGCATCGGCTGGCGCGCGGGGCCCTGCCTGCCGGGGAGGCGCTGCGGTACGCCGTTGAAATCGGCGCCCTGCTGCAACGGGCGCACGCCCGCGGAGGGGTCCATGGAGCGTTGTCGCCCCATTCGATTGCGATCACCCCGGACGGTCTCCGCCTGCTCCGCCCGCCGGCCCTCTCGGAGCCGTGCGACGCCCCGTACCGGTCACCCGAACAGGTTCGCGGAGAAGCTCCGGACGAGCGCAGCGATATTTTCGCCTTTGGCGCCGTGCTCTACGAGGCGGTCTGGGGCCGCCGGGCGTTCAGCGGAGAGGGCGCGGAGCTGGATCGCGCCATTCTGGAAGACTTCCCTGCCCCGGTCACGGACAAAACGGCGCTCCCCGCCGCGCTGGAGCGAATCGTCGCCGGCTGTCTGCAGAAGGATCCCCTCCGCCGCCGGCAGCGCATTCAGAACGTCCTGCTCGAATTGAAACTGGCGGCGGTAAGGCCGGCGCCGCGCCGCGCAGCGGCCCCCGCCGTTCCGCAAGCGCCGGCTTGCCCGGCGCCACCTCTTTCTTCGCCACGCCCACCGGGTCCCGGGGCCGTACGGGCGGTTTCCCCTGCCCCCCCCGCCCAGACGCGCGAACCCGCCAATGGAGTTTCGAGCCATGCTACCACAAGCCACCGAATTCCGGGCGGAAGCGGACGAGTTGCACGAACTGCTTGGCACGTTGGCGTGGGCCTGGGACTCCTGGCGGTGACGGCCACGGTGGTGGCAGCCACGCTCTATCTCCACCGCGCGCCTGCCGGGGTGCGGTTCACGGGCCAGATCGCGTCTCCGGGCAGCATCAGCTACCCCGGCGCCCCCTCCGTGTCCCCCGACGGCCGCCTCCTCACGTTTTCCGCCATTGGGCCTCAAGGCGCCCGCATGCTCTGGTTGCGGCCTCTGGATGGCAGCGCCGCGGAACCGATTCACGGGACGGAAGGCGGCCTCGCGCCTTTCTGGTCTCCCGATAGCCAGTTCATTGCATTTTTCGCAAACGGCTCCCTGTCCAAGGTGCGCGCGTCCGGCGGACCCGTGGACACCATCTGCAAGACTGAAAGCAATGCGGGGGGCGGATCCTGGAACCGGAACGGGGTCATCCTGTTCGCTCCCGGCGTCGCCGGAGGGCTGTACCGGGTTCCGGCCGCCGGCGGCCAGCCGCAATCCGTCACCCGCCTGTCCGTCGCCGATTCCGAGCGGGCGCACCTGTGGCCCCAGTTTCTGCCGGACGGCGTGCACTTCCTCTTCTTCGTGTTGACCGAATGGGAAGGCAGCACGGGCGTCTATACGGGCGCGCTCGATTCCCCCGGGCGCCGGCGTATTCTCGGCTCCGAGGCGAATGCGGTCTACTGTCCCGCCGGGCGAAACGATAACGCTGGATGGCTGTTGTTCCTCCGTGAGCGCACGCTGGCCGTCCAACCGTTCAATGCCGCACGGCTTGCGCTGGAGGGGCAGCCGGCCGAATTGGCGCGGGGAGTCGGCGCGGTTCGAAGCCAATCGTTGGCGCCCATGTCCGTTTCCGACAATGCCGTCCTCGTATACCAGAGCCTCAGCGATCCAACCCGGCAGTTGGTCTGGCTGGACCGCGCCGGAAAGCAGTTGGCCACCGCCGATCTCTCCGGTGAGTGGGCCGGCTTGCGCATCGCACCCGACGGCAAGCGCGCCGCCGCCGCGCGCATCGCGCCGGGAGAGAGCAAAGCCGACCTCTGGCTGGTAGATGCCGACGGGAAAACTTCGCAGTTGACCAACACCCCCACGCATGAAGGGTCTCCGGTGTGGTCGCCGGACGGTTCCCGCATGGTTTTCTTTGAAGATCAGAACCTTCGGCTAGGTCAAACGGGGACGTTCGAGCTCTTCGTCAAAGCCGCCGTAGAGAGCGGCAAAATGGAGCCGTTCTATACCAGCATCCTATCGAAATATCCCACCGACTGGTCGCGTGATGGGCGCTACGTCGTCTTCGGCGCCATGGGCGAAGGCACGCTCGCCGATATCTGGGTCTACTCCATCCCGGAGCGGCGCGCCACGCCCCTGTTGAACACGGTCTATGGAGAAGGCTACGGGGTGATCTCGCCGGATGGCAGGTGGCTCGCCTACCAATCCGACGAGAGCGGCGCCAATGAAGTTTACGTCCAGATCTTCAAGCCCGGCTCCAACGATACCCAGCGCCGCTGGCAGGCTTCCACTGGCGCCGGCGCCCTCCCCCGATGGCGCGCCGACGGAGGCGAGCTGTTTTACATGAGCCCCAGCGGGGCGCTTATGGCCGTTACCGTGCACGCCGCCGGCGAAGAATTCCGGTTCGAGCCGCCGCATGCTTTGTTCCAGACCCGGCCGGTCCCCAAGATCCCCTGGAATCTCTACGATGTGAGCCCGGACGGGCAACGGTTCCTCGTCAACCTGCCGCTGGAATGGTCCAGTTCCGCGCCGATCAACGTCACCGTGAACTGGAGCGACAAGCTGAAAAACTAGCGGTTTGCGGCGCAACCGCCACGCAGTACGATCCGGGAGAGGGCAAACCG
>JAIQFU010000421.1 GCA_020073115.1 Terriglobia bacterium
AAGCACGCCGAGACGGCGCAGAGCGTCCAGGAGCTAGTGAACCTGATCCGCACCGTGGCGGAGATTCAGCGGATGTTCCCCTATAACCCGCTGAAGGCCATCGTCATGCGCGGGACGCCGAACCAGGTAGCGCTGGCGGAGTGGCTGATTGGGGAACTCGACGGGCCGGCGTCCGCGGAAGGCCAAGCGGAGGCTTCGTACGATTTCCAGGAAGATCGGGAGATGGGCTACCGCAGCGTTCGCGTGCTGCGGCCGGCGCGGCTGAGGACGCCGCAGGATCTCATCCAGGCCGTGAACAAGCTTCGCACCGAAACCGGCATTCAGCGCATCTTCCCGTACCTGGGGCGGAACGCCCTGGCGATGCGGGGAACGGCGTCGCAGGTGGCGCTGGCGGAGCAAATTGCGAAGCAGTGGGAGTAGAACGCCGGCCATCGCGCCGAGAGGCGGGGTAGCGGGCGCCCACGCCACGCCCCCGCGCCGTAGTAGGATTGCTATTTGGCGCAGAAGACGTCATTGCTGTCCCAGATTCCGCTGCTGGCGGGGCTTAGCGAAGGCGAATTGCAGGCGCTGGCGCAGACGGCGGTGGAACGGCGCTTCGCCGCGGAGGAGATGCTCTTCTGGGAAGGCGAGCCCTGCGCCGGCATTTTCCTGATCGTCGAGGGCAGCGTCAAAATCTTCAAGATGTCGGCGGCGGGGCGCGAAATGATGCTCGCGCTGGAGACGGCCCCCTCCACCGTGGCCGAACTGCCGCTGTTCGACGGCGGCCCGTATCCCGCGTCGGTGCGGGCGGTGGGCCCGGTGATTTCGCTTTTCATCAATAAAGCCAACTTTCAGCAAGTCTGCCGGCAGTACCCGGATGTGGCGCTGAAGGTGCTGGCGGTGGTCGGGCGGCGGCTGCGCCACCTCGTGTCGATCGTCGAATCGATGACGTTCGGGAGCGTGACCCAGAGGCTGGCGCGGCTGGTGCTGGACGCCGCCCGGCAGGCGGGCAGCGATCAGTTCGAACTTCCCTTGACCCACCAGGAACTGGCCTCGCGGCTGGGGACCGTGCGCGAGGTGGTGTCGCGCAACCTGGCGCGGTTCCGCGCCGAAGGGCTTTTGCGGATCCAGGGACACCAGATCGTCATTCAGAATCGCGCGGGGCTGGAGGCGGAGGCGGAGGCGCAAGGGTAACGATGCGGCGGGTTTGCTTTCTCTTACAGGTCAGGCCGGAACGGCTGGCGGAATACAGGGAACGGCACCAAAAGGTGTGGCCGGAAATGCTGGAGGCGCTGTCGCGGACGGGGTGGCGCAACTACTCCCTCTTCCTGCGCGACGACGGGCTGCTCGTCGGTTACCTGGAGACCCCCGACTTCCAGAAGGCATTGAAAGGCATGGAGGCCGAGAAGGTGAACGAGAGGTGGCAGAGAGAGATGGCGCCGTTCTTCACCCCCATGGCGGGGCGGCCCGACGAAAACATGGCCCCGCTGGAAGAAGTCTTCCACCTGGATTGAACCCATCCCAATGACCCCCCAACTGCGGATCCCCGTTCTCGACCTGGCGATTATCGTCGCGTACATGGTCGGCATCATGGCGGTCGGCGTGTGGTCCACGCGCCGGATGAAGATCACCGGCCAGGTATTTTTTCTGGCCGGCCGCTCGCTTCCGTGGGGCATTGTGGGCGCGGCGCTGTTCGCGTCGAACATCTCCACCATCCACCTGGTGGGGTTGACGGCCTCGGGCTATAACGAAGGGCTGGTATGGGGCCACTTCGAGTGGCTGGCGGTGTTCACCCTGATCCTGCTTTCGCTGGTCTTCGCGCCGTTTTATTTTCGCAGCAGGATTTCGACGCTGCCCGAGTTCCTGGAGCGGCGCTACAGCCCGGCCTCGCGCTCGTTCCTGGCGTTCATGGCGATCATGGCCGCGCTGTTCATCCACATCGGGATGAGCATCTTCGCCGGCGCGGCGGTGTTCCAGCAGTTTTTCGGGATCAGCGTGGTGACCTCCATCCTGGCGGTGGCGGTGGCGGTTTCGATCTACACGATCCTGGGAGGTTTGCGGGCGGTGGTGGTGACGGAAACCATCAACACCGTATTCCTGATCCTGGGCGCGGGGACGATTACCGCGTTCGCCATCTTCGCGCTGCCCTCGCACGGCATCCACAACCTGGCGGAGTTCAAGGCCGCGCTCAAGCCGGGGCAGCTTTCCATGTGGCACGCGCACAGCGCGGTGGGGCTGAACTGGTGGGAGGTGCTGCTGGGATTCCCGATCCTCGGCATCTGGTATTGGTGCACCGACCAGACCATCGTGCAGCGGGTGCTGGGTTCGAGGACGGAGCGGGACGCGCAGCTGGGGCCGTTGATGGCCGGCTTTCTGAAGATCCTGCCGGTCTTCTTCCTGGTGCTGCCCGGGACCATTGCCTACGCGCTGTTCCGCGATCAAATCGGCTCGGCCAGCAACCAGACGCTGCCGGTGCTGATCAACCAGCTGATACCGACCGGTTTGAAAGGGCTGATTTCGGCGGCCGTGCTGGCAGCGCTGATGAGCGCCGTCTCGGCCGCGTTGAACAGTTGCGGGACGCTGGTGGCGGTGGACATTGTGGGCCGGCTGCGGCCGGGTTTGAGCGATCGGGCGCAGGTGAGCATCGCGCGGGTCAGTTCCGCGGTGGTGATGATCCTGGCCGTGGCGTGGTCCACACAGGGCGGGCGGTATTCCAGCATTTTCGAGGCGATCAACGCCATCGCCTCCAACCTGGCGCCGCCGATTACCACGGTGTTCCTCTTCGGGGTGTTCTGGCGGCGCGGGACGAAGGAGGCGTCGCTGGCTACCCTCATTTTCGGGTTCCTGCTGGGCGCCACGTGTTTCGCGCTCGATCTGCCGGTGTTCGGTTCGGAGAAGCTTATCACCACCGGGCTGGGAATTCCATTCATGCTGCAAGGGTGGTGGTCATTCTGCGCTTGCTCGGTGGTGTTCGTGGCGGTGAGCCTGGCGACGCCCGCGCCGGCGCCGGAAAAGGTGGCGGGGCTGACGTGGGAACATCCGCTGGCGGTGATTCTCCAGGCGAAGCGCATCGGAAAGCCGGACCCGAGGATAGTGGCGGCGGCGCTGGCGGCGATTATGGTGGCGTTGTACTGGATATTCAGGTAGGGGCTATGTCCAGGAGACGGCGGAGAGGCGAGGGCCGCTACTTCACCGTCACGTGCAACTCCGGCATGCCCACCACGTCGTAGGTTCCAGACGCTATCGAGATCCTGGCGGTGTCGAAGCCGTCGAGGATGTCGCGACTCATGGCATCTTTGACCTTGCGGACACCGTGCTCCTCGGTCACGAACCGCACCGACATTTCCACCCAGTTGTCCGTGAGGCGGTAAAAGACCCGGGGCTCGAGTTCAGACTGCCGTACCGCGTAACGCCGCTCCAGTTCGGCAAGCGATTCGCGGCTCAACTCGCTGATCCTGACGGCGTGGCGGCGCGTGGCGTCGACGATGATGCGCTCGGGCCTCCTTGCGGTCGGCATTATAGGGGATGGGGATGTGCATCTCCTCCCAAATGTAAGGAAATTCACGAGTATAGTTGTAGACCGGGTTATCGAAAATCTTATCGTTAGTGATGGTGACGATCCGCCCGGTGTACTGCCGTCCGCGGACCCACATGGAAGGGGCGTCGCTCTGCTCGGACGGGGGTTGGCCCATCTCCATGATGGTGGTTTGCATGAAGCCCAGGGCAATCACGTCGCCGCGCACGCCGCCCATGACGATGCGGTCGCCGATGTTGAAGATGTTGCTGCGCAGGATAATGAAGTAGCCGGCGAACGCCGTAATGAGGCGCTGTGAAGCCACCGCCAACCCGGCGGTGATGAACGCGGCGGCAGATCCGAGCCGCGCGGGGTTGCTGAACCAGATGGAGATGATCCCGAACACCAGCAGGACGGCGAGAACCAGACGGACCACCTGCCGGGTCCAGAACCGGGCGCGTCCGCGCCGCTCACCGAACGCCAGTTTGGCGAGGAAGCGCAGCGCGTACCGCAAGCCGATCAGGACGGCGATGAAGGCCGCGGTGAGCAGCAACTTCTTCCCGTTCTCCGCGTTGACGCCGATCAGCTTCACTCCGAACAGTTCGAGATCTGCGGGAAACAATTGCCCAGGCATCCCTGATTCGATTGTCAAGGTTGGAGTTGATCCTCCGCTATGAACCTTCTCACGTTTTCCGGAGTGGTATACGCGATTTCGGCCCTGGCGGGGTTCCTGGGGGCGCTCACGGGGCTGGGCGGCGGCGTGGTGGTGACGCCGGCTCTCACGCTGCTGCTGGGGGTGGATCTGCGCTTCGCCATGGGCGCCTCGCTGGTTTCGGTGATCGCCACGTCTTCGGGAGCCGCAGCGGCGTATGTCAAGGAAGGCTTTTCCAATATCCGGGTGGGCATGTTCCTGGAGATTGCGACTACGCTCGGCGCGGTCGCGGGCGCGCACCTGGTTTCCGCCGTCCCCACCAGCACGCTGGCGGTGATTTTCGGCCTGGTGCTGCTCTACTCGGCCTGGGCCTCGCTGCACAAGATGCACGAGGAACAAGCGGCATGCTCCGACCCGCTGGCCGCCCGTCTGAGGCTCGACAGTTCCTATCCGGGGCCGCACGGGTTCATCCGGTATCAGGTCTGCCGGGTGAAGGCGGGCTTCGGCCTGATGTTCGGGGCGGGGATCCTTTCCGGGCTGCTGGGCATCGGGTCGGGAGCGATGAAGGTCATCGCCATGGACCAGGTGATGCGAATCCCATTCAAGGCGTCGACCACCACCAGCAACTTCATGATCGGCGTGACCGCCGCGGCCAGCGCGGGCGTCTACCTGAGCCGGGGGTACATCGAGCCCGGGTTGGCGATGCCGGTGATACCGATGGTCAGTTCCGCCAACTTAAGCCGGGAACTGCGCCTGGTATTCGCCGGGGTAGTGGGTCTGCTGGCGGCGGAGATGATCTACAACGGGGTCACGGGAGGGCTGAAATGACGGACGAACGGCTGGAGCAGATCGTAGGCAACCTGTTGCGCGCCGGGGTTGTATCGGCCGCCGCGGTGGTTTTGACGGGAGGCGTCTGGCGGCTGGCGGTGGAGGGCTTCGCGCAGCCGCACTATGGCCACTTCCGGCCGGATGTCCTGGGCGTGCGCTCCCTCGGCGGGTTGGCCCTGCCGGATGCGATTATCCTGGTCGGCCTGCTGGCGCTGATCGCGACCCCCTTGGCGCGGGTGGTGTTCACGCTGGCGGCGTTCGCTTTGCGCCGCGACTGGATGTACGTGGCGATCACGGCCATCGTGCTGATCGTGCTGCTGTACAGCATCGGGACCTCGTGGCTGTAGCGGCGGCGCCGGGCCCGACGGCGGAGCGGTCTTTACCGCGGCCGAGATCCAGAGTGGGCAGGAACTGTTCCGCAAACGCGGCCTCATGGACTACGGAACGGTGCTGGGACACGGCGCATACCTGGGGCCGGACTATACGGCCGAGGCTCATGACCGCTCCGTTCGGCCGCGGCTCCGTTTCAGAGCCGCGACCGTGAGGGAGCGGTCATCGAATCCCTCAAGCCGCAACGACCGGGTTCCGCAACACTCCGATCCCTTCGATCTCCACCTCCACCACGTCCCCGGGCTTCAGCTTGCGGGTGCTTCCCGGAGTGCCGGTGTAGATCACGTCTCCCGGCATTAAGGTGACCCACCCGCTCACCCAACTCACGATGGAAGGGCATTCGAAAATCAGGTCGGCGGTGGTCTGTTTTTGGACCACTTCGCCGTTGAGCCGGGTCTGGAGCAGCAGGTTGCCGTAGTCCAGGCCCGCCGCGAGGGCCGGTCCGAGAGGCGCGAAGGTGTCGCAGCCCTTGGCGCGCCACCATTGCAGGTCTTTGTTGTCGCCGTGCTGCCAGTTGCGGTCGCTCACGTCATTCCCGCAGGTCACGCCGAAGATGGCGTCGCGGGCCTCCCCGGGAGTCACGTTCTTCGCTTTTTTTCCGATCACCACTACCAGTTCGCCCTCGTAGTGCACATCGGTGGCCTCGCGCGGGATGACGATGGGCTCGCCCGGATCCTGGAGCGCCGTGACCGGCTTATAGAACATCTCCGGGTGGGCGGGCTGCGGCCGGGTTCCCAGGTGGCTTCTGTAGTTCAGCCCGACTGCCATGATCTTCCCGGGTTGGCAGGGGTGCAGCAACTTCACGTCCGAGAGTTTTTCCACGGTCCCGGTGGGGGCGCGGCCGCCGAACAAATCGCCGCGGATCTCGCGGACGGCATCGCCCTCCAGGATGCCGTAGGCCACGCCGGATGAGGAACGATAGCGAACGTATCTGGTCACGTTTGGCTATTGTATCGTGTCATCCGAGCCTCACCATGCCTTGATCCTCCGGACCGGCGGCGGCCGGACCGGCGGCGGCCGGAGCGGAGCGGAAGGCGAGCTTGAGCAGGGGCGGCGCGATCAGGGTCGTCGCCACGGACATGAACACCACGATTCCGTACACGCTCGCGGCCATAACTCCCATACGGAGCCCGATCTGCGCCACCACCATCCCGACCTCGCCCCGCGGAACCATGCCGACCGCCACCCGCAGAGCGTCCGTGCGGCCCATCCCAATGGCGCCCAGCCCGCACCCGATGAACTTCGAGACCAGCGCGGCGGCCAGGATGAGGCCCGCCAGCATGAGGGTGGAGCGGTCCGTCAGATTGGAGAGTTCGAGATGGAGCCCGACGCCGGCGAGGAAGAAGGGGACCAGCAACTCGGCCACGCCGTTGGTGAGGTCGCAAACCCGCCGGTCCACGGCTTCGGAGAGCGCCATCCCCGCCAGGAACGCGCCCACGATCGCCGCCACCCCGGCGTAGATGGCGAGCAGCGAAAGCGCGAACAGAAGAGTCATGGCCAGCGCAAACTGGCCTTCGGCGAGGACCATGTTATTCTGCACGCGCGGCATATAGCGCCGCACGGTCCGCGCGCCGAACTTGGCCACGAAGACCGTGAAGCCCAGCGCCAGGACGGCGGTCAGGGCGATATCCAGGTAGCTGATCGACCCGCGGGCGAGACTGCTGACCAGCGCAAGCACGATCAAGCCCAGCACGTCGTCGATCACGGCGGCGGCGAGGATGACCCGCGCGGCGCGGGTCTGGAGGAGTCCGCGGGAAGCCAATACCTGCGCCGTGATGCCGACGCTGGTGGCCACCATGGCCGCGCCGGTGAAAATGCTTTCGATCCGCGGCTGCCCCCAGGCCGCCGAAATGCCCCAGCCCATCAGGAATGGGACGATAACGCCCGCCAGGGCGACCACGAAGGCGGTTCCGCCAACCTTCATCAATTCGGCCGGTTTTACCTCCAGGCCCACGCGAAAGAGCAGGAACATGACGCCCAGGTCCGAGAGGATGCGGAGCACGTCGTTCGGCGCCATCCATCCGAGGACGTGCGGGCCGACGATCACGCCGGCCAGGATCTCACCGACGATTCCGGGCTGTCCCAACCGCTCGAAGACCTCCGCCAGGAGCTTGGCCGAGGCGAAGATCACCAACATGGAGAGCGGGACCTGGGCGGCGCTGCCGGCATCGATCGCCAGGAAAGCCATACAACGATTATCGGCCGTGGCCGCGCCATCCAGAGCGCAAATCGAGAGTAGCTGCCGCCCCACGCTTGCCCCTTCCGGCCGCGTGAGCTAAAGTCTCAGATGCTATGGCACGCTCCAGTTCGCTTGCATCCGTGTGCATCGACGTCGAGGAGGAACCGCGGGAACTGCCCCGTCCCGAACCGGATACTCCCTTCCCGATCCTGATCGTGGGCGATTTCAGCGGTGGGGCCGGGCGGCAGCGCGCGCCGATCCGGGTGGACCGCGACAATCTCGACCAGGCGCTTGCGCGGCTGGCTCCGGAACTGCGGCTGCCGGTGGGGGCCGCGGAAGTGGCGATCCGATTCCGCGAGCTGGACGATTTCCATCCGGACCGCATGTTCGAGCGTCTGGAGCCGTTCCGTGCGCTGCGCGATCTGCGGAGCAGGCTGGCGGACCGGGCCACGTTCGCGGCCGCCGCGGCGGAACTCGCGCCACCGCCGCCCGCATCACAAGACCCGCCGCCCACCGGCGTCTCGGGCGCCGATGTCCTCCGGATGATGATGGGCGACGCGCCGCCGCCTCGCCCTGCCGCGCCGCGCGAGGGCGAATGGGACGGCATGCTGCGGGAACTGGTGGCGCCGTATCTGGAGCCGCGGCCCGATCCGCGGCAGGCGGTCTGTTACGAATGCCACGCGCCGCGCCAGCCGGATACGAATTCTGTTGCGGCCGCTAACAACTGGGGACCGCAGGCCGGCTCCGGCGACGACCGCACACCCATGGGCGTGCATGCAGGACTGAGTTGCCTATCGTGCCACATCGGCCACGGCGAGAGTGCGCGCGCGTCCTGCGCCACTTGCCACCCGGAGATGTCGCACTGCGGCATCGACGTGGAGAAGATGGATACCA
>JAIQFU010000013.1 GCA_020073115.1 Terriglobia bacterium
TACTGGAACAACTGCGGGGCGAACTCGGTCAGGTAGTTGCGCCAGTTGATCCAGGTGTGCGCCCCGGGGGACTCCTTGAAGACCGGCTCGAAGCCGTGCTTCTTCAGCAGGTCCACGGTCGCCCGGCTGCTGGTGATTAGTCCGTCGTCCACGCCCGTCGAAAGCCAGATCAGCTTCGTGCCCTTCTTCAGCGCGGGGTTTTCCAGATCGGCTTTGTGGGTGCTCTCCCAATCGGGCGGGGGCGGGGTGGCCGGAGTGGCCGTAGCCGGCGCCGCGCCGCGGCGGCCGCCGCCGCCCAGGCTCGCTCCGGAGCTGAACACCCCGACATAGGCGAACTTGCCCAGATTCCTGAAGGCCACGTCCATAGTCTGGCTTCCTCCCATCGAAAGGCCGGCGATGGCGCGGGTCGGCCGGCCGGTCTGCACCCGGTAATGGGAATCCACGTAGGGCATCACATCTTTGGTGAAGTCGTCGTAGAACTCCGTGTTCGAGCCTCTCCCGCCGAAGCCCTGGGGGCTGGTGTGGCCGGCGGGCATCGCCACGATCATCGGCTTGGCCTTCTTCGCCGCGATCAGATTGTCCAGGATGAATCCGGCGCGGCCTACCGTGCTCCATGCGTTGTCGTTGTCGCCCGCGCCATGCAGCAGGTAAAACACCGGATATTTCTGCTGGTTCAGCTCATACCCCGGCGGGGTGTAGACGTGCATGCGGCGGAAGCGGTTGAGCGCCGTCGACCAGTAGGTCACTAAAGCGACGGCGCCGTGCGGAACCTGCTTGGTATCGAAGAGGTCCGAGCCCGGCACGACCACGAGGCTCCAGACGTTGGTATTCGATTCGCTGATCGACGAGTTTCGGGGATCGATCACCGTCACACCGTCCACGTTGAAGTTGTAGCGGTAGGCTCCCGGGTTGATGGGGCCGAGGGTGACTTCCCAGACGCCGTTCTCGCCCTTGGTCATCTGTCCCGGAGGGGGACCGCTGGGGGCCGCCGCGCCCCGTCCGCCGCCCGCCAGCGCGGGGATGTCGCCGCCCGTGACCCGGACGTTCTGGGCGTTGGGCGCGATAATGCGGAACACGATTTTTCGGTCGGGCAGCACTTCCGGCGAAGTGACCTGCGGACCCATCCCCCGGCCGCCCCGGCCGGGTTGCGCCGCGGGCGGCGGAGCCTGTGCGGCGGCGCCGGCCACGAACAGGAAAGCCGCCAGAAGTACGGCGGCGACGATAGAAATGTGGACCTTCTTCAACATGGCTTCCTCCATTCAGACCAAACAGTGTAGTCGCCGTCGTCTCCCAAGGGAAGGGGTAGCGGTGCTGTGGGGCGGCCCGGAAGGGTCGCCCCACTGAGTTTCTTCTTGCCTACTGCGGCCCTTTCGAAGGAAACTGAAGGTTCAGGAAGGGGAACGCGTTGGAAAGAAATGGCCGCAAGGGCTCTCTCGTCATGGAGCCCACCGAGAGATGGACCCCCCAACTGGCCAGCGACCTCTACGATGTCGCCGCTTGGGGGAAAGGATACTTCTCCGTCGGCGAGAATGGGCACGTCCGGGTCCACCCCGAGAAAGACACGGCGCGCTCGATCGACCTCAAAGAACTGGTCGATACGCTCGTCCTGCGCGGCATCAACCTCCCGATACTCATCCGTTTCGCCGATATCCTGAAGCACCGGCTGGGCGAGCTTCACGGGGCTTTCCAGACCGCCATCGCCGAGCACCGGTACCAGGGCGGCTACTGCTGCGTCTATCCCATCAAGGTCAACCAGCAGCGGCAGGTCGTCGAGGAGGTGCTCGAGTTCGGCAAGCCCTACCACTTCGGCCTGGAAGCCGGCTCCAAACCGGAGTTGATGGCGGTGATGGCGCTGGCGGATAACGAGACCCCGATTATCTGCAATGGCTTCAAGGACGACGAGTATATCGAGATGGCCATGCTGGCCCAGAAGGTGGGGCGCAAGATCATCCCGGTGGTGGAGAAGTACACCGAGCTGCAACTCATTTTGAAGTACAGCCAGAAGGTGGGGGTGCGTCCGGCCATCGGGCTGCGGGTGAAGCTGGCCAGCCGCGGCTCCGGGCGGTGGAAATCTTCCGGCGGCTACCGCTCCAAATTCGGGCTTTCCGCCACCGAAGCCACCCGCGCCCTCCAGGAGCTGAAGGACCTCGGGATGGCCGACTGCCTCAACCTGCTCCATTTCCACCTGGGCAGCCAGATCACCAACATCCGCCAGATCAAGGCGGCGGTAAACGAATCGGTGCGGGTCTATGTGGACCTGGCGCGCGCCGGCGCCGGGCTGCAGTTCCTGGACGTGGGCGGCGGACTGGGGGTGGACTATGACGGCTCCCAGACGGATTTCGAATCCAGCGTCAACTACACCCTCCAGGAATACGCCAACGACATCATCTACCACGTGCAGAACGTCTGCGACGAGGTGGGGGTGGCGCACCCCACCATCGTCACGGAGAGCGGCCGCGCCGTGGCCGCCTATCACAGCGTGCTGGTGTTCAACATCCTGGGCGTTTCCGGCATGGGCGAAACGGATGTACTGCCCGAGCCGCCGGCGGACGCCGAGCAGCCGCTCATCGATCTCCAGGAGACCTACCGCGGGCTTGGAGCCAAGAACCTGCTGGAGGCCTACCACGACGCCCAGCAGGCGCTCGACCAGGCCCTCAACCTTTTCAGCCTCGGCTACCTGTCCCTGGATCAGCGCTGCGTCGCCGAGAATTATTACTGGGCTATCTCGCGCAAGATCCAGAAGCTGGCGCGGGAGCTGGAGTACTTCCCGGAAGAGCTGGAGGGCATCGACGCCATGCTCTCCGACACCTACTTCTGCAACTTCTCGCTCTTCCAGAGCATGCCCGATAGCTGGGCCATCAAACAGCTCTTCCCCGTGATGCCCATCCACCGGCTGGACCAGGAGCCTACCCGCCACGCCGTACTGGGCGATATCACCTGCGATTCGGACGGCAAGGTGGACGCCTTCATCGACCGCCGCGACGTCAAGCGCACCCTGGCGCTGCACCCCTTCGATGGCGGCGATTACTTCCTTGGCGCGTTCCTGCTGGGCGCCTACCAGGAGATCCTGGGCGACCTCCACAACCTGTTCGGCGATACCAACACCGTCCATGTCCGCCAGGGGGCCGAAGGCGAAGTGATCCTGGATTCGGTGATCAAGGGCGACACGGTCCGCGAGGTGTTGAACTACGTCCAGTTCAACGCCGATTCGCTGGTCACCAAGCTCCGCAAAGACGTGGAAACCGCGCTGCGCGAAAGCCGCATGAGCTACGAGGAAAGCGGCGCGCTGCTGAAGTTCTACGAAGAAGGGCTGCACGGGTATACGTACCTGGAGGACGTCCATGAGCAGTGAGACTCTCGGGGCGGCGGTCTTCACGGGCGGGCTGCTGATAGCGTTCGGCCTCCTTCCGGGAGCCGCGGTCCGCGAGGTGAAAGAGAAGTTCATGGACGATATGATCCGGTGGCGCTCCGGCCTCCAGCCGTTCCGGACTCACTGGGAATTCGAGCGCGACGAGCCCTGGCCGCCGCCCGACCGGGTGCTGTTCGCGGTGGTGGGGGCGGGCCTGATTTTGCTCTGCCTGTTCGCTTATTTCCGGGGGCGCTAATGACCGCCCTACGGGCGCCTGGAGCCGATGCCGCGGCGCGTTTTCCAGGGAGCGGTCATCGAATCCCGCCGCTCACGCCCCACCGCCCCGGTCCTTGAGTTTCTTCCTCGCCCGCGCCGCAGCCTCCTCGCTGACTCTTATAGTGGCTTTCAGGCCCGGGAGCATCATGCTGTCGCCCCCCTTTCTCCGCAACCTTGCTGCCCGTCCTATAATCAAACCAAGTGGGCTGGGTAGTACATTTCCCACTCTGAGGGGCTTCCTATCGATGTCAACTCTAGAGGTGTCGCCGGCTGAGCGGCTTTCCGGCCAGCCGGAGCGTCCCGCCATCAACGAATTCAGCATTCAGGTCGCAACAGTCAACGGGTCCGGCAGTCAAACCGCGAATTCCGTACTGATGCGGGCCATTTTTCAAATGGGCATTCCAGTATCCGGGAAGAACATGTTTCCGTCGAACATCGCCGGACTGCCCACGTGGTTCACCATCCGCACCAGCGCCAGGGGGTATATCGGCCGCCGCAAGGAAGTGGATTTCCTGGTGGCCATGAACCCGGAAACGGCGCGCGAAGACGTCATGCAGCTCGGCGCCGGCGCCGCCGTGGTTTACGACGAGCCGCTCAAGCTCGACGCTCTGCGCAGCGACCTTCATTTCTACCCCGTCCCGTTCGATAAGCTGGTGGCGCCGGTCTGTCCCGAACCGCGCCTCCGCAAGCTCGTGCGGAACATGATCTACGACGGCGTGTTGGCGCGCATCCTCTCCATCGAGATGGACGAGGTCCACAAAGCCCTGGAAAAGCAGTTCGGGAAGAAAAAGGCCAAGGCCGCCGAGCTGAACTGGAACGCCGCGCGCGCCGGCTACGATTTCGCCGCCGCCACCTTCACCAAGACGGACCCCTTCCGCGTGGAGCGCATGAACGCCACGGCGGGCAAGATCATCATCGACGGCAACGCGGCGTGCGCCCTCGGCGCCATGTTCGCGGGCGTCACGGTGGTCACCTGGTACCCCATCACGCCCTCCACCTCGCTGGTGGAATCGCTGATGGGCTACATGCGGCGGTTCCGCCACGACCCTGAAAGCGGCAAAGCCAACTACGCCATCGTGCAGGCCGAAGACGAACTCGCCTCCATCGGGATGGCCATCGGCGCGGGCTGGGCCGGCGCGCGATCCATGACCGCCACCGCCGGGCCCGGCGTCTCGCTCATGTCGGAGTTCATCGGGCTGGGCTACTATGCCGATATCCCGGCGGTGATCTACGACGTGGAGCGGGTGGGGCCGTCCACCGGCCTGCCCACCCGCACGCAGCAGGGTGATATCCTCAGCAACGCCATCCTCTCCCATGGGGATACCAGGCACCCCATGTTCTTCCCCTCGTCGCCCGAGGAGTGCTTTTCGCTGTCCATCGAAGCGTTCGACTTCGCCGAGAAGTTCCAGACCCCGGTCTTCGTCATGACCGACCTCGACCTGGGGATGAACAACTGGATGTCCGACCCGTTTGCCTACCCCGAAAAGCCCATCGCCCGCGGTAAGGTGCTCACCGCCGAAGACATTGGAAAGCTGGGCGGGTTCGCGCGCTACCGCGACGTGGACGGCGATGGCGTGGGCTACCGCACGCTGCCCGGGACCCGCCACCCGGCGGCGGCCTACTTCACCCGCGGCAGCGGCCACAACGACAAGGCCCAATATACCGAGCGCGAGGACGATTACATCAATAACATGGACCGGCTGGCGCACAAGTTCGAAGTCATGCGGCAGCACGTCCCCGAGCCGGTGACGGCGATCCGCGAGGATGCCCGGATCGGCTTGGTGGCGGTGGGCACTTCGGACTACGCCGTGCGCGAGTGTTGCGACCAACTGCGGGACGAGTACGGCGTTGCCGCCAGCTACATGCGTCTCAAGGCATACCCGTTTACCGAACATCTCAAGGACTTTATCCGCCGCCACGAGCGCGTCTACGTGGTGGACCAGAACCGCGACGGCCAGTTGCTGGGCCTCATGCGGCTGGAGTTCGACGCGGAGCTGATCGCCAAATTGCGCAGCGTGCGCTACTACGGCGGGCTGCCGCTCGATGCGCGCACGGTGACGGACGAAGTCGTCGGACAGGAGGGGCTGTGACTCCACAAGCGAAGAAGGTCAACCGGCTCGGGCTGGAAGTTTTGAACTATAGGGGCAGCAAAACCACGCTGTGCGCCGGGTGCGGCCACAATGCCATCTCCGAGCGCATCGTAGAGTGCTTTTATGAGCTGGGCGTGGACCCCATGGGGGTGGCGAAGTTTTCGGGCATCGGCTGCTCGTCGAAATCGCCCGCCTACTTTCTGGGCCTGTCGCACGGGTTCAACGGCGTCCATGGCCGCATGCCGGCCATCGCCACGGGCGCTCTGCTCGCCAACCGGACCCTGATGGGACTCGGGGTGACGGGCGATGGCGACACCGCTTCCATCGGGATCGGCCAGTTCATGCACCTGGTGCGGCGCAACATGCCGCTGATCTACATCATCGAGGACAACGGCGTCTACGGGTTGACCAAGGGCCAGTTTTCCGCCACGGCCGACGTGGGGTCCAAGCTGAAAACCGGCGCGCCCAACGATCTCCCGCCGTTCGACTGCTGCGCCCTGGCGCTCAAATGGGGCGCCACGTTTGTGGCGCGTTCCTTCAGCGGCGACAAAAAGCAGTTACAGGCGATCATCAAGACGGCCATCGCGCGCGGCGCCTACATGAAGGAGCACGAGGAGCCGCTGCAAGAGCTGGATTTCGTGCCGTTTTTCGAGGATATCTCGGTGGAGATCCCCGAAGGCGAGGTCCGCGAGATCGAGATGCACGACGGCTCTCGCCTGCGCCTCCGCAAACTGGACCGGTACTACGACCCGACCGACCGGCTGTCCGCCCTCTCCGCCCTGGAAGAGGCCGAAAAGAACCACGAGGTCCTGACGGGCGTGCTCTACGTGAACACCGCGAAGCCGACCTTCCTGGAAGTGCTGAACATGGCGGAAGAGCCGCTGGCGACGCTGCCCGAATCCAAGCTCCGGCCATCCCCCGCCGCCTTGAACGAGATCATGGAAGAGCTGCGCTGACGTTCTGTATTACACGCGATTCGCCTGCCCCACCGGTTTTGGCTGCGCTTCCGTCTCTGCTATCCTGCTCCAGGGCAGTAATGTTCGAACGTTACACCGAGTTTGCCCGCCAGTCCGTCTTTTTCGGCCGCTACGAAGCCAGCCAATTCGGTTCGCCGTACATTGAAACCGAGCACCTCCTCCTGGGCGTCTTGCGCGCCGATCGTGAACTGGCGCTCCGCCTCCTGGGCAATCTGGCCAAAGTAGAAGCCATGCGGGTGCGCATCGGGAAAGAACGGCCACGCGGCCAGAAGGGATCGGGCACCATCGACCTGCCTCTGAGCCACGAGTGCAAACGAGTCCTGGCGCATGCCGCCGAAGAGGCGCAGCGCTTGAATCATAAACACATCACGCACGTCCACCTGTTACTGGGAGTGGTGCGCGAGCCGGAATGCCTGGGCGCCCGGCTGATGCGGGAAGCGGGGATCGCGCCATCGGAAGTCGAACTGGCGGCGGGTTCGGAAGGGGGCGCCGCCCGCATGCGAGAGGCCACCCCGTTCCTGCGCGACCTTACCTCGGCTGCGGCGGCCGGGGCCCTCGGCCCGCTGGTCGGCCGCGAGCGCGAGTTGCAGGAGATCGTCACAATCCTCCTGCGCCGAAGGCGGAACAACCCGGCTCTTGTCGGCGAGCCGGGGGTGGGTAAGATGGCCATCGTCGAGGGACTGGCCTCGAAGCTCGCGGAGGGGGATACGCCGCTCGCCGGCCGCCGCGTGTACGCCGTCGAGGCCGTGACGCTGGCGTTCGGGAAGAGCCCACCCGCGGATGGCGCGGTGGTGTGCGTCAAAGGCCTTTTCGACCTGGCGGTGAAACACTTGGCCGGCGACGTTTTGCAGGCGGTCCATATGCTGGAACCGGCGGCTTCCAGCGGGGCGGTGCAGTTCATCGCGACCGGGACGCCTTCCGGGCTGCGCCACACTTTGGAAAAGGCGCCGAACCTGGCGCGGCTTTTCGAAGTGGTCGAAGCCGCGCCGGCGACTCCGGACGAGGCGCTGGCGGTGCTGAACGGGCTAAAGGAGCGCTACGAGAAGTTCCACGGGGTCGCGTTCGAAGAAGGAACGCTGGATGCGGCCGTCCGGCTCGCGGGCATTTTGTTCCGCGACCGGTTTCTGCCGGGGAGCGCTATCGACCTGATCGATGACGCCGGCGCCCACGCGCGGTTTAAGGATCCGAAGAAGCCGGTCACGCCGGAGGTCCTCGAGGAGGCCGTGGCGGCGCGGATCGGCGCTTCGGTGGAGGCCGTGAGGAGCCTGCTGGCGGAACGGGGGAACCCGCCGCTGGACGCGATTCTTCAGAATCTCGGGGCTGCGATTCCCGGGCTGGCTTCTTACCTGGCGCGCTGCTCGCGGGAGGACGCGGAGAAGCTGGTTCAGGCGATCCGGGCGGCAAAGGCGTTGAAGGGCGGCTATTAAACCAGGCAGGCCGGGAACCCCGCCCCACTCTCATTTCAGCCCGCGTCCGCACCCATTCGGCCCTCCTCTGCATCCATTAGCTGGGTAATCTTGACTAAGAAGTACAGATTAGGTAACCTGACGATAGGCCAACAGGTTAGGAGTGCGTCTGGTGAGCGATTCGAGCAATACCATCGAGACCTTTGCGAATCAGGAATATAAGTGGGGATTTGTCACCGATATCGATTCCGATTCGATCCCGCGCGGGCTGAACGAAGACGTCATCCGGCTGATTTCCGCCAAAAAGCATGAGCCGGAATGGCTTACGGATTGGCGGCTGAAGGCGTACCGCCACTGGCTCACGATGAAGGAGCCCACCTGGGCCAACGTCCACTACCCGCCTATCGACTACCAGGACATTGTTTACTACGCCGCTCCCAAAACCAAGAAGGACGGTCCCAAGAGCCTGGACGAGGTCGATCCGGAGCTGCTGAGGACCTACGAGAAGCTCGGTATCCCCTTGCAGGAAAGGGAGTTGCTGGCCGGGGTCGCGGTGGACGCGGTGTTCGACAGCGTTTCCGTGGCCACCACTTTCAAAGAGAAGCTGAAGGGCATGGGGATCATCTTCTGCTCCTTCTCCGAGGCGGTGCGGGAGCATCCCGACCTGGTGCGGCAGTACCTGGGCTCGGTGGTCCCTGCCTCGGACAACTTCTTTGCGGCGCTCAATTCGGCGGTCTTCAGCGACGGATCATTCTGCTACGTGCCCAAGGGGGTGCGGTGCCCCATGGAGCTTTCGACCTACTTCCGCATCAACGCCAAAGACACCGGGCAGTTCGAGCGGACCTTGATCATCGCCGACGAGGGCGCCTACGTCAGCTACCTGGAAGGCTGCACCGCCCCCATGCGGGACACCAACCAGTTGCACGCCGCGGTAGTGGAACTGGTGGCGCTCGATAACGCCCAAGTCAAATACTCCACGGTGCAGAACTGGTATCCGGGCGATAAAGAGGGCAAGGGCGGCATCTATAACTTCGTGACCAAGCGCGGCGCCTGCCGGGGCGTAAATTCCAAGATCTCGTGGACGCAGGTGGAGACCGGCTCGGCCATCACCTGGAAATACCCGAGCTGCCTGCTGATGGGGGAGAACTCGGTGGGCGAGTTCTACTCCGTGGCTCTGACCAACAACTGGCAGCAGGCCGATACCGGGACGAAGATGATCCACATCGGGAAGAACACCACGAGCACCATCGTCTCCAAGGGCATTTCGGCGGGCCACGGGCAGAACACGTACCGTGGCGGCGTGAAGATCCTGAAATCGGCCGCGGGGGCGCGCAACTACTCGCAGTGCGACTCGCTGCTGCTGGGCGATAAATGCGGCGCGCACACGTTCCCGTACCTGGAAGTGAAGAATACGTCTTCGCAGGTGGAGCACGAGGCTTCCACCTCGAAGATCGGCGAGGACCAGATTTTCTACTGCCGGCAGCGGGGAATCTCCACCGAAGACGCGGTCTCCATGATCGTGCACGGTTTCTGCAAGCAGGTTTTCCGCGAGCTGCCCATGGAATTCGCCGTGGAAGCGCAGAAGCTTTTGGGAGTGAGTTTGGAAGGAAGTGTGGGATAAAAACCAGTCGTTAGTCGTTAGTCGCTAGTACAGCGCAGACGGCTAGCTGCTAGGACAGAAGGTCGGGAGTGGGTCTGGAAGGAAATGTGGGGTAAAAACCAGTCGTTGGTCGCTAGTCGCTAGTACAGCGCAGACGACCAACGACTAGCGACTATGGCTTTATTAGGCGCAGAAGCTTCTGGGAGTGAGTTTGGAAGGAAGTGTGGGGTAAAAGGCAGTCGTCAGCCGCTAGTCGTCAGTCGCCAGTAGAGTGCAGACGACTAACGACTAACGACTATCGACTAGCGACTATGGCTTTATTAGAAATCAAGAACCTCCACGCCACCGTAGGCGAACGCGAAATTCTGAAGGGCATCGATCTTACGGTCGATGCCGGCGAGGTCCACGCCATCATGGGGCCGAACGGGTCGGGCAAGAGCACGCTGGCGCAGGTGCTGGCCGGGCGCGAAGTGTACGCCGTCACCGAAGGCCAGGTGACGTACAGCGGCAAGGACCTGCTGGGGATGAAGCCCGAAGACCGGGCGCGGGAAGGCATGTTCCTGGCGTTTCAATACCCCGTCGAGATTCCTGGGATCAGCAACACCTATTTTCTCCGGGCCGCGCTGAACGCCAGGCGCAAGTACGAAGGACTTCCGGAAGTGGACGCCTTCGATTTCCTGGAACTGGTGCGGGAAAAGATGAAGCTGCTGGAAATGGACCAGGCGTTGTTGAACCGCCCGGTGAACACGGGCTTTTCCGGCGGCGAGAAGAAGCGCAACGAGATCTTTCAAATGGCCGTGCTGGAGCCGAAGCTGGCCATTCTGGACGAAACCGATTCCGGCCTGGACATCGACGCCCTGAAACTGGTGGCGCACGGCGTAAACGCGCTGCGCGGCCCCGAGCGATCCATGATCGTGGTGACCCACTATCAGCGGCTGTTGGACTACATTGTCCCGGATTACGTGCACGTGCTGGCCGACGGCAGGCTGGTGAAATCCGGCGGCAAAGAACTGGCCCTGCAACTGGAAGAGACGGGCTACGCCGGGTTGGGGATCGCGGACGAAGAGGAGGCGGTCGGCAGAGTATGACGCCCGTCGCGGAACAGACCGGCGCGTGGCTGGAGAGCTTTACGCGGCAACACCCCGCGGCGCCGTGGATCCGGCAACTGCGCGAGGAGGCGTTCGCGCGCTTCACGCAGATGGGGTTCCCCACCACGCACGACGAAGAGTGGCGCTTCACCAACGTGGCGCCCATCGCGCGCTCCCGTTTCCAA
Source organism: Terriglobia bacterium (assembly GCA_020073115.1). GTDB lineage: Bacteria > Acidobacteriota > Terriglobia > Bryobacterales > Bryobacteraceae > BOG-224. The sequence goes on from JAIQFU010000013.1 coordinate 10,972, forward strand.
TTTCGAGACATCGTGGGGCAGGTCTCCGGGTTGCCCGCCAACGTTCAAGCCGGGGCCATCGCCGGGGACGCCCGGCAGTGGCTCGCCAAGCAGGCTTTCGATCAGAACGCATTCGTCGCTTTGAATACCGCGTTTCTGAATGGCGGGCTGTTCCTGCGGATTCCGCGGGGCACCGTGGTCGAGGGGCCGATTGAGGTTGTCTATTCCGTGGACGGGCAGGTCGGAAACCTGCCCCACGTTGGTCCCCGGATGCTGGTGGTGGCGGGGGCCGATACGCAGTTCACCCTGATCGAGAGGTATACGGGGCAGGGGCGCTACTTGACCAATGCCGTAACCGAAATCGTGGCGGGGGAAGGCGCGGTCATCGACCACTACAAGGTGCAGCACGAGTCGGGGGAGGCGTTTCATATCGGCTCGCTGTTCGCCAATCTCGGCCGCAGCGTCAATTTCTCTGCTACCTCTATCGCGATGGGCGGCGCGCTCGTGCGCAACGACGTCAATGTTACGCTTTCCGAGGGCACGGAAGCCACGCTCAACGGGCTCTATGTGGTCAACGGATCGCAGCACGTCGACAATCACACCACGATCGACCACGCCAAGCCGCACGGCACGAGCCACGAGCTGTACAAAGGCATTCTCGACGGCAAAGCCGGCGCGGTATTCAACGGCCGGATCATGGTCCGCAAGGACGCGCAGAAAACCGATTCCAAACAGACGAACAAGAATCTCGTCCTCTCCGACGAGGCGGTGATCAACACCAAACCCGAGTTGCAGATTTTCGCCGACGATGTGCGCTGCACCCACGGCGCGACCATCGGCCAATTGGACGCCGAATCGATGTTCTACCTGCAATCGCGCGGCATCGGCAAGGACGATGCGCGCAACCTGCTGACTTACGCTTTCGCGCAGGACATCGTAGATCGGATCAAGGTTCAGTCGTTAAGGGATTCGCTGGAGCGAATCCTGTTCGAGAAATTGCATGAGCGCCCTCAGTAGCACGGTTGCGGCCGGTTTCGACGTGGAGAAGATCCGGGAGGATTTCCCGGTCCTGAAGCAGAAGGTCCACGGGAAGCCATTGGCGTATCTGGACAGCGCCGCCACGGCGCAGAAGCCGGTGGCGGTGATGGAGGCGATGCGCAAGTTCTACGAGGTGGACTGCGCCAATATCCACCGCGGCGTGCACGAGTTGAGCCAGCGGTCCACCGCGGCCTACGAGCAGACCCGGGCCAAGGTGAAGCAGTTCCTGAACGCGAAATCCAAGAGCGAAACGATCTTCGTCCGCGGGACCACGGAAGCCATCAACCTGGTGGCGCAGTCGTGGGGCCGCAAGAACGTGAAGCCGGGGGACGAAATCGTGGTCAGCGCGCTGGAGCACCACTCCAACATCGTGCCCTGGCAGATCCTGTGCGAGGAGAAGGAAGCGAAGCTGCGGGTGATCCCCATGAATGACCGCGGGGAACTGATCCTGGAGGAGTACGAAAAACTGCTGGGGCCGCGGACCCGCATGGTGGCGGTGGCGCACGTTTCAAACGCCCTCGGCACCATCAACCCGGTGAAGCAGATGATCGAAATGGCCCACCGGGCCGGGGCGCTGGCGCTGATCGACGGCGCGCAGGCGGCGCCACACATGAAAGTGGACGTGCAGGCGCTCGACGCGGACTTTTACGCCTTCTCCGGGCACAAGGTTTGCGGGCCCACCGGCATCGGCGTGCTGTATGGAAAAGCGAAACTGCTGAACGCCATGCCGCCCTACCAGGGCGGGGGCGACATGATCCGCACCGTCACTTTCGAGAAGACCACGTACAACGAACTGCCCTACAAGTTCGAAGCCGGGACGCCCAACATCGCCGGCGGCATCGGTTTGGGCGCGGCGCTCGATTACCTGGGACGCGTCGGGCTGGAACGGATCGCGTCTTACGAGCACGAACTGCTGGCCCACGGGACGGAGGCGCTCGCCGCCATACCCGGCCTGCGGATAGTCGGGACAGCGCGGGAGAAGGCGGCGGTGCTTTCCTTCGTGATCGAAGGTATCCACCCGCACGACATCGGCACGGTGCTGGACCGCATGGGAATCGCCGTGCGGACGGGCCACCACTGCGCCCAGCCGGTGATGGACCGGTTTCAGATTCCGGCGACGACGCGCGCGTCGCTGGCGTTTTACAATACCCTGGCGGAGATCGACGCCCTGGCGGCCGGTCTTCGCAAAGTGAAAGAGATTTTCACCTGATGGTTGACGATCTATATCAGGACATCATCCTCGATCACAGCAAGCGTCCCCGGAACTGTCATCCGATGCCCGACGCGACCCGCACGGCCAAGGGGTACAACCCTCTCTGCGGGGACAAGCTGGAGTTGTACCTGAAAATGGAAAACGGAATCGTTCAGGACGTGAGCTTCGTGGGCTCGGGCTGCGCGATCTCCACGGCGTCGGCGTCGCTGATGACCGAGAGTCTCAAGGGCAAGACGCGGGAAGAGGCCATCAAGCTCCTGGACAAGTTCCACGAGTTGTTGACCACTGATTCGCCGGTAGGCAAAGACTTGGGCAAGCTAGTGGTCTTTTGCGGCGTGCGGGACTACCCGGCGCGGGTGAAGTGCGCCACACTGGCCTGGCACACCTTGAAATCCGCCCTGACCGACCCGGGCGAGACAACGACTACGGAATGATATTGAAAGACAAGGTAATCGCGGCCCTCAAGAGGGTCTACGACCCCGAGATCCCGGTCAATGTTTACGACCTGGGCCTGATTTACGGGCTCGAAGCGGACCAGCAGGGAGAGATTTCGATCCGCATGACCCTGACCGCGCCGAACTGTCCGGTAGCGGGCTCGCTGCCGGCCGAGGTGGAGCGCGCGGCTCGCTCCGTTCCCGGCGTGACGGACGTCAAGATCGAACTGACGTTCGATCCGCCGTGGTCTAAGGAACTCATGTCCGACGACGCCAGAATGATGCTTGGGCTCGACGACATCGTTCCGATCCGGAAGGTGAACCGATGAAGCTCAGCGCCAACGAGGAATACGGGCTGCGCTGCCTGGTGCGGCTGGCTTACGCCGGATTTCACGAGCGGAGCCTGACAATTCCGGAGATCAGCGAGGCGGAAGGCGTTTCGCAGGCCTATGCCGCCAAGATCCTGCGGGTGCTGCGCAAAGGCGGTTTTGTAAAGGCCGCGCGCGGCAAGGAAGGCGGCTATACGCTGGCGCGGCCGGCGGAGGCCATCGTCATCGGCGAGGTGATCGACGCGCTCGGCGGGCGGCTCTTCGAAAGCGATTTTTGCAGCAGCCACACCGGCCAGGTGGCCATCTGCACGCGGTCGGTGGATTGTTCGGTGCGGTCTTTGTGGCGCGCGGTGCAGGTGGCGGTGGACCAGGTGCTGAGCAAGACGACGCTCAGCGATCTGCTGCAGAACGAAGAAGAGATGAATACCTGGGTGCGGACGATCCCGGCGCCGGCGGGACTGCCGGCGCTCCGCTGATGGCGGTTTTGGCGAAGAGGGCGGTTCTAGTACTTTCCGGTTTTTGTTACTGCCCAGGGAAACACCTGAGTGGTTCGGCGCTGAAGCGCCGGAAGAAGTTGGTATAATAACGGCAGATGGTTTTCACATGCCCGCGCGAGCGGGTTGTCGAAGATCCGGGTCCTATCCCATTTGAACGTCTTACCTTGCGCCGTTTTTCCTGGAGGTACCCACTACCCAATCGATGAAAGCTAGCGTGCGTATCAGCCGAGGGGTCGAGAGCCTCTTTGGCACCCGCGATGAGAACATCCGGCTAATCGAATCGGGCCTCAGCGTCCACACCCAACTGGTTGACAATAACCTGGAGATTGAAGGGGAGGCAGGCAACGTCTCCCGGGCGGAAAACATTCTGGAAGACTATAACGCGCTGGTGCGCGAAGGGCACGTCTTTAATAACGGCGACCTGAACAGCTACCTGCGCGTGGTGACCGGCGATCCGGAGGTGTCCCTGCGCGCCCTGGTGCAGAGCGGGCGGCAGCGCAGCTTCGGGAAGAAGATCGTCACGCCGAAAACCGTGAACCAGAGGCGGTACCTGGAAGCAATCGAGCGCAACGACCTGGTGATCGGCGTGGGGCCGGCAGGCACCGGGAAGACCTATCTCGCGGTGGCGATGGCGGTTTCCGCGCTGATGGCCAAACAGGTGTCGCGCATCATTCTCACGCGCCCCGCGGTGGAGGCCGGCGAACGCCTCGGCTTTCTCCCGGGAACGCTGCAGGAGAAAGTGGATCCGTACCTGCGCCCGCTGTACGATGCGCTCTACGACATGCTCGATAGCGACCGGGTGGAGAAACTCCTGGAGCGCAACGTCATCGAGGTGGCGCCGATCGCGTTCATGCGCGGCCGTACGCTCAACGACAGCTTCATCATCCTCGACGAAGCCCAGAACAGCACGCCGGAGCAGATGAAGATGGTGCTCACGCGCCAGGGCTTCAATTCCAAGATGGTGGTGAACGGCGACGTGACGCAGATCGACCTGCCCAACGCCCGCCGCAGCGGACTGCTGGAGGCCACCGACGTCCTCAAGGGCGTGGAGGGCATCAGCTTCGTGTATTTCGACGAGAAGGACGTGGTGCGGCACACGCTGGTGCAGAAGATCGTGAAAGCCTACGAGCGCTACAACGAGACGGTCGGAGCGGGGCGGCAGTTGACGCTGAAGTTGGGGGACGCCGAACCGGTCCCCGCGGAAACCACGCCGCAGGACTAAGCGCGGTTGCATGTCCTCTCCGGTAGGCAGTAGCGTTGTTTTTCGCCGCGCGGCGGCGGACGTGCGGCTGCGCGCGGTGGAGCGGTTCGCGCGGAAACTGGGAACGGAACTGGCGAAGGGGAGGGCCTTCGACTGCCTGATTACCGGTGATGCGGAGCTACGGCGGCTGAACCGGGAGTTCCGGGGAATGGATGATCCGACGGATGTGCTCTCGTTCCCTGCAATGAGTGCCGCCGGTGGTCGGTTTGCGCCACCGGTTGTTTTGGGCGGGGAAAAAGAACCGGTGGCAAAAACCGGCCACCGGCAGTACTTGCTTGGCGATATCGCGATTTCCGTACAACGCGCGCGGGCGCAGGCTCGCCAATTCGGGCATTCGACCGAGGATGAGGTGCGGATTCTCATGCTGCACGGGGTGCTGCACCTGCTGGGGTTCGACCATGATGCCGACGGCGGCCGGATGGCTCGCGCGGAGAGGCGCTGGCGAGGCCGCCTGGGGTTGCCGAACGGGTTGATCGAGCGGGTGAGCGCGTGATCCTGGCCATTGCCATCGCGACCCTGGCGGCCATCCCGTTGTTGGCGCTGGTCACCTTCGTCCAACTGCTGTACCTCGAATCGCTCCGGCTGCGGCCGCGGGATCTGCCTTCCCTGGAATTCTTCAAAGACACGCTGGAAGACCGGCTGGGACTGAAGACCGAGGATGGCGCCGGCGCATTCTCCTTCCTGAAGCATACGCTGCTGGCGCTCCTGGGCGTGTTCTGCCTGGCGTGGATCGCCGATGCGCATCCCTGGAGTTGGGGCAGTTTCTGGCAAGCGGCGCTGGCCGCCTGGTGCGCCATGGGGTTCGCCTCCTACGCCGTTCCCCAGTTGCTTTATCGCCGCACGCGCGGGCGTTGGCTGCTGCCTTTGGTCCCCGTTTTGAAGGCCCTGGCATGGCTCGCGAGGCCCGCGGTGGTTTTGCTCGACTTCTTCCAGCGGCTGGTGGAACTGGCCAACGACAACCCCGCGACGGAGGAGCCGCCCACGTCCGCGGAGAACATCGAAGCGCTGATCTCCGCCGGGGCCGAGGAGGGACTGATCAAGGAAGAAGACCGGGAACTGATCCAATCGGTGGTCGAATTCGGGGACAAGGTGGTGCGGGAGGTGATGACCCCGCGCCCCAACATCGTCGCCATCCCCGCCGACGCCACCCTGGAACAACTGCGCCAACTCGTCATCACCGAGCAGTACTCGCGCATCCCGGCCTACGAGCAGAATATCGACCAGATCATCGGGTTCGTCCACGTCCGCGACATGTTCGAAACCGATGAGAGCGAGCGGGAAGACCGCACGGTCCGCGAACTGATCCGGAACCTGCCCTTCGTCCCGGAGAGCAAGCCGGTAAGCGACCTGATGCGGCAGATGCAGCAGGAAAACACTCACATGGTCATCGTGGTGGACGAGTACGGCAACACCGCCGGCCTGGCGACTATGGAGGATCTATTGGAGGTCATCATCGGAGAGATCCGCGACGAGCACGAGCCCGAGACCGACGTCGTCGAGGACGGGAATGGCGGCTACATCGTCTCGGGCAGTTTCGACCTGGACCGTGTCGGCGATCTCTTCGATTCTTTCCACCGGGAGGACGAGATCGAGTCCACCACGGTGGGCGGCCTGGTGAGCGAGTGGCTGGGGCGCGTCCCCAAACCCGGGGAGTTTGTGGACCGGGACGGGGTCCGCATCGAAGTCCTGGCCAGCGACGAATTGCGCGTCCAGCAGGTGCGGATCGGCCGATCGCAGACGGTGGCCCATGGATAAGCCGTTCCGGTCGGGCTTCGTGTCCCTCATCGGCCGGCCGAATGCGGGCAAGTCCACGCTTCTGAACGCGCTGGTCGGGCAGAAAGTGGCGATTGTGGCGGACAAGCCGCAGACCACGCGGACCACCATCCAAGGCGTGCTCACGCTGCCGGAGGCGCAGGCGGTCTTCCTCGACACGCCCGGCATCCACAAGGCGGACTCCCTTCTCAACAAGCGCCTCATGGTTTCGGTGCGCGCCGCCCTGGACGAGCGCGATCTCCTGCTCTACGTGGCGGACGCCGCGCGGGAATTCGGGGAAGAAGACCGCCACGCGCTGGACCTGGTCCGCAAGGCGCAGACGCCCACCGTGCTGGTTCTGAACAAGATCGATCTCCTCAAGGACAAACGCACGCTTCTTCCGCTCATCGAACAGTACAAGGCGGTCTACGATTTCGCCGAGTTCGTCCCCGTTTCCGCGACGAAACGGGACGGCGTGGACGATTTGCGCCGTATGGTGGTAGAGCGGCTTCCGGAAGGTCCGGCGTACTTCCCGGAGGACCATATCACCGATCAGCCGGAGCGTTTTCTGGCCGCCGAACTGGTGCGCGAAAAGGCGCTGCTAGCCACGCGCCAGGAAGTGCCCCACTCCGTCGCGGTGACGGTGGACCGCTGGGAGGAGATGCCCCGGATCACCCGCATCTACGCCACGATTCGCGTGGAGCGCGAGGGCCAGAAGGCCATCCTCATCGGCGCCGGGGGCGCGATGCTGAAGAAAATCGGAACCCTGGCGCGGACGGAAATGGAGCGGCTGTTCGGGACTAAGATCTACCTCGACCTGCACGTCCGCGTGCAGCCGGGCTGGCGCGAGCAGTCGGCCTTCCTCGATACGCTCGACTGGCGTACAATGGCCGGTGAAGATGATATATAAAGCGTTCATTTCACTGCTGGTCCTCTTCGCGTTCGCCACCGTCTGCCTGGCCAAGGACAAACCTCCCATCACGGACGACTCCATTTACGACCAGGTGCGGCTCAGACTGGCCAACGACCAGGTGGTCAAGGGCGGCGGGCTTCAGGTGGACGTGAAGCAGGGCGTGGTCACGATCAAAGGCGAGGTGGAAAAGGAAAACCAGAAAGAGCGAGCCACGAAACTTGCCAAGAAGGTCAAAGGCGTCAAGGAGGTGGTGAACAACATCACCCTGCGGGGACAGACCGCGGGGCGATGACCCGCGCCGCCGGCGTCTCCGCGGCCGTTGTTCTGGCGTGCCTGGCGCTGGCGCAGGACTTTACCAAGCTCACAGTCGAGAAGATCGCCGACGGCTTCCGGTTCACCGAAGGTCCCGCATGGTCGAAGGAGGGATTTCTGGTGTTCAGCGACACCCCTACCGACCGCATCCTGAAAGTGGTTCCCGGGCGGCGCCCGGAGGTGTTGCGCGACGCGGCCAACGGCCCCAGCGGGAACGCCTTCGACAGCCAGGGACGGCTCTACACGTGCGAGACGCGGGCGCGCCGCGTGGTGCGGGCGGACAAAGGCAAGATCGAGGCGATCGCCGAGCGCTGGGAGGGCAAGCGGCTCAACGCGCCCGACGACCTCGTGGTCGCGCGGAACGGGCACGTCTATTTTACCGACCCGGCGTTCGGGGAGCAGCAAGACCATCGGGAACTGGACTTTTACGGCGTCTACCACGTCTCGCCGAAAGGGGCGATCTCCCTGGTGGCCAGGCCGGTTGGCCGGCCGAACGGGATCGCGCTTTCGCCCAACGGACGCATCCTGTACGTGTCCAACTCGGACGAGCACAACGTCCGCGCCTACGATCTGGACCATGACGGCCAGGCATCCAACGAGCGGGTGCTGATCGCGGGGATCGCGGGCTCACCGGGCGGCATCGCCGTGGACGAGAAGGGAGAACTGTACGTGGCGGCGAACGGCGTGGCCATTTATACTCCGGAAGGCCGGCTGTTGTTCGTGCTGGACGCCACCCAGCGTGTTTCCAACTGCGCCTTCGGCGAAGCGGACGGCAAGTCCCTGTTTTTGACGGAGCGCGGCGGGGTCTACCGGGCGCGGCCCGAGGAGCCGGCGGCGGTGGCGAAGTAGTCACCTGGCATTGTGGGGCGGGGCTTCCACCCCGCTGCCCGGCTTCGGCCCGCCGCGGCGCAGAAGCCCGCCCCACCATCTCTCGCGTAAGCTATAGATAGCACCCATGAAAATCGGCATCGACCTCGGCACCACCAACTCTGCCCTGGCCTACATCGACGAACGCGAGGCCGAAGATCGCGATTTCCCGCCGGTCCACATCTTCGAGACTCCGCAGTTGGTGGCGCCCGGACGGGCGGAGCCCCGCCGCACGCTGCCTTCCTTCCTCTTTCTCGAAGACGGCGAGCCGGTGGGCGTCTACGCGCGCGAACAGGGCGCGCTGGTGCCCACGCGCCTGGTGCACTCGGCCAAGTCCTGGCTCTCCAACCCCGACGTGGACCGCACGGCTAAGATCCTGCCGTGGGATTCGCCGGAAACGGGGCGCGTGCTCTCTCCCGTCGAAGTTTCGGCCCGCTTCATCGCTAAGTTCCACCAGGAGTGGGACCGCGCCAGGGGGCTGGAAATGGCCCAACAGGACATTGTCCTGACCGTGCCCGCGTCCTTCGACGAAGAGGCGCGCGAGCTCACCGTGGAGGCCGCGCGGCAGGCGGGAATCGAGAAACTCACGCTGCTCGAAGAGCCCGCGGCAGCTTTCTATTCCTGGATCGCCAACAACCTGGCGGCCTCGCGCAAGAAACTGTTCGACGGACAGACGGTTCTGGTGTGCGATGTGGGGGGCGGCACCAGCGACTTCAGTCTGATCCGCGTTTCGCGCGACGGCGACCTGGTGAATTTCACCCGCACCGCCGTAGGGAAGCATCTGCTTCTGGGCGGCGACAATCTCGACCTCACCCTGGCCTGGCTGGTGGAAACCAAGCTCAACGCGCAGCTCTCCATCCGCCAGCGCAGCGGGCTCCGCCGCCAATGTTCCTCCGCGAAGGAAAAACTGCTCAACGACCCGGACATCAAGAGCGTCGAGATCACGGTGCTGGGCTCGGGCTCGTCGCTCATCGGCCGCTCGCTGAAATCGGCAATCCTGCGCGAAGAGGCCCTGGAACTGGCGCTGGAGGGCTTTCTGCCTTTCACGGAGCGCGGCGAAGCGCCCAAGGAAGAGAAGCGCAGCCTGTTTCGCGAACTGGGACTGCCGTACGTCTCCGACGCGGCCATCACGCGCCACCTGAACGCTTTTCTGGAACCCACGGGCCAGACGCCCGACGCCATTTTGTTCAACGGCGGCTTCTTCATTCCCGAAATTCTGCGCGACCGCGTGGCGGACGTGGTGGGACGCTGGTACGGCAAGCGGCCCGAGATCCTGGAGAACTCGGAACTGGACCTCGCCGTGGCCCGCGGGGCCGCGTATTACTCCTACGTGCGCTCCACCGGCAGCGGCATCCTGGTCCGGGGGGGACTGCCGAGGACCTACTACATCGGGCTGGGGGAACCGCGCGAAGGGAAATTTCCCGCCGCCTGCCTGGTGCCGCGCGGGGCGGAGGAAGGATCCACGGTCGAGATCGACAACGGCGCCCTCCAACTCGTGGCCAACCGCCCCGTCTCCTTCCGCCTGTACAGTTCCCTGACCCGCGCCGAGGACAAGCTGGGGGACGTGCTCGAATTCGCCGCGGGCGACCCCGATCTGCACATGCACGCGCCCCTGAACGCCGTGATCCGCTTCGGCAAGAAGGCCGAGGAGCGCCTGATTCCCGTGAAGATGGGGGCGCGGCTGACCGAAATCGGGACGCTCGAGACGTGGTGCGAATCGAAGATCAGCGACAATCGCTGGCGGCTCCAGTTCGAGCTTCGCAAAAAAGCCGCGGAGCAGCCGGCCGAGCGCAAAGCCGCGGCGGTGATCAGCGAGCAGGCGGTGCGCTCGTCCCTGGAACTGATCCAGGCCGTGTTCACGCCGAACGCGAAATCGCCGATCGCGCCGGAGGAATTCCCTGCCAGGCTGGAGCAGACCATGGGGCTCGGGAGAAATTCCTGGCCGCTCTCCGCCGTCCGGCAGATGGGCGACGCTTTTCTCTCGGTAGCGGAGGGGCGGAAGAAGGCCCCGGCCTACGAGGTTCGCTGGTTCAACCTGGCGGGCTTCTGCCTGCGCCCCGGGTTCGGCTACCCCGGGGACGATTTCCGGATCGCGCAGACGCGCCGGATCTACGCTTCCGGCCTGACGTTCGGGAACCAGGTGCAGTGCGAAATCGACTGGTGGATTTTCTGGGGGCGCGTGGCCGGCGGGCTCAACCGCAATCAGCAGACGGATATTTACCAGCGGCTCTCGGGCTTTCTCCTGCCGCGCGGAAACAAGAAACCGCCGCGCGTGAATGCCGCGCTGCTGCGCGAAATGTGGCGCGCGGCCGCCAGCCTGGAACTGCTCCCCGCAGGCACGAAGACGGAACTGGGCGATGCGCTCGTGCGCCGCGTCAAAGCCGGCGATTTCAAAGAAAGCGAGTTGTGGTGCCTCTCCCGGCTGGGCGCGCGCAAGCTGTTCTACGGCCCCATCAACCTGGTGGTCCCGCCCGCGGCGGTGACGCGCTGGGTGGAAGCGCTGCTGAAGGCCGCCAATCCCGGCGATGCCCTGGCCGCCATGGCGCGCAAGACCGAAGACCCCACGCGCGACCTGCCTCCCGCGACGCGGGAAGCGGTGCGGCGGCGGCTGGAGGCGCTGCCCCACGCCGACCGTCTGCTGGCGGTGTTCGAAGGGGAAGAGGAAGACGACCGCGCCCTGGGGCGGATCTTCGGGGAAGAGTTGCCGTCGGGGCTGGTGCTGGCGCAGTAGCGCCGGTGGCCGGTTTTCGCCGGGAAAGAAACTGGCGGCAAAAACGGGCCACCGGCGGTACTGCTACCGCCTGCGCGCGATGTGCTGGATGGCGATAGCCAGCGCCATCCCGCCCAGGGCTTTCACCACGTCGGGATGCTGGCTGTAGAACCGGCTCACTTCATCGACTACCGATGGGTTCTTCTGCTCGGCGTGGGCCGCCAACTGCTGCACCTCCTCCGGCCGCACCTGGGCTGCCTGCTCGGGAGTGACGTGCCCGCCGAGCAGTCCGGCAAGCGAACCCAACCCCGGGAGCGACGAGGCCCCGGGACCTACGGCGCTGATCAGCCGGTTCAGCAAACCCGATTGCTGCTGCGGGTTCGACTGCCCGAACAGGTCGGCCGCCATCTTTCCGAACGGCGGAGTCTGATCGGAGCGCATGGCCTGGGAAATGCCGCCGGCGACGTCTTCCTGCGGCGCCGACCGCGCAACCTGCTGGAAATCGTCGTGCGGGTCCTGCGGAGCAGCGGCGGCGCCGCCGCCCGCACCCGTGTAGCGGTCGAAGATGCGGTTCAATTCGTTGCCCCAATCCATGACGCTACTCCGGGATCACCAGTTCCTGGCCGGGCTGGATGCGGTTGGGATCCTTGAGAACGTCCCGATTGGCCTCGAATATCTTCATGTACCGGTCGGCATCCCCGTAGAACTCGCGGCTGATTTTCGACAGCGAATCGCCGGAACGGACAGTATAGCGGCGTCCCGACTGGCCCCCGCTGACCGATGCGCCGGCCCCCATGGTCTGCGGCCGGGTCTGCTGCTGGCTCACCGTAATATCGCAAGCCAGGTCGGAGTAGCCGGGGTCGATCAGCTTGATCTGGTCCCAGACCTTGTTCTTGACGTCCTGGGAAGGCGCCTCTCCCTTGATATAAAGCTTATCCCCCTGCATGTTCACGTTCTCGAGGCGCACGCCAAGCTGCTGCATCAGGTTGATGGCGGGTTGATACTTCTGTTTGAGTTGCTGTTCGTTGGCCATATGACTCCTTACCCCGCCAGCATACCGGCAAACACGGCGGATCACCGCGCAGATTCATACCAGACAGTCCGAAAGCGTGACTTCGGCGACCTGCGGCCCGGCGTGAGAAGACGAACAGTGGGCGCCGGTATGCATCTTTCACTGAAGGAGAGCAAACATGGCAACCGCAAGCGATTATACTTCCGCAACCAGGGGCGTCATTCACATCTGCCGGGACGCCGAACAAGGCTTTCGCGGAGCGGCCAAAGCGGTCAGGGATCCTACCCTCAAGAACACGTTCGAGCAGCTCTCGGAACAGCGCGCGAGCTTCGCCAAGGAACTCGTGAGGGCGGCCACGACGCTTGGCATGGACGTTTCAGACGCGACCGGCGTGGCGGGGGTTCTGCACGCCGGGTGGATGGAGCTGGAAGGCGTACTCACCGGGCACAGCGAGCACCAGATCCTGGTGGAAACAGAGCGCGGGGAGGATCTGTCGATCAGCCGCTACAAGACGGCGCTCGATGCGAACCCGCCGGAAGGCATCCGCACCATCCTGGAATCGCAGTTCGCGCAAGTGCAGGAATCGCACCGCCGGATCCGGGCGTTGCGCGACAGCTACGCGGAGGACAGGGCGACGATGCACGGTGGCGGGCCGACCCCTGCGTCGTAACGTGGAGTGAGCCTCCGGCTTGGTGTGCCGGCGTCCGTGCCGGCATCTTTCGCGGAACGCCGGCACGGACGCCGGCGTGACAGGCCGGAGGTCCACTCCGCCGAACTCTACTTCCCCATCCGCACGGCATTCTCGAAAAGCTTGAGGCCGTAATTGCCGCCGGGTGTCAGCGTCAGGATCGACTCGGGGTGGAACTGCACGGCCTCGATCGGCAAGCGCTTGTGCCGCACCCCCATGATGATCCCGCCTTCGGTGGATTCGGCGGTGATTTCGAGGCACTCGGGCAGCTTCTCGCGCCGCGCGTACAGCGAATGGTAGCGGCCCACCTGGAACTCCTCCGGGAGTCCCCGAAAAACGCCCGCGCCGGAGTGCCGTACCACCGAGCGCTTGCCGTGCATGGGATAGTCCAGCACGCCCAAGTCGCCGCCGAACGCTTCGACGACGCCCTGTAACCCCAGGCAGACTCCGAAGACCGGGATGGCCATGTCCGCCAGGGTCCGAACCAGTGCGGGCACGCCGAAATCGAGCGGCCGCCCCGGCCCGGGCGAGATCAAAACCAGGTGGGGGGCGATTTCGCGGATCATCTCCGCCGCGATCCCAGCGCGGTACGTCACCACCTCCGCCCCCGTCTGCCGCACGTAGTTGGCGATGGTCTGGATAAAGCAATCGTCGTTGTCGATCAGCAGGAGCCGGGTTCCCGCTCCGACGGGTTCGTTGACGACTTCGGCGGACGGCGGAACCGGGTCGGGCTCGCCGAGGATGCGGAAGAAGCCGGTGGCCTTGAGCCGCGTCTCGCGTTCCTCCATGGCGGCCACCGAGTCGTACAGCAGCGTGGCCCCCACGGGATAGGACGCCGCGCCGTCCCGCAGGTAGGTGGTGCGGATAAGGATGCCGGTGTTGACATCGCCGTTCAGCGCGATCATCCCCACCGCGCCCCCATACCAGCCGCGCGCGTTCTTCTCCAGCGACTCGATGGCTCGCGCGGCCGCTTTTTTCGGGGCGCCGATCACCGTCACGGCCCACATGTGGCTCAGGAAGGCATCGAGCGAATCGAAGCCTTCCTTCAGCACGCCCTCCACATGATCCACGGTGTGGAACACGCCCGCGTAGCGCTCGATGAGCCGCCGCCCCAGCACTTTCACGGTGCCCGGCTCGCAGACGCGCGATTTGTCGTTGCGGTCCACGTCCGTGCACATGGTCAGCTCGGACTCTTCCTTGGTGGAGCCCAGCAGCTCGCAGATGTTCTCGGCATCGCGCAGCGCGTCGCCGGTGCGCTGCGCCGTTCCGGAGATGGGGCACGTTTCCACCCGCCGCCCCTCGACCCGTACGAACATCTCGGGCGAGGCGCCCACCAGTTGCTCGTCGCCGAATTGCAGCAGGAACTCGTAGGGGCTGGGGCTGGCGTCCTGCACCCGCTCGAACAACTCGGAGGCCAGCCCGGAGTACGGCGTGCTGAAGGTCTGGCGCAGAACCACTTCGTAGTATTCGCCGCGGCGCATGCCCTCGCGCACCGCCTCCACGTTCGCCATGTACTCTTCGGGCTTGTGATCGGAAACGATAGGACCCGGCGCGCGGTGCTGGGCCGCGGGAATCTCCTCCGCCTGGCGCTCCAGCCCGCGGGTGGTCACGCCGCCACGGGTGAACTCGTACTGGTAACGGTCGATGCGCTCGTTCTCCCGATCCATGAACGAGATGTCGTCGCAGAAGAACAGGTGCAGGTCTTTGTGGCCGGTCCGGGGGAGCCGCAAGTCGACAGGCTCGAACTGGAAAAGCAGGTCGTAGCCGAAAGCGCCCACGAGCGCCAGGCGTCCGTCGCCCGCACCGCGGAACTCCTCGATGAGGGTGCGCAGCACGGAAAAGACCGAAGGCTGCTTGCTGCGCTCCTCCTCGGGGAACCGCTCCGGCATGGGCTTGAGGCGCCCGGCGAGGATGCCGCCCGATTCCGTTCCGAACTCCTCCCAGTGAGGATGCCCGGCCAGCACGGGGCAGAGCATCTCCGCGATCCGGCGTCCCCGTTCGTTGAGCGGGCGGAACTCGACGCGGCGACCCCGGGCCACGATCTCCAGCGGCGGCCGCGCGGAGGCGATATCCCACCGCGAGTACCGGCCGGGATACTCATACCCGGACGAAAGATATGCGCCGCGAAAACGATCGAGATCGCGCAACAGCCGCCACAACCCCCGCCGGAAATTCACCTCCGCGATCGTGCAGGAGACTTCGATTCCGTGGGGAGTCGTATAGCTGTACCCATTCATAGCCAAGCTCTTAGGGGAGTTTAGCCTTCAGGATAACACCCGGTGGTAACCGCCCGGAATCGCGTGAGGATGTCCGCCATCAGGTCCGCCGCCCGTCTCAGGTCGTGCGCGGCGCCTTCCACCGCCAGCAGATCGGTCCTCGCCGGGATGAGCGCGATGGCTGCGCGCAGTTCCTCGACCGAGCCGAACGGGTCTCGGGTTCCGTGCACGAACAAAGCCGGCGTACGGATTTCGGGGAAGAACCCGGTCCGTTTCCGCTCGGGCTTGCCGGGCGGTTGCAGCGGATAGGAGAGCAGGAGCAGGCCGGCGGGCAGGTCCGGCCGTTCCGCCGCAAGCATGGCGGTCTGCCTTCCGCCGTACGAGTGCCCGCCCGCGAACACGCGTCCCCCCGCGAGGCGCGCCATCGATTCAATCGCGCGGGCGATGCCTTCCCGGTCGCGCGCCGCGTGCGCCGGAACGGGGGGCCCCTTGGCCCGCTCCCGCCGGAACGGAAGGTCGAAGCGCAGGGTGAGGTAGCCCGCGTCCGCGAACCCGCGGGAGAGCCGGACCAGCAGCGGCGAGTTGGCATTGGAACCCGCCCCGTGGGTCAGGACGAGCGCCTCGCCCGTGGGTCTCTCGGGCCGATGCAGAACCCCGCTCACGCCTTCGGAGATGAAGGGTTCTTCCATGACTAGTCGGTTTCGCTGTTCAGGCGCCGGATGGCCGCCAGCAGGTAGCCGTGGGGCGCGAGGCCGCTCAGCCGGATCATCCAGCGGTTCCGCGCGCCGGCGATATGCACGCGCTTGCCGGCCATCATTGCCCGGAAGCCTTCCTGCGCGACGTCGGCCGATTCCATAGCCGGCCCCTTGAAGAGCATCGTCTTCTGCATCCCCGCCCTCTCCTTGAACTCGGTGCGGGTAGGGCCGGGGCACAGCAGCGTAACGGTTACGCCCGTGCCTCCGACCTCGCTGCTCAGCGCCTCCGAAAACGAGGACACGAACGCTTTGGTGGCGTAGTAAACCGCCATCAGGGGCCCCGGTACAAAGCCGGCGGTCGAACCGACGTTCAGAATCCGCCCCGAACTGCGCCGCAGCATCCCCGGGAGAAACAGCCGGATCAGGTGGGCCAGGGAGGTGACGTTGACCTGGATCATGGCGGACTGGCGTCCCCAATCAAGGTCCGCGAAAGCTCCGCGGAGGCCGAATCCCGCGTTGTTGATCAGGATATCGGGGGTGGCCGGAACGGCGTGGAAGATCGCCTCGGGGGCTGAGGGGTCGGAGAGGTCCGCCGGCAAAACTACGGGGTTTACTTGATACTCGCGCGCCAGACGCGCCGCCAGTTCTTCCAGCCGGCGGGCATCGCGCGCCACCAGAATCGGGTCGAATCCCGCGGCGGCGCAGAGCCTCGCCAGGTCCGCGCCGATCCCGGTGGAAGCGCCCGTGACAAGGGCGGTCCCCTTCGGCATGCGCTATTCCTTCTTCTTCAGCGCCTGGTCGTTATCGGCGATAAACTGCCGGATCTGGTCGGCCATCCCCAGCAGTTTCTCCCACTGCTCGCGATATAGTGTGACGGGAAACCGCCCCAGCCCGTACATGGACAGGGCCCCCTTCTCGCTGACCTTCAGGGACAACTGACCGCGCGCAGGCCGCTTCAGGGATTCGTTCTCGGCGCGCAGGCGCTCCACTTCGGCCATCAGTTCTTCTTCGCTTGGCATGGCTTCAGTTTCAGTGATACCACATGATACGCTGGAAGTCCCTCCCGTGCCGCAATTCGACGCCATTCTTTTCGATTTCGACGGCGTGCTCGCCGACAGCGAACCCATCCACTTCGCCTGCTGGAAGGAGATCCTGGCCCCGTTAGGGGTCGCGCTGGATTGGGAATTTTACCGCGACCGCTGCATCGGTCTGGCGGATGGCGACATGCTGCGCCTCTTCGCGCAGCGCTGCGACCCGCCCCGCGGATGGGAGGACCTCATGGCGCGGTACCCGGAGAAGAAAGACCTGTTCCGGTCGCGGATGCTGCACGACCCGCCCTTCGCGCCGGGTCTGCCCGGCATTCTGGAGCGATTGCACGAGGGCTATAAACTGGCGGTGGTGACCTCCAGCGGGCGCACCGAGGTGGAACCGGTGCTCGAAGCCGCCGGGCTTCGGCCGTTCTTCGATGCGCTGGTCTGCGGGCGCGAGGCGGGCTCCCTCAAGCCGGCCCCCGAGCCGTACCTGCTGGCGGCGAAGCTGTTGGGCTCCGTATGCCCGCTGGTAGTGGAAGACTCGGAACCGGGGTTGGCCAGCGGCATGGCGGCAGGGTTCGAAACGCTGGCGGTATCATCGCCGGAAACCCTGGGCGAGGCGTTGTTCGGGCGGCTTCAATAGCGCCGCAGCGAGTACCGGCGGTACTACGCTCCCTTCTTCCGCGCGGCGGCGGCGCTGCGAGCCTGCCTGGAGAGCGCCTGGGGCGATGCGGCGCTCCGCCCTTCGCGTTTCAGCTCGCCCTTTACCGCCCGCGAACGTTTGGCCGAGGGCTTCTTCGGCCCGCTCCGTCCTTTCGCCAGGTCCCGTTGGGCCTGTACGCGGGTCCGCTCGGAGGTTTTGCCCTCCTTCGGAGGAGGCAGCGGCACGCCGGCGCGCCGCGCCTTGGAAAGTCCGATCGCGATCGCCTGCCTGCCGCTCACCGCACCGGCCCGCGCGCAGCCGATCCGCCCGTTCGGGCTGTTCGGTCGTGCGCCTGACGACGCCGTGAACCAGGAAGAATTGCGGATCGTGGCTGCGATGCCACTCGGTATAGACAGCTTTCACTCAACGGCTCCCAGCGATGATGCAAGACGGACGCGCTTGAAGCGAAAATAACCCAATCGAGTCGTTATCAAAGCGAAAATCGGATCAGGTGCGCGGGCTTCGGAGGATTTGCGTCATCGGAGATCGCGTAGCAGGATGTTATTCGCAGCTTCGAAGTTCTCCTTTTGGCCAACATCCGCCATGTAGCAGATTACGTCGTAGCCCCTGTCAATAAGCCACTTGAGTATGCAAGAAGTATCCAATCCGCCCGAGTAAGCGAGCGCTACTTTCT
>JAIQFU010000422.1 GCA_020073115.1 Terriglobia bacterium
ATGACTACCTCCACACCGTCCTGCTGGACATGGAATACCGCTACCCCACGGCGCAGAACAACGGGCGCATCGCGCAGTCGAAGGACTGGGTCAATGGCGAGGAAGTGACCTACACGTACGACGCCTTGCAGCGGCTGGCGAAGGCGGAAACAACGGGTCGGAATGGGGCCAGGCGTACGCCTACGACGGCTTCGGCAACCTGACGGCGAAGACGGTGACAAAGGGAACGGCGACCACGCTTTCGGCGGGCTACGATCCGGCCACGAACCGGCAGACGGGAATAAGCTATGATGCCAACGGGAACGTAACCGTGATCAACGGCGAGAGCGTAACCTGGAACGTGGAGAACCGGATGGGCGGGTGGCAGTACGACCCGTGGGACAAGCGGGTGGGGACGCAGGTAGCGACCGGCGGCTTCACGCTGCCGGGCAACTGTGCTGTGCGCACCCAAACCTGGGACTACACGCTGTATAGCGTAGCGGGGCAGCGATTGGCGGTGGTGGAATGCACCACCGCGCCGCAAAGCGAGGCCGACTACAATTACACCGACCGCTGGGGGTCGTGCGGGACCAAGCAATCGGAGCCGGGGTATTTCGGCAGCCGCCCGCTGAAGGTGGTGGACCGTTTGGGCTCGGTCCGGCGCCGTTGGAGCGCGCAGACGGGTTGGAGCGGTCCGGCGCAATCGTTCTACCCCTACGGCGAGTACAAGGAGTCCGGCGGTACGGAAGGAGTAGAGGCGTTCGGGACGTACGTGCGGGATTCGATGGCGGGCGGCGGGGTGGATTATGCGATGCAACGGTACTACTCGCCGGGGCTGGGGAGGTTTTACAGTCCGGATACCTGGGGCGGCGATCCGAGCAACCCGCAGTCTTTGAATCGCTACGCCTACGTCATGGGCGACCCGGTTAATTTCAACGACCCACTTGGGTTGTGCCCGCCTGGGTACGTCGAGGCAGATTCGCCGGAAGACGTAGATATGATCCTCAGCGTCGTAAGATCCTACATGGGGGGTATTTCGGGGACAGGCTACTCAACCCCCATCTGTCCAGTCGGCTAGACAACTACTGATCCGGCCGGGATAATGAGGGTCGGATGACCTCGATGGCCTGGGCCGGCTCGTGGCGCAGCTATCAGTACGACGAGATGGGCCGGCTGGCGACGATGGACGACGGGGCGACGGCGCGGGCCACGTACGGCGCGGCGGGCGGATAGACGGGTCAGTCTGGACCGGGCCAACTGTCGGCGGGCGTCGGTGAGCATCGCCGGTTATTGCCTGATGGGGAATCACGTCCATGGGATCGCCGCTCCGCGCGACGCAACCGGGCTGGCGAAAGCGTTCGGCCGAACGCATTGCGACTACGCCCGCTGGCTGGACCTGCGGCGCGGGGAAGCCGGCCATGTTTGGCAAAACCGCTGCTACTCCTGCCTTCTGGATGAGCGCCATGCCTGGGCGGCGCTGCGCTATGTGGAGTTGAACCCCGTGCGCGCGGGCCTGGAGGAACGGGCGATCGATTGGCCCTTGTCGAGCGCCGCGGCGCACGTTACCGGCATCGAGCCGACGGGCATCCTGGAAGACGCAGGATGGGAATCGGGTTGGAAAAGGGGAGAATGGCGCGATATGCTGGAGCAAGGCGTCGCGGACGAGCCGCTAATCGAGCGAATTCGGGAGGCGATTTAAACGGGGCGACCGATGGCGGAGGCGGAATTCGTGGTGAAACTGGAATCGCAGGTACGGAGGACGTTACGGCCGCAAAAGCGAGGCCCGAAGGCGAGAGCCGCGGCGGACGGGGCGCAGTTGAGTTTGGGGGTTTCGTAGCCTGTCCCCGAAATGCCCTCCAAGATGTTGCCTCCACACTTGAGAACTGAGCAGAAACCTGAGCTAGGCAAATAAGGTCAAGTGGATGGGCTATTTCAGGGACAGCCTACTCAACCCCCAACTTCAGTTGCGCGCCGACTTCAACGGCGGCCGGCTTCGGGCCGCGCTTGCCTGGCCGCAACCGTCTGCCGGTCTTCCGTTCGAGCGCGAGCAGCGCGGCGTCGTCTACCGCCGGGCGGCCGGTGCGCGTCGCCTCGCGGATCCGCTCCACCAGGGCAGCATCGTAGAGGCCGAGATCCAACGCTTCCCGCCAGGACGCCGGGCTCCACTGCTCCCGCCAGGCGCTCAGGTCGATCAGGCGGGCGTCGTCCCTGTCTTTCAGATGAGCGCCCGCGCTGGACCAGGGCCATTCCGCGGGGTCCGCCACCAGTCCGGCACGGACGGGATTCAGTTCCACGTAGCGCAGCGCCTCCCAGCCGTGCCGCTCGTCCAAAACGCATGAGTAGAAACGGTTCTGCCAAACGTGCCCGGTCGTTCCACGCCGCAGGTTCAGCCACCGCGCGTAATCGTTATGCGCCCGGCCCAGGGCGCGCGACAGCCCTTCGGAATCCGCGGGCGCGGCCACGAGGTGGACATGATTGCCCATCAGGCAGTAACCCATGACCCGAACTGCATAGCGGCGGGCGTTGCGCCGTAGCAGGGCCAGGTAAAACGTGCGATCCTCGTCGCCGAGGAAGACCGTCTGCTGCCCGTTGCCGCGCTGCGTGGCGTGATGCCACGCTCCCGGAACCACCACCCTGGCGATGCGAGCCATTCCAGTTAGATAGTTGAGGAATGGCGGCTGGGTTCTCAATTAATTTGGGGGTTTCGTAGCCTGTCCCCGAAATAGGGGGGCTAGCCTACCAGGACGGTGGGGAGGCCGATGACGATGCTGCCGCCGTGGGCGCACAGGTCGCCCATGCGGGCTTGCGGTTGGCCCATGGTGAGGACGGTGAAGGAGCCCAGGGCGATGACGTCCGGAGGGCCGACGCAGACGGCCATGTCGCCGACGCGGGCGGCGGGGAGGCCGCCAATCAATACCGTGACGGCGCCGGGCGGGAGGATGGGACCGCCGACGTGCGGGATGGGCGGCACGCCGGGGGTCACCATGGGGCAAACGTGCATGTCGGTTATTCTGGCGGCGGGCTGTCCCATAGGTCACCAAAGATGGATTCGGGTTGTCACATCGAGGCCTTGCGCGACGAAGTTCTGAAATTTTTCGGGCGCCTTCTCCGGCTCGGAGCCGACGGCGGCGAAGATGACGGCGCCCGCTACGGCTTTGGCGGTCAGGTACTCGCCGGGGGGGACGGGCGGCAACTCCGGAGGTCCCAGGCTACCGCCGCTGAAGAACGCGCCCAGGCCGGCGCATCCGGCGGCGTTATCGAATCCGGCCTTTTCGGCGGCGGCCATGGCGGCGCGCCGGTTCGGCTCGGTGGGCTGCGCAATCCAGCGCTCGGTGGCGTCCAGCGCGGCCTTGATCGGCGGCGCCGGCTTCTCCCCGGCCGTCCGCCGCGCGCTCACCCACGCCCACCACACGGCCTCGCGCTTGGGCAGGGCGTGCGCCAGGAAGCGCACCGCGTCGGGGTAGAGCTTCCGCTCGACGAGCAGCCCGACGTACTCCCGCGGATCCGTGTCGGGACCGACCAGCGCCAGGGCCGGTTCGCTCAACTCCGCCGCAGCCGAAATGGCAATCGCGTCCGCCATGGTTAATTGATCATTGTAATGCCGCCCTTGCAAGTAAGCATCGCATCGCCGTTCACCTGGGTCATCAAACCTTTGATCTGGACCTGAACCTGGCCTTCAACTTTGATCATCATGCCTTTGATCGTCACGCCCATCTGGTCGATCTTGATGCTGCTTTGGCCCACCTTCAGCTCAATGGACTGCATGGCCTCTTCCTCGGTTTTGCCGAGGTTGACCTTATTGGTGATATTGCCCATCTTGACCGTGGTGCTCAGGTTTCCCATGTCGATGGTATGGGTGACGTTGCCCGTCTTCACCTGATTGCTCTGGTCGCCCATCTCGACGGTGTTGGATTGATTGCCTTGCTTGATGGTAATGGTTTCGTTTCCCTCGGTCACCGTCTTGGTTTCGTTGTTCTTGATGGTGGTGGTACGGTCGTGGTCCACCGTGCGAGTCTCGTCGTGCTCCACCTCGGTCAGCATGTCTTTTTCCGCGTGCACGAAGATCTGCTCGCTGTCCTTCTTGTCCTCGAAGCGGATCTCGTTGCAGTTATCGGGGCCGCCGTTTTTCGAACTGCGGCTCTTGATGCCGCTCTGGGTCTTGTTATCGGGGAGCGAGTACGGCGGCATCAAATCGGCGTTATAGACGCTGCCGACGACGATGGGGTGATTGACGTCGCCCTCCTCGAAATCGACCACCACCTCCTGGCCGATGCGGGGAATATGGATGGCGCCCCACTGCTTGCCGGCCCAGTGGGTGGCCACCCGCACCCAGCAGGAACTGCTGGCGTCGTGCTGTCCTTCCCGGTCCCAGTGGAACTGGACCTTGATGCGGCCGTATTTGTCGGTGAAGATCTCCTCTCCCGCGGGCCCGGTGACCGGCAGGCAACCGCCCATCGTGGCGCCCATGTTGTTCGCTTCGTCGCCGCTGCCCAGGCAATCCACGAGCGGCACAATTTTGTCTTCGTCCAGTTCACAGGCTGTCCGTTTTACCGATCAACTCCCGGAATCGCTTGCCGTATGCGGGGTCAGTCTCAATCGTGAACTTGAAGTGTGCTATTTCATTGCTTTTAATGGCGCCAGTAACCTCTTTGTAACTAAACTTTTCCAGTTCGAAAACATTGGCTTCCCTGCCAAGTCGCCATGGCCAAAAACTGTGGCAGTCACTGTTTGAGACGAGCGAAAACTTGTCCAGTTTGCTTAGACGCCAGTTCATCGCAGGGTCTGACGAGAGTCCCGTTTCCAATGCGTGAATATGTTTTGTCATGTCTTGGTAGCAGTCTTCAAC
>JAIQFU010000423.1 GCA_020073115.1 Terriglobia bacterium
GCGCCGCGGAAGGCTGCCCGCACCGTTCCATTTCACCGGCGCATTCGCGCGCATGAAGTGCCTGGGCCGCGCCGACAAGTTCGCCATCGCGCGCGCTCTCCTGGCCTTGCGCCGCGAACGCACGCGCCGCAAAGACCTCGATAAGATCAGCATGCTCGACTGGCTGCTTCAAAAGCGCCAGACGCCGCGCGCGATCGACCGCTTCTGGCGGCAGGTGCTGGTCAGCGCGCTGAACGAAGATCTGGACCGCATTGCCGCCATCCATGGATTCAAGGTTTTCTGGCTGGGGTTCCTGGCCAGGCCGGATTCCTACGAAATGGGGATCCCGGCTACGCCGCTGGGCGAACTCTATTCGGCCGAGTCGTGGCGCCGGCTGCCCAACGTCCGGATCCATTTCCGCTGTCCGGTGGAGCATATCGGCGCCGAGGGCTTTCTGGTGGGCGGCGAACGCCGCACGGCCGGGGCCTACATTTGCGCGCTGCCTTTCGAGCGGCTGGAAGGCGTGGGCCTTCCCGCGCCCCAGTTCGAGCACTCGCCCATCACCGGAGTGCACTTGTGGTTCGACCGCGAGGTCACCACGCTGCCGCACGCCACCCTGCTGGACCGCACCATGCAGTGGATGTTCAATAAGGACGGCGGCCGCTACCTGCAGCTCGTGGTCAGCGCCTCGCGCGATCTCACCAATCTCTCCCGCACCGAGATCGTGGACATGGCGATCGGTGACTTGCGGCTCTATTTCCCGCGCGTGGTGGAAGCGAAGCTGGTGAAAGCCCACGTGGTGAAAGAGCAGCGCGCCACGTTTTCCGCCGCCCCCGAAACGGAATCGCGGCGCCCTCCGGCCCAATCGGCCATTCCGAACGTTTTCCTGGCGGGCGACTGGACCCGCACCGGCTGGCCCGCGACCATGGAAGGCGCCGTGCGGAGCGGTTACATCGCGGCGGAAGAAGTGGCCCAAGCCGCCGGGGCGCCTGCGCGCTTTCTGCTGCCCGACATCGCCTGAGCGCCGCTGCTGGCCGGTTTCCGCCACCGGTTGGTTTCGCCTGCGGGCAAAAAAAACCGGTGGCGCAAACCGGCCCGGCGGTACTCCAATTTGTATCCGACAGCTTCAGGGCCGGACTGCTTTCCGGCCGAAAGGGGTCTTCTTGATGAGTTGTACGCGCATTTGGAAGCTATTTGTGTTGCTTCCGCTTGCTGCCAGCGCGATCTACGCCCAGGTGGCTGGGCGTCTCAGCGGCAGCGTGGTGGATCCATCCGGGGCCGTTATCCCCGGAGCCACTGTAAATGTCTTCATCCCCGGCGGGAGGGAGCCTGTGCTCACAGGTTCCACAAATGAAGCGGGGCTGTTCCTCTTCATCGCCGTGCGGCCGGAAACCTACGACGTCAGCGTCGAAGCGGCTGGATTCACGAAGATGAATCTCCGCGGAGTCAAAGTCTCTCCCGTGCAGGAGAACTCCCTGGGCACGATCAAGCTCGACGTGCGGTCCGCGAACCAGACGGTGGAAGTGTCCGCCGAAGCCCAGGCCGTGAACACGACCAGCGGCGAGGTCTCCACCACCATCACCAGTCAAATGGTGCAGAACCTGCCGGTTCTCGGCCGCCAGGTATCGGCCCTGTTCCAGACCATGCCGGGCGTGAGCAACAGCAGCAACGTGACCTCCGTCAACGGGCTGCGGAGTTCCTACTCCAACGTCACGCTGGACGGCATCAACATCCAGGACAACTTCATCCGGACCAACGGCCTGGACTATATGCCGATGCGTCCGACCATCGACCAGGTGGCGGAGATCACCGTTTCCACCTCGAACGAGACCGCCTCCATCGGCGGCGGCTCCTCGCAGTTCATCCTCTCCACGAAATCCGGCTCGAACCAGTACCACGGTTCCGTCTACTGGTACAACCGCAACGACGCTCTGGCCGCTAACGACTGGTTCAACAACGCCTACGACGTCTCCAAAAGCCGCGTCAACCTGAACCAGCCCGGCGCCGCGCTGGGCGGGCACATCATCAAGGACAAGCTCTTCTTTTACGCGAACTACGAAACGTACAAGAACAAGAAGACCTCCCCTGTAACCCGCACCACCCTGACGGACAGCGCCAAAAACGGCATCTTCACCTACGCCGTGGGCAGCGCCACCCAGACTGCCAACCTCTTCAACCTGCGCCAGTTCACGGCCGATCCGACCATCAAGGGCATGCTCTCGCAACTGCCGGCGCCCAACGCTCCCGGCGGCGACGGCCTGAACACCGCCGGCTATCGCTTCAACGCCCGCGGGAACGAGTTCCGCGATCAGTTGGTCTATCGCGGCGACTACTACATCAACGCCCACAACAGCATTACCGGGACCTACGATTACATCAACAACCCCACCGACCGTCCCGACGCGGGGTCGTTCTACACCTTCATCCCGCCCGTGACCAACGTGATCAAGAATCACCTTCTGTCGCTCGCGTGGCGCTGGAACGCGACCCCCACCCTGACCAACGAAGTGCGCGCCGGCTTCGCCCGCACCCAGGGAAATTTCCTCGATTCGAACGAGTATCCCAAGTCCATCGTCGGCGGATTGCTCTTCAGCAACCCGGTCAACACCTTTATGAACCAGGGCCGCCAGACCAACTCCTACCCGATCCAGAGCAACGCCAACTGGTCGAAGGGCACGCACCAGATCGCCTTCGGCTTCCAATACCAGCGGGTCAGCACCGCGCCGTTCAATGACGCCGGCATGCTTCCGACCTACAACCTGGGTCTCAGCACGGCCAACCAGGCGCTCAACCTGACGGCGAACGACCTGCCCGGAATCAAATCGTCCGATCTGAGCCGGGCCAACAGCCTCTACGCCGACCTGGCCGGTTACATCACCAGCGCCACCCAGACGTTCAACGTCACCAGCACCACGTCGGGTTTTGTGCCGGGGGCGACCAACCTCCGCCAGTTGAGTTATTCCACCTATGCGGGCTATGTCCAGGACAACTGGAAGGTACGCCCGAACCTCACGCTGAACGTCGGAATGCGGTACGAGTACTGGACTCCGCTCGATGAGAAGAATTCGCTGTACCTCGCGCCGGTGCTGGAGAACAACGATGCCCGGGCGACGGTCATGGATCCGAACGCGGTCCTGGATTTCATCGGCAAGTCTTCCGGCCGGCCGTTCTACAACGCCGACAAAAACAACTTCGCCCCGAACGTCGGGTTCGCCTGGACGCCGTTCCCGGCGCGCGGGCTGACCGTTCGCGGCGGCTACATGATGGCGTACGTCAACGACAACGTCATCACTACCGTGCGCAACAGCGTGACCACCGCCGCCGGGCTCTCCTCGGCGCCGCTCATGACCAACCAGACCGCGCTCCTCGCCAACCCGCCCACCGTCCAGACGCCCGTCTACAAAGTGCCGCGGACCCTGGCGGACAACTACGCCATGAGCGCGACCAGCGCAGTGGGAATACCCTCTCCTAACCTGGTCACGCCGTACGTTCACCAGTGGAACTTCACCGTCCAGCAGGAAGTGAAGGGCGTGGTTCTCGCGGCCCACTACATCGGCAACAAAGGCAGCGATCTGCTGCGGGCCATCGACTATAACCAGGTTCTGTACAACGCGAACGGCTTCCTGGCTGATTTCCTGCGCGCCCAGGGCAATGCGAATCTGTCCGAAGGCGCGGGCAAGGGATTCATCGGCGCCTACAACCCGGCGATCGCGGGGAGCCAGCAGTTGACCGTCTTCCCACTGCTCACCAACGCCGGCAACATCGCCAGCGCGAGTTCGGTCCTGAACTCTACGTACCTGCGCCAGGGCAACATCGGCGAAATGGCTAACTACTACATGACCCAGCACACGAACGGTTCGGTGAACTTCTACACCAACCCCAACGTGCAGGGCGCCAACGTCGTGGTCAACGGCGGCAGCTCCATCTATCACTCGGTGCAGTTGGAGGCCACCAAGCGGTTCGCCCGCGGACTTCAGGCCCAGTTCAGCTATACCTTCGCCAAGGGCTTGGGTAACACCGCCGGCGACGGGCAGACCAACTTCGAGCCTCTTCTCGACAACAACAATCCCAGCCTCGAGTGGGCGCGGACTCCCTACGACATCCGCCACGTGCTCAAGGCCAACTACTACTACGAGCTTCCCTTCGGCAACGGCCGGCGGTGGAAGAGCAACCGGGTGGTGAACGCAGTCATCGGCGGATGGGCGATCGGCGGCATCTGGAACTACCAGTCCGGCGCGCCGTATTCGATCCTCTCCGGCCTGGGCACGCTCAACCGCGACGCCCGCTCCAGCGCCACCAACACGGCCTGGACGAACATGACCATGGCCCAGTTGAATCCGCTCACCAGCGGCATCTGGAAGACCGGCGACGGCACGGTCTACTTCGCCTCGCCGACCCTCATCGGTTCGGATGGCCGCGGCGCCGCGCAGTTCGGCCAACCCGCGTTCGACGGCCAGGCCTTCTTCAACCCGGCTGCGGGAACGGTCGGCAGTCTGCAGCGTCGCGCGTTCTCCGGCCCGTGGCTGTGGTCGTGGGACGCTTCGCTTCAGAAATCCGTCACATTCAAGGAAAGGCTCAAGCTCGACTTGAAGTTTGAAGCGTTTAACGTCGGCAATCACCCGGCGTTCAATATTTATCCGACGACCGCCGGCGACTACGCTTACACCGGCTACTCGGCCATCAACAGCACGACGTTCGGCCAGGTGGACTACACCCAGTCCGACCCGAGAATCCTTCAGATCGGCGCGTACCTGCGCTTCTGACGGCAGCACTATGGGGCAGGCGCCAGCCTGCCCCCTGTTTGCGTCATCACCCCTCACAATCCCTCTGTTTTTCCCGCGCGAATGTATCCGATTTCACCCGTGGCCCTGCTGGCATGCGAACTGCTTCTGCGCTGGCGGGAGGGATAAAATGCATTCTTCATTCGTTTTATTGGCGGCGGCAGCGGTAGCTATCCCCGCTGGCGCACAAGCGCAGGAGCGCCGGGACGAACGCTATTCAGGAGAGCAGGCCGAACACGCGATTCGCGCCTGCCGGGAGGCCGTCCAGCAACAGGCCGCGAACCGGTTCGGGGTCCGGGGAATCGAATTTCGCGATGCCCATCTCGATCCCGACGGCGATGCCGTGGTCGGCAGGATCGACATCCCACGCCAAAACTATGAGGACCATTTCCGGTTCGCGTGCTCGATGGATTTTGACCGCGATGAAGTCCGCTCGGTGCGGCTCAATCCGATGAACGAAGGATCCGGCGGGGGTTACCGCGAGCGTAGCGCCGAAGGCCCCGACCGCGCCATGGACAACTGCCGCAACGCGGTCGCGGGACGCATTGCGAACCAGGGCTACGGAGGCGTGCAGTTCGATTCGATGCGGGTGGACCAACGCAACGAGCGGATCCTCGGCAGCGCGCACGCGCAGCGTGGCGATGACTTCCGATCGTTCAACTTCGCCTGCTCGGTAGAGCTGCGCGACGGCGATTTGCGATCCGTGAACGTCACGCGGCGGTAGTGGGATTATCAGAAACCGGGCGCGCCCGGAGAGACTCGAATTCCCGGCCTGATGGGTCGAAGCCGGTTGTGATGATGTCCGCGCGTACTACCTCGTCAAGACGCGAACTCGCACGGGTTGGACACGCTTGACGCGCTGATCGCCGCCAACTGCACTCGAAGAAGGGTCGGCGCTCGCCACGAAAATCGCAAGCACTTCCAGATGATCGGCGATCTGAAACTGGACGTGACCGATTAGTGATGAGTTCCATGGCGCTTTGGGATGGGTGCGCGCGCTCCGTACCGCGCAGAATGTGTATCCGGAGAAAACTGCTTCGGGATCGCATTCGGGTCCTGATGTGTCCGTGAGGCTCGCATCTAGTCCACTCGTTTGGCTTCCAGCCTGGCTTCCTTTTTCAGGGATTCACGGACAAGTAGGCATTCGCGAATCGGTCGACCTGATCACGGATGAACTCGCGGAGGCGGCGCAGCTCCGTCTTATGCCTATACCCGTAACTCCCGACCCACCACGTTCGTACATCGGTCGCGATAGAAGGATTTCGTTCGAGGACGACCCTTTGGCTCAGTTCCACGACCAGCGTGTACGAATAAACTCCATCTGGGGTGCTCACACCAACAACCCGGATCCGCAAATATGGCTCACCTTTGGTCTTGAGCCATTCCTCGGTGGTGAGCACGCGAATATTGGCCAGCCGGAGACGCAGTTCGGCATCAGTCTGAATCTCCGTCTTGAGCAGGCCATCCTTCTCCATCTGCTCGGGGGGCGGTTCCACGATCACTGCGACTCCCCGGAGCCCGCGCAAAGTGGCCCGACCCGTCTCATCATCGTCGAATCCCTCCAGAGGAAAGACGACGGCAATGAGCGTTATCAGCAACAGGCCGTCGTGGACCAGCAGCGTAATACCGAGGCCCAGAAGAAAGCCGTCCTCGATTACAACGAAATC
>JAIQFU010000424.1 GCA_020073115.1 Terriglobia bacterium
GGCATTGATCTCGGTCGGACGCAGATTGAACCCGGTGGTGACGAACAGAAAGCGTGAATCGATGTCGGGGTATTGCTGCGCGATCTCGGCGGAAGTCTCCGGCAGCCTGGCGACCGTGGCTTGGAGAGTGGAAGGACTGGCGCTGCTCGTTGCCGGTCAAGCTGTTCGTCTACGAGCTCGGCTACCTCGAGACGCTTCCCCGCATTTTCTCGTTCATCGTACCGGGGCTGATCCTGGTCGGGTCTCGTGGATTTATACCCGGTTTCATAATCACGTTCAGAAGTAACTCTAGGCGCTGCCTGCAGCGACAGGTAACCGCGGTGTGGTATACCACCATTACGCCCCATGCATACGCTCATTCGATACGCACTACTTGCCTCTCTGGCCGTCGGCCTTGCCCCCGCCGCATCGGTGATGACCACGCGGTTGGACGATCCACAAGCGGTTTATCTTTCCGCTGCCGAGTTCGGCGCGAAGGGCGACGGGGAGGCGGATGATAGCGCCGCGATCCAGGCCGCGATCGATAAGGCGGGAAATCGCGCCGGGACAGGCATTCTGTTCGTGCCTTCAGGACGATACCGGCTGACGCGGACGATCTACGCCTGGCCGGGCGTGCGGATCTTCGGGTATGGCGCGACGCGGCCCGCGTTCGTGCTCGGACCAAATACGCCGGGGTTCCAGGACGGCGTGGGCGTGATGGTGATGTTCACCGGCGCCCGAACGGGCGGCGGGGCCGGACGAGGCGGCCGCGGCTTTCGCATTCCGTTCCCGCCGGTGGGCAGCGTGCCACCGAATGAGGCGATCGCGGACGCCAGTCCGGGGACCTTTTACTCGGCGATGAGCAATATCGATTTCGAGATCGGCGAGGGCAACCCGGCGGCGATCGGTATCCGGTTCCATGCCGCGCAGCATGCGTACCTGAGCCACATGGACTTCCACACCGGTTCCGGACTGGCCGCGCTTACCGAAATCGGGAACTACGCGCAGGACCTCAAGTTCTACGGCGGACGCTACGGCATCCTCACGGACAAGCCCTCGCCCGCCTGGCAATTCACGCTGGTCGATTCCATTTTCGACGGGCAGCGCGAGGCGGCGGTCCGCGAGCACGAGGCGGGGCTCACCCTGATCCGCGACGTTTTCCGCAATGCGCCAGCCGGAATCGATATCGATCCGGAGTATTACGATCAACTCTGGGCGAAGGACTGCCGGTTCGAGAACATCTCCCGCGCGGTGGTCATTATCGGCAATGAGAAAAGCTACCTCAACGAGATCGGTTTCGACAATGCGGTGGTGAAAGACGCGCCGACCTTCGCTCTTTTCCGGGAGAGCGGGAAGAAGGTGGCGGGCAAAGGCCCGATCTATCGCGTGCGGAGCTTCAACTACGGTTTGATCTTGCCAGGCCTGGGGGCGCCCGGCGTCCTCGGTCAGCGGTTCGACGCGGCGGCCCTGAGCAGCCTGCCGCCCTCGATGCCGCCGGCGATCCCGCCGCTGCCGGCTACGGCGGAGTGGACGAACGTGCGGGCGCTCGGCGCCGCGGGCGACGGCAAGACGGACGACACGGCTGCGATCCGGAAGGCTGTCGACGCGCATAAGGTCCTGTATTTTCCGAGTGGAACCTATCTTGTGAAGGACACCATCACGCTCAAAGCCGGCACTGTCCTGATCGGATTGCATCCACTCATGACCCGGATCGATGTTCCGGACGGCGCGGCCGGGTTCCAGGGCGTAGGAGCTCCGCGCGCTGTGATCCTGGCGCCGCCGGGAGGCGCAAACCTGGTCAGCGGGCTGGGCGTCTACACCGGCGGAATCAATCCGCGCGCCGTAGGGGTGCTTTGGTCGGCAGGGGAGGCGTCGCTAATGGACGACGTACGGCTGCTCGGCGGACACGGGAGCGGATCGATCAATCCGTACAATGCGAACCAGACTGGCGATCCCGATCCGCGGAAGCGATGGGACGGTCAGTATCCGAGCATCTGGGTGACAAACGGGGGCGGCGGAACATTCGCCAACATCTGGACGCCGAGTACATTCGCGCAGGCCGGTTTCTATGCGTCGGATACCAGGACGCCCGGCCACGTGTACCAGATGTCGCTGGAGCATCACGTGCGCACGGAGTTGAAACTCGATCGGGTGGAGAACTGGGATTTCAATGCGCCGCAGACGGAAGAAGAAGCGGGCGAGGGCGCGGAGTGTTTGTCTCTGGAGATCAGCCGGTCGAAGAACATCACCATCGCAAACTATCATGCGTACCGCGTGACGCGCTCGCGCGCGCCGGTCGCCGCAGCGGTACGGCTGTACCAGTCCGGAAATATCCATTTTCGGAACGTGCACGTCAACGCCGAGAGCGGATTCGCGACGTGCGATCAGAACGGCTGCGGCACGTTTCTGCGTGCGAGCAAATTTCCGTACGAGAACGCAATCCAGGATGTGACCCATCACCTGGAGGCAAGGGAGCGGGAGTTCGCAGTGCTGGACGTTCCGGAGACGCCTGTTCCGCCCGCCTCAGGGAATGCTTCGGCAGTGTTGGCGCCCGGGGCGAGAGTGCGGAAGCTCGAAGACGGGTTTTTTTCGATTTCGGGCGCGGCTGTGGATGCGACGGGGAAGCTGTACTTCGTCGATCACTGGCGGCAGCGGATTTACGGCTGGTCGGAAGCGGAGGGGTTGACGGTGGAGCGCGATCATCCCCTCGACCCGGTAAACCTGGCGTTCGACAAATCGGGCGCCCTATTGGTTCTGTCCTCAGCCGGCGCGCAAACCACAGTCTACAGTTTTCGACCAGGCGCGCCCGGGACGGAAATGACCGAAATTGCGGCGCAAGAGACGAAGCCGCGGCCGGGAGCGCGGGCCATCCTGCCGGTGAACTACTGGAACAACGGAGAATTCGCGAACCAGCTCGACTTCAATAAGATGACGTACACGACCCTGGGAGAGATGTTCCGGCGGGACCTCTCGGCGCCGAAGGCGAAGCAATACGTGTCGCCGGACGGAAGCGTGTTCCTGCCGGCGGCGCGGGTGTTCCAGCAGGGGCCGGCCGATCACACGGGCTGGCGCTTTTCGGACAACCTCGACGCGCACGGGTTCGTGAGCGCCGCGCCGGGCGAACGGGTATACGTGAGCAATGACTCGGAAGACGTTACCTATCGGGCGGCGGTGAGGCCGGACGGCTCTCTCGCCGATCTGCAGCCCTTCGCCCCGCGTGGCGGCGAGTGCGTGGCGGTGGACGAGCGGGGCAACGTGTACGTGGCGAACGGACAGATCTTCGTTTACAGCCCGGCCGGAAAGGAGATCGGACGGATCGACGCGCCGGAGCGTCCGATTGACATTGTTTTCGGAGGCAAGGGAAATCGCACCTTGTTCATACTCGGACACCACGCGCTCTACGCAGCGCAGACGAGCGGAGCGCGACACCGCCCTGGTGTAAACTGAATCGGACCCGGAGGTCCTATCGGACCCTCCGGGCAGAGGCGCAAGAACCCATGTCGATTCAATACGGCGCTGCAATCATCGGCGCGCTATTCGCCGCCGGCGCTCTCCACGCGGCCGAAGGGCCTTCCCGTGGTCCGCATTGAGAAGAAGCCCGGCGGCGGCTTCCAGATGCTTCGCAATGGGCAGCCCTATTTCATCAGGGGCGGCGGCGGGCAAAACCCCTCGGCGCTGGCGACTGCCGGCGCAACTCGGTGCGCGGGGGCGGCTCCATGGAAAACCTGGACCGCCTCCACGCCGCCGGAATCACCGTTCAATACGGTCTCTCCATTGGCAAGCCGCGGCAGGGCTTCGATTACTCCAACCAGGAGGCCGTGGCCAAACAGCGCGATGCCGCGCTCGCGTTGGTGAAACGGCTCAAGTCTCATCCGGCCATTCTGACGTGGGCGCTGGGCAACGAGTCTGAGCTCTCCGCCAACGAAGCGGATCGCCTTCGCCTGTGGGCCGCGCTCGAAGATCTCAGAGGGCGATCAAGGCGGAGGACCCCAACCATCCGGTGATCACGGTGCTCGCCGGAACGGGCAGGTTGGCGGAGGTCAGGAAATACTGCCCCAGCCTGGATGCCATCGGCCTGAATGCCTATGCGTCCATGCTGAAGCTTCCCGAGGCGGTCGCCGCGGCGGGGTGGGATAAAGCGCACGTCGTTACGGAATTCGGGCCGCGCGGCCATTGGGAGGTGGCCAAAACCCCTTGGGGCCTACCCGTCGAGGACAGCAGCACGGAAAAGGCCGACGCGCCGGAAGGTAGCTAGGCAAATTCAAAATCACTGCCGAATCCGGCGCCACCGGGCGGGAGCACGAGTTCCTCGCCAACGCGAAACTGCGGTGCGCCGTCTCTGCGTCAGACCCCGATCACGATGCGGTCTCGGTGACTTGGGATTTGCGTGTGGACGTCTCGGACAACCCGAGCACCGGCGGCGGCCGCGAGTCCCCAAGCGCGCCGATCGAAGGAGCGGTTCTGAGCGCGGCCGGAAACGAGGCCGTGATCCAGGCGCCCACGACGCCCGGCAACTATCGCATCATTGTCTACGTCCGCGACCCGGGCGGCAAGGCGGCCACCGCGAACGTTCCCATCCTGGTGAGAGCGGCATCCCGTTAGCGCCGTAACGTGACTGTCGACACGGCCAAACACGCAGGCCAGGAGGCTCGTGCCACCCGGTGGGGCGGGCCTCCTGGCCTGCCTTCGTTCTTGGCGGCGACAGTAATCTGCCGCACGATGCCCGGGTTCGCTTAATTCCGCATCGCCTGCCGCGCCTTTTCCGCGGACGTTTTGTGACAGGCCCTTGCCTTCGATCACACCGGGAGCCGCG
>JAIQFU010000425.1 GCA_020073115.1 Terriglobia bacterium
AGTCGAATCCGGTGCAGGCCGTTCGCAATTTGACCCACGGCCGCGGCGTGGAATCGTGCCACAGTTGCCGGCCGTCGGCCAGCGTGAGCGCCCAATCGAGCAGGTCGCCCATGTGCGCCACGATCTCGCCCGGCATGCGCGAAGCGGGGTCGAGCCGGAACGTGGCGAACTCCGGCGGGGCTTCCCGCAACGACTTTCCGCCGCGGTAGGCCAGCGTGGCCAGCGCGTGCCGCAGCATGCCGGTCTTGCTTTCGGGGGCAGGCGTCATGGCTACAGCCTACCGCTTTCCGGGCCGGCGCGGGCCGCCGGCGTAGCCTGGCGCGCGATCGCTCGCCTTTACTCCACGATCCACGTCCCGCGCGTCTGCCAGCCGCTGTTCAGACTGCTGCCGGCCCCGTACAGGTACACGTTCTTGCCCCCGCTGAAAGCCCCGGTGAACGTCGTTGGAAGCCGGAGCGTGAGGCTGTTGCCGCTGGGCGTGACCGTCACCCCGCTCAGATTGACCGAGCACTGCTGATTGGCCAGCGTGGCGCCCGTCCCGGGCGTCCCGGGAATCCAGCCCGTCCCGGCATCGTTGATGAGAAAAAGCTGATTCTGCGGCCGGTTGTAATACAGCATGCAGGAGTTGGCCGCGCTGGAAGACATGGTGGCGCTGAACCAGACCCACATCGTGGACAGGTCCGCGACGCCCAGCGAATCCGAGTACTGCAGCGCGAAGGTCTGGGTCGCGCCGGATCCCGACGAGGGAGAGACGGAATCGACCGTCACCGCCGCCGTGGAGGGGACGGCCCAGGTCCCCCGTTGCTGCCAGCCGCTGTTCAGAGTCCCCCCGGCATAGAGGTAGACGTTTTTGTCCCCTCCGAACAGCGCCGTGAAGGCGATGGGAACCTGCAGAGTCAGGTTGTTGCCGCCAGGCGTGGCGGCCACGCCGCTCAGATCCACGGAGCGCGGGCGATTGCCCAGTCTCGTGTTGGCGCCGGGGGGTCCCGGCATCCACGCTGTCCCCGCATCGTTCAGCAGGTAGAACTGATTGAGGTCCGCCGCGCCCAGGGAATCCGAGTACTGGAGGGCGAAGGTTTGGCTGGCCGCCGATCCCGCGGAGGGCGATACCGAGTCGGCGCTCACCGTGACCACCGGGACGGTCCAGCTTCCGCGCTCCTGCCAGCCGCTGCTCAGGCTGGCGCCGCTGCCATAGGCGTAGACTTTCTTATCTCCTCCAAAGGCCGCCGTAAAGGTCATGGGAAGCTGAACCGTGATGGTGTTGCCGCTCGGCGCCGCTGTCACCCCGCTCAGATTTACGGAGCACTGATGATTGCTCAGACTGGTGTTGGCTCCGGGAACGCCCGGCGTCCAGACCGTACCCGCGTCGTTGAGCAGGTAAACCTGATTCGCCGGCCGGCTGTAATACAGCATGCAGCTGTTGGCCCCGCTGCCGGAAAAGCTGCCGGTGAACCATACCCAGGCCGTGGACAGGTCGGGGACTCCCAATGAATCGGAGAGCTGGAGGGCGAAGGTCTGGCTGTTCCCCGATCCCGTCGATGGCGACACGGTGTCGGCCGTGACCGCCGGCGTGATCGTGGGGATCGTCCACGTCCCGAGATTCTGCCAGCCGCTGTTGACGCTGCTGCCGGCGCCGTACAGATAGACGTTCTTGCCCCCGCTGAACGTGGCCGTGAAGGTCAGGGGCATCTGGAGCGTGAGGGTATTGGCGCCCGCCGTCACGGTTACGCCTGCCAGATCCACGGAGCATTGATGGTTGGCCAGGGCGGCCGCACTCCCGGGCGTGGCCGGGGTCCATGCCGCCCCCGCGTCGTTGAGCAGATAGAGCTGGTTCAGCGGGCGGCTGTAGTACAGCATGCAGGAGTTGGCCGCGCTGGAAGACATGGTGGCATTGAACCAGACCCACACCGTGGACACGTCTGTCGCCCCGAGGGAATCGGTGTACTGGAGGGCGAAGGTCCGGCTGCCGCCCGTTCCCGACGAGGGCGAGACCGAATCGGCGGTTACCGCGGCTGCGATCGCCGCGACGGTCCAGCTTCCGCGATTCTGCCAGCCGCTGTTATTGCTGCCCGCGCCGTACAGGTACACGTTTTTGGTCCCATTGAACGCCGCGGTGAAGCTCATGGGAAGCTGCAGCGTCAGCGCATTGCCGCTGGGCGTAACGGTCGCGCCGCTCAGATCCAGCGAGCATTGCTGATTGCTCAGGCTTCCACTGGTCCCCGGGGTTGCCGGCGACCACACCTTACCCGCGTCGTCCAGCAGGTAAACCTTGTTCTGCGCGCGATCGTAATACAGCATGCAGGAGTTGGCCGCGCTGGAAGACATGGTGGCATTGAACCAGACCCACACCGTGGAGAGGTCCGACGCGCCGGCGCTGTCGGAGTACTGCAAGGCGAAGGTCTGACCGGGGCCCGATCCCGAGGACGGCGTTACCGAATCGGCGGTGACGGTAACCACGGGGACGCTCCAGGTCCCGCCCGCCTGCCACGAAGTATTGGACGTGGTGTCGCTGGCATACACATAAACGTTCTTGGCTCCGCCGAAGGCCGGGGTGAATGTCACAGGAACGTAGACCGCCCAGTTATTCAGGTTGGCGCTGGTGTCTACTCGGCTCACGGCGATCGAGCACTGATGGTTCGCCAGGGTGGCGCTGGATCCTCCCACCGCGGCCGTCCAGGCCGTGCCGGCGTCGTTGAGCAGGTAGATCTGGTTCTGCGGGGGGCTATAGTACAGCATGCAGGAGTTAGCCCCACTGGAAGAGAAACTGGCGTTGAACCATGCCCACAGGGTGGAGATGGTGGCGGAGCCGGCGCTATCGGAGGCCTGCAACACGAAGGTCTGGCTGAAGCCGGAACCGGAGCCGGGGGTCACCGCGACGGTGAACGTCTTGATGGTGGTGGAATCGGAAGAGGAGTTGTTGGCGGTGTTGGTTTCGCCCCCGCCGGATACAGCCGCCGTATTGAGGAGCGAGTCGGGAGCGCCGGCGTCGACGTTCACGGTTAGAGTGATGGCCGGATAACTGCCGCCGGCGGCCAGCGCATCGGACCGGGTGCACGTAAGGGAAGAGAGCGTGCAGTCCCAGCCCGTGCCGCCCATGGCCGTAGCGGTCAGGCCGGCGGGAAGCGTATCGGTCACCGTCACAGTCCCGCTAGTGGCGCCCCCGCCCAGATTGCGCGCCGTGAGGGTGTACTTGGCGCCGCTCTGGTTGCGCACGAAGTCACCGGCATGGGTCAGTCCCATGCTCATATCCGGGGCGCAGGCGCCGGCGGTGAAGAACGGTTGCGCTGTCGACGCGGCGCCAACCGCAAATCGCGGCAGCGGAAGGGTGGCGCTGGCCGATGACGAGGGGTACGTCGGCGAGTACGACATCGTGACCGTTGCGGATCCCGCATTGGCCGGCTGCACCCAGATCAGGAATTTCGCATTCTCGTTGGCGGAGGGATTGGTGCTGAGCAGTTCCCACACCGCGGTTGCAGTCCCGCCCGCCACAGTCAATTCGGCGGCGGGAATGCCTTCGATGGTCGTGGTGACAGGGGCCGCCGCGAACGGTTGCCCTTCGTTCTGGATCAGCCGGGCGACGGTGTTGATGTTGTACGGCCCCGCAAGCCGGGTCGTAACGGGCGCAGGTGCGCCGCCGCTGAATTGAACACCGTTCACGCTGGCAAAGACCCGCGTGCCCGGCGGAATGTTTTCGATCAGGGCGCGCAGCCGGGTACCCGTGTCGGCCAAGCCCACGGTTGTGAAATCCACAGTAGGCGCGGTGAGGGAAGGCGCGTAGAATCCGCTCTCGGCATTGAAGAGAGTTCCGGGGATGTCCTGCGCCTGCGGCGTCGCGGCCGTATCGCTGTCCACCCACGGTATCCAGCCGGTATTCGGATTTACGCCCACCCGACTCCTGAATGCGCTGGGGAAGTTTTCACTGAAGTTCAAGACTCCCAGACGTTGCGTTCCGGAAGCGCAGCCCACCGTTACCGCGCTGCCGGCTCCCGAAGCATCCGGCGTCAACAAGGTGGGCGTCAGTGAGGTCTGCACAAACGCGACCGACAAGGGGCTGCTCGAGATTGGAAGCGAGGCGCCACCGCTGACCGACAGATACGCCTGGACCACCCCGATGCCACCGCCGCTGCCGAGGGCGTTGGCGTTCACCCGGATATTCGTGATCCGGAAAACTGTCATGTACCCGCTGGTCACCGGCGGAGCGACCGGAATGCCGGGGAACATCACCTGGTTTCCGTTGACCTGCCCTGAGAACACGTTCGGATGGCCCTCAGAGCCGTCGAAGTCGCCCCCGATGACTTCCGTCTTGTACACGTTGCAGATGCCGTTCGGGTCCTCGCATGCCCGCATATTGGAGGCTGTGCCCTGGATCCCGCTATGCGGTTCATCAATCAGCAGCAGGGGCTCCGCCCATTGGCCGCTATAAAGCCGGCTGGTAACGGGCGCTGTCAGATTGACAACAAGATTGGTCTGCGGTATCAGCGACCCGACCGGAAGGTCGTAGCCGCCTGTGCACGTGATGACGATATCGCCGACCAGTTCGGCGAAGCCTTCCGCTCTCACCGTGGGCGTGACTTGGGCGACGGCGTTGCAGACAAACTGAACGGCGCCGCCGCCAGTCTGGGCATTGAGAACGGCAACTACAACAGGGAGGAGCAACACAACACGGCAGGAACGAAGCAGCATGGGTCTCCACGGGTGAGAGAGGACGAGGCTTCAATCCCGGTCTCCAGAGTTGACGCCGGGGGCACGGCGCCGCAAGAGACAAACTAGCCTTATTACACTGATCAGTCAAGACTAGGGGGTTTTCCCTACTATCTGCCGAAGTCTATGAACCCGCGTTCGGGGTCCGTGCTCAGCAGTTGCACCTGGAGGCGGTCGCCCACGTCCAGGCCGTGCTCGCCGCGCATGAGGCGTCCCTCCACGGGCGGGTCCAGGGCGCGCACGAAAACGCCTTTGGGCGTGACGCCGGTCACCACGGCGGAGAAAACCTGGCCCACGCGAGGCGCCAGAGCTACCGCGGCCACCCGCTTGTTCATGGCGCGCTGCACCTTGCGCGCCGCATCCTCTTTCAGCGTGCAGTTGCGGGCGATCCCGGAGAGTTGTTCGTCCGTATAAGGAGGCGCCCCGCCGAGCGCTTTCAGCAGCCTCTGGGTGACGAGGTCGGCGAAGCGGCGGTTGGGCGCGGTGGAATGGGTGTAGTCGTGCGCCGCCAGGCCGAAATGGCCCTCCTCCGGATCGCCGCGCCGCATCCGCACGTACTCGCCGGGTCCCATGAGTTTCAAGACGGAAAGGGAAACGTCGGCGTAGTGGACCGGATCGGCATCGCTCCGGCGCTTCAGAAATGCGTTGAGGGCGGCGGCGTCGGGCGCGGCAGGCAGGCGTTCCCCGTAGCCGCCGGCCAATTCCACGATCCGCGGCCAGCGCTCC
Organism: Terriglobia bacterium; assembly: GCA_020073115.1. GTDB lineage: Bacteria > Acidobacteriota > Terriglobia > Bryobacterales > Bryobacteraceae > BOG-224. The sequence goes on from JAIQFU010000425.1 coordinate 5,428, forward strand.
GGAGCTTTCACCACCCGCCGGATGCTGGATACGCCCGCCTCGCGCAGGGTGCGGGCCATGACCTCGTTGGCGGCGATCATGAAATCCTCGATGAGCTGCGCCGCGCGGTTGGCGGCGCGCGCGGTAATGTCCACCACTCTGCCGCCGGACAATACGGCGCGCGACTCCAGCCGGTCGAAGGTGAGTGCGCCCAGGCGGTG
>JAIQFU010000426.1:0-2935 GCA_020073115.1 Terriglobia bacterium
CCGCGCCGTTCGAGGTGCGCATCCAGCCTGAGGGGAACCAGCGATTTAAGCTCCTCCCGGCCGGCTTCCGGCCGATACCCGTAGACCTGCGTAAAGAACCTCCGCGCCCATCCGTACCGCATCAGGCTCCAGCGCGGGTTCCAGGTCCGCGAAAATGCCACAAAAACGTCCACGTTTCGCCAGTCCACCTGCTCCAGGGCCGGGCTCGACAGGCTCCCTAGGGAGCAGGTCCGCATGCGATGCTTCACGAAGCCCAACTCGGGCCGGGACAACTCGGCCGTCATCGGCCATACGGTAAACACCCGGGATGTGGGGTAAAAGCGTTCCAGGTGCGCGGCCGCATCGGCGTGGAGGTGAACGAAATCGGTGAAGGCGGGGCTGTTCTCGTAAGGAAACGGGTAGGGCGGATTGACGAAATTGCCCGCTACCGACCCGGCCAACAGCGCCACGGAACAGACCACCCGCGGGATTTGCGGCAGCATGGAGAGGCCGGCGGCCATGGCTGCCAGAACCACGGGGATGGCGGGAAGCAGGTACCGCTCCAGGGTCGCGCCACCGGTACAACTCAGGACCAGGACGTGCGCGCCGGCGAGCAGCCCTGCCACGCGCCACGCCCGGCTCTGAAAGAATGCCGTCCTCCGCCACGCCCACACGATCGCCCCCGTTCCGATCCAGCGCAGGTCCGCAAAAAACAGGTAGTAGATCCGGCGCACAAAAGCGACCGCGATCCGCACGGGGTGCAGCGGGTAAAGCACGTTGTAGCGCAGGAACTCGGCGTTCCCGGTCCAGTATCCGGTGCGGAAACGGAGCGTCACGGCCCACCCCGCCAGCACGGCCACCGGAGCCAGAAACAACGCTGCGTCCCTCCACCGGCGTTCGTGGGCCAGGTAGCCCATGAACACCAGCGGAACGACCACGCCGGTTTCCTTTACCAGCGCCAGGACCACGCACGCGCCGGCCGATAGGACGATCCGGTCCTGCAATAACCACAGGAACGCGACCGTAGCGAACAGCATGGCGGGCGCGTCCAATTGCGCCAGCATCGACTGGGCGTAGAAGAGTGGTGAGGCGCACAACAGGGCGGCGGCCAGGAACGCAGGCATCCCGCGCGTCCCCTTGCATAACTCGATGGCCAGGAGAAAGGCCGCCAGCATGGCGAATGCGGCCAGTGTCAGCATGGCCGTCCGCGTCGCCATCGGCGAAAAACCCTCTACTTTCCACACCGCCGCCAGATAGGCGGCCACTGCCGGGGGATGCGCGTTGGGCATGGCCGAGTGGGCGATCCAGTTCCCCGAGCGCAAAATGTCCAGCGCGGTGGGGATGAATTGCCCGGCTTCGTCCCAGTAGTAAGGGAGGGCCAGAAAAGGCAGGTGCCCGAGAAAGAGAATCACCGCGAAGCAAACGAGGAAGAAGACGTACGTATCCGCGCGCACCCGGCGCACCCCGGCGGACATCATGGCCGTCTTATTGGACGCTTTTGCCGGGAGCCTGCGGCTCCAGACGGATCTCGCCGAACGCCGTCTCGTACTGCGTCACATTCTGTTGCAGGACGTTGAGCAGCGCCTTGGCCTGCTGCGGGCTCAAATAGACGCCCTGAAAATTTTGGATGGAAACGTTATCCGGCGCGGTCTGGTTCACGCGGCCGAACATCAGGAAGAAGTCCCACAGATTCACCCGCACCTGGACGCTGTTGGCATAGCTCTCCCGGTAATCAGGTGAATTAATTAACTGAATCTTGGGAGGCGGCGGTTGAGTCATAGCTAACAGCGTAGCAGGTACGGGCCTTCACCACTACGGTGTGCTTTCGTTCGCACTCCCGGCGGAAGCCCGGTGTGGCCGCGTACCGTTGAATTTAACAAAATTTACGAATTTGGCCCAACCCGTGCTAAGTTTTTGGCGTCGGATGAAGTGAGGCAGTTGTCATGAAAGCACTCGTTGAAAATCACATGCTGGGTCAGGTTCACTGTCCGATCTGCACGCACACCGTGCCGGCGGATATCGACCTCAGAGGGAAATTCGCGCGCGTCGCGCCGGGACAGCGGTGCCCCCGTTGCTCCTCCTCGCTGGACGTCGCAGTGGTAATTCAGATACCGGAAGCGGCTTAGGCTGGTACCCCACTCGGGTTCGGGCGGGTTGTTCGCCGCCGCGGTTTCTGGCATAGTGAAATCAAGGTCGGGAATAAGATGAGACGGAAAGCGCATCCAAAGCCGGAACCGGTCGTACCGGCGGAAATCCTCGAACAAGCGAAACGGGCGATTTCCGCCGACCACCTGAAGAAGGTGGTGAAGTGCTCGGTCTGCGGCGCGGAAACCTCCACCACGGGGGCTGAGCCGCTGTGCTGGGTGTGCCGCCGTCTGAAAATCAGCGCCTGGCGCGAAATCGAGCAGCAGATGCCGGCTCAGGAATAGGCAGGCTTGCCGGCCCCCGCTGCCACAGCGCGCTCGTAGACCCATCCCGCCGCCGCAACATCCTCCACAGCCAGACCGTTCGACTTGAAGAGGGTGATTTCGTCCGCGGAACGGCGGCTTACGCGGCCCGCGACGACGTCTTTGAGTTCGACGACCGCGGCCCACTCCCGTTCGCTCAACCCCAGGATCAGGTCCCCCGATTCCATGCGGCTTTGCTCCAGGCTGTCCACCGCGATCAGGCCGGCGCGCCGCAGCAGTTCGGCGGGCACCTCGCGCCGGCGCGGTTGGTTCGACCCCATGGCGTTGACGTGCGCTCCGGAAGCCACCCACCCGGCCTCCAGCACCGGTTCCGCCGAGTTGGTGGGGGTCACGATGATGTCCGCGCCCTCAACCGCCTCTTCTGCGCTTGCGGCGGGCTCCACCCGGATCCCCAGCCTTTCAGCCGTTTCTCCTGCAAAGGCCTCGCGTTTCGCGGCAGACCGGCTCCAGACCCGCGCGACCTCGACCGTCACCACCGCCGCCAGGGC
>JAIQFU010000426.1:3016-7790 GCA_020073115.1 Terriglobia bacterium
GTCCAATTGGGAACGGGCCTGGAACCCGCTGCCGATCACCCCGACGGCGCGCGCCCCGGGCCGTGCGAGCAGAGTGGTGGCCAGGCCGCTGGCCGCCCCCGTCCGGATCTGCCCCAGCCGATTGGCTTCGATCACCGCCAGCGGCGCGGCGTCCTCGGCGCGGTACAGCAAGAACAGGAAGTGCGCCCCGTGGCGCGGGTGCGTGGAGTAGATCTTGGCCCCGAAGTAGCGCGGGTCCCCGGCCGCCATGTAGTGCAGCACGGAATGCGTCGGTAGGATCAGCCGGCGCCGCGGCTGGTTCACCGCCTCGCCGGATGCCAGCCGCTCGAAAGCCGTCCGCATCAGCCCGATGCAGTCCCGCATGGGGAGCAAACGGAGCACGTCGTCTTCGGTGAGGTAAAGCATAAAAACAGAAGCCAGAAGTCAGCAGGCGACTCCCTTTCTACCCATTCGCCTCGATCGATTGCGCCACCTGCTCCCACTCCTGCATCAGCGCCGTCAGGTCCGCGCGGCGGGCTTCCAGCAACCCGGTCACCCGCATCGTCTCTTCCACGTTGACGAAACTGGCCAGGGCCGTTTCATAATCGGCGATCTCGGCCTCGAGTTTCGTAACTTCTTCCTCGATCGATTCCTGGCGCTCTTTCATCTGGCGGAGCTTGATCGGATTGAGGCGCTTCTCGGACGTCGCCGGAGTTCCGTCGCCGTTGACGGCCGCCCCTTCCTGTCGCGGCTCTGGTCCCGACTCGGAGCCGCGGCCGGAGGGAGCGGTCACCAGCGGCGCCTGCTTTCGCCAGAGGTAATCCTCATAATTGCCCGGGAAGACGTGGACCCTGCCGTCTTCCACTTCGAAAATGCGCGTGGCCAGCTTATCGATGAAGTAACGGTCGTGCGACACGAACACCACCGTGCCCGAATAATCCTGCAGCGCGTTCAGCAAAACGTCTTTGGCGCGCATATCGAGGTGGTTTGTGGGCTCGTCGAGTAGCAGGAAGTTCGAAGGCTGCATGAGCATCCGCGCCAGGGCGTAGCGGTTGCGCTCGCCGCCGGAGAGCACCCCGATGGTCTTGAACACGTCGTCCTCGGAGAACAGGAACGAACCCAGGATCGTGCGCAGTTCCGTGTTCGTGGCGCGCGGCGCCACGGTCGCCAGATCGTCCAGGAGTTTGGCCCCGGCGTCGAGTTCTTTGTATTGGTCTTGCGCGAAATAGTCCGGCTGCGCGTTGTGCCCGAGGGTATACTCGCCCGCGCTGACCGCTTCCGTCCCGGCCAGGATTTTGATCAGGGTGGATTTCCCCGCGCCGTTCACCCCCACCAGCGCCACACGCTCGCCGCGCTCCAGAATGAAATCGACCCCGGCAAACACCTGATGGTCGCCGTAGCTCTTCGCCACGCCCTTGAACTCGGCCACGATGCGCCCGCTGGGCTTCGGCTGGGGAAAGCTGAAATGGATGGACTTCTCTCCCGGCGGGATCTCGATCCGATCGATGCGCTCCAGTTCCTTGATCCGGCTCTGCACCTGCTTGGCCTTGGTGGCCTGGTACCGGAAGCGGCTGATAAACGCATCCAATTGCCGAATGCGGTCCTGCTGGTTCTCGTACGCCGCTTGCAGCTGGGCGCGCCGCTCGTCCTTCAACTGCTCGTAGCGGGTGTAGCCCCCGCTATAGAAGTGCAGGCCCTTGTTCCACAACTCCACGATCTTCCGTACCGTAACGTCGAGGAAATAGCGGTCGTGCGAAACCAGGACGAACGCGTAGGGATAGGAGGCGAGGTACTCTTCCAGCCAATTGCGCGCCTCCAGGTCGAGATGGTTGGTGGGCTCGTCCAGCAGGAGCAGGTTGGGCTTTTCCAGCAGCAGCTTGGCGAGCGCGATACGCATCTGCCACCCCCCGGAGAACTCCTCCGTGCGGCGCCTCCAATCGCGCTGCGGAAACCCCAGGCCGGAGAGCACCATTCCCACCTGGGCGTATTCGGCCGTCTCCGGGTCCAGATCGGCCATGCGGCGCGCCAGATCTTCCTGTTCCTGCTCCAGCGCCCGCAGGCCGGCGAACACGGTCATGCACTCGGCGAATACGGAGCGGCCCGAGAGCGAGAGCCCCTCTTGCGGCAGGTACCCGAGGGTGGCCCCCTTTTGAACGGTTATGGACCCCGAATCCAGCCCTTCGATACCCGCCAGGGTCTTCAGGAGAGACGATTTTCCGGAACCGTTCGCACCCACGATCCCCGTGCGCTCGTTCGGCGTGACCAGCCAGTCGGTGTTTTCGAAGAGGATCTTGGGGCCGTAGCGCTTTCCCGCCCCGGTGAGTTGGATCATAGAGTCGAGCTGTCAGCTGTCAGCCTTCAGCTTTCAGCCAAAACGGTTTAGAGCTGTGCGGACGATCTCCTGCCTTCAGTTTAGCCAATCGCGGGGGTGGGGCGGGGCTTCTGCCCCGCAGCCGGGCTTCTGCCCGGCGGCTCAAGCCAGGCAGAAGCCCCGCCCCACACGTCGAGTGAAACTCGGTCTTGGCTGACGGCTGATAGCTGACGGCTGACCGCTTATTTTGTGGGCTCCGGCGCGGGGCCCGACACGCCGCGTGGTCCGGAGCCCGAGACAGGGAGAAGGAAACGCTTCTGGACACCTGTCGTATATAGTGATGCGCCCGGCGTAAATCCGGTTATAGCCAATATTGCCACTGGCCGCCGTACAGGACGTATGCCGACAGAATACCGTTGGTTACGGCGTGCGCCAGGATGCAATCCGCCAGGTTCTTGGTCCGCAGGCACCACCAATTGTAAATGATCCCGGCCGCCAGGCCCACATCCCAGAACGAACCGTGTTCGGAGGCGAACAGCAGGGCCACGGCCCAGAACGCGGAGGGCGCGTACGCTCCCAGCGGGACTTTGAGGAACTCGCGGTTGATCAGCCAGCGCATCAGCCACCCCCGCCAGAAGAGTTCCTCCAGGACGGGTACCATCAGCGTGCAACTGATGGTGCGGATGGCCAGAAAACCCCACTGCTGCCTGAGGGCGGGCCGGAGGGAACTGACGGGGCTTCCGGTGACAGGGTTGCTGAACAGCCAGAAGTGGTGGTATCCCGGGCCGAACAGGACGTCCGGTCCGATCCACACGAGAAACACCGCAATTCCCACCCCTATGCTGCTCCACGGGGCGGAGGCGCGAAGCGAAATGGCCGGCCAGGAGACCAGCCCCAGGGTCAGCAGCACGGCGCCGAGCCGAATGGGATAAAAGACCCCCGCTGGAAGCGCGATGCTGCGCTCCACCGCCATCAACGTGACAAAAACGAGGAAGGGCGCGACGTACATCAACGTCGCCCTATGGCGGTATTCCGCTGGAACCGGGAGTGTTAACGACATTCAGTGATTCAATGCGCGTCAACCATGATAGTACGGCTTAAGCCTTTTTTGGGGAGGGCCGGGATCAGCGCATGCGGCGGCCGGCGCCTCCCGGGGCGGCCGGCGTACGCGCGTTCACCACGGGTATCAGGCCATGGCGGTCGGGTTCGGGTTGCCGGGCGGTGCGCTCGGCCAGTTCGCGGTTCAGCGTGGCGACGAACTCCTGGATCTGGGACTGCATCTCGCCCATCTTTTCGCGCATGTTGAGGATAATCTCTACTCCCGCCAGGTTTACACCCAGGTCCCGGGTGAGGTGCAGGATGACCTCCAGGCGCTCCAGGTCTTCGGCGGTATAGAGCCGCGTATTGCCTTCGCTGCGCGACGGCTTCAGCAGCCCCTCCCGCTCGTAGAGCCGGAGCGTCTGGGGATGGATCGCATACTGCTCCGCCACGGCGGAGATCATAAAGGCCGCTTTGGATTTACCTTTCGGCATGGCTGCTCCTCACACCTGCGACCACATCGCGGCGCGAGGGTCGTCGGGGTGAAGGCTGGCCAGTTTCTTCAGCAGTTCCCGGGTTTCCTCGTCCCGCGCTTCGGGGGTCTGGATGACGATCTCCACGATCTGATCTCCGCGCCGCCCCGTACGCGAGCTCATCACGCCCTTCTCCCGCAGCCGGAACCGCTGCCCGTTCTGGGAGCCCTGAGGAATCTTCAGCAGCGCGCGGCCGTCGATCGTGGGCACTTCGATTTTCGCCCCGAGGGCCGCCTCCCAGACGGCCACGGGCGCCTTGATTTCGATGTCGTCCCCATCGCGGTGAAAGAAGGGGTGCTCCTCCACTTTGGTAGTGATGTACAGGTCGCCCGGCGGCCCGCCCACGGTCCCCGCGTTGCCCTTCCCGGGGACGCGCAAGCGGGACCCGTTGCGCGCGCCCGGCGGGATGCGGAACTCCACCGTTTCGGTGCGGGTCACGCGTCCCTCGCCGCCGCATGTGGGGCAGGCGTTGCGCAGTTGCCCCGTTCCTCCGCACCGGGGACAGGTGAGATTGAACCGCATGGCCCCGGCCATCTGGCTCACGTGCCCGCTCCCCTTACACTGGGGGCAAGTGGTTTCTCCCCCGCCGCTGGTTCCCGAACCGTGGCAAGTCTCGCACGTCTCGTAGCGCGTGATGTTCACCCGGGCCTGGGTACCGCGGATGGCCTGCCAGAAGTCGATGTCCATGACGTACTCGAGGTCGGCGCCCTTTTCCGCCTGGGCCTCTTCCGCCCCGGCCCCGCGCCCCCCGAAGAACTGGGAAAAGATGTCGCGGAAGCCGCCTCCCCCCGCGCCTTCTCCGGTTCGCGGACGCCGGCCCCCCGCTCCCGCGCCGGTTCCCGCCCCGCCCGCGGCGCCGGAAACGAAATCGGAGAAATCGAACCCGCTGAAATCCATTCCGGGATGCGGCCCC
>JAIQFU010000427.1 GCA_020073115.1 Terriglobia bacterium
TGGAACTCGCGCAGCACCACTTCGCGGTAGGGCGAGACCACGTTGTGGGCGACGAAGTTTTCCGAGCCGAGCTCGGCGATGGAAACGGTTTTGCGGTGCGCGAGCCGGTGCCGGGGCGAGACGACGAAGGCCAGCGCGTCGGTGTAGATCACCTTGGATTTGAGGCGCTCGTCGCCGGGGTCGTAGCTGATGACCCCCAATTCCAGGTTGCCGTCGAGCAACTCGTTGGGGATCTTGCTCGACAGGCTGCGCCGCACCTGCACCTTGATCTTGGGATACAGCTCGCGGTACCGCTCAATATGGCGTAGCAGGTAAAGCGACGTCGATTCGTTAGCGCCGATCGTTAAGCGGCCGGCGGAGTTGTCGCGCAATTCGGCCAGCGCATTGTCCATCTCCTGCTCCAGGCTCTGGAAGCGCCGCGCGTATTCCAGCACGGCGCGCCCCGCGTCGGTCAGGAGCAGGTCCTTGCCCGAGCGGTCGATGAGCTTCTCGCCGATCTCCTGCTCCAGACGCTGCAAGGCCAGCGAGATAGCGGGTTGAGTGCGCAGGAGCCGCTCCGCCGCCCGGGAGAAGCTCTTTTCCGTGGCGACGGTCAGAAATACCTGAAGGGAATAGAGTTCCATATCGCGCCTGGGCCATTATAACATTCGCTAATATGCACTCACAATATTATAAATTTGCCAAATCCAACAGAACACCGCAATAATGGCTCCTACGGATGCGAACATGAGCGAGCGCGTTTACATCTTCGACACGACCCTGCGCGACGGCGAGCAGTCGCCCGGCTGCAGCATGGATACCCCGGAAAAGCTGATGATGGCCCACAAGCTGGTGGAGCTTGGGGTGGACATCCTGGAAGCCGGTTTTCCCATCGCTTCGGAAGGCGATTTCGAGGCCGTGGACGCCGTCAGCCGCGAGTTTCCGTGGGCGCAGGTGGCGGGGCTGGCGCGCTGCTGCACGCTGGACGTGGAGCGCTGCGCGAAGGCCCTGGCGCGCGCCAAACGGCCGCGCATCCATACCTTCATCGCCACCAGCGATATCCATCTGAAGTACAAGCTCAAGAAGTCCCGGCAGCAGGCCCTGGACGAGGCGGTAGCCGCGGTGGAACTGGCGCGGCGCTACGTGGACGACGTGGAGTTCTCGGCGGAGGACGGCGCGCGCACCGATATCGACTACCTGATCGAGATCTCCAGGGCGGTGGTCGCCGCCGGCGCCCGCACCGTCAATATTCCCGATACCGTGGGCTACTCCATTCCATCCGAATTCGGCGTCCTGATCGGGAAGGTGGTGGAGGCATTGGGCGACACGGCGGTGGTCAGCATCCACTGTCACGACGACCTCGGACTCGCGGTGGCCAACTCCATCGCGGCGGTACAAGGGGGCGCGCGGCAGGTGGAGTGCACCATCAACGGCATCGGCGAGCGGGCGGGAAACGCGTCGCTGGAAGAAGTGGTCATGGTTCTGAAGACCCGCGCCGACATTTTCCCCTACCACACCTGCATCCACACCGAACATCTCTACTCGGCGAGCGAGCTCCTGGCGCACCTGATTACGTTCGGGCCGCAGCCCAATAAGGCCATCGTGGGCCGCAACGCGTTCGCGCACGAAGCGGGGATTCACCAGGACGGGTACCTGAAAGAGAAGACCACGTACGAAATCATCGATCCCCGTTCCGTGGGGGTCCCGGAAGGTAAACTGGTGCTGGGAAAACACAGCGGCCGGCACGCTCTTTCGCAGCGCTGCAAGGATCTCGGGCACGATCTTTCGCGGGAAGAGCTGGATGCGCTGTACAACCGTTTTCTGGCCGTGGCCGACCACCGCAAGAAGGGCCTGATGGACGAAGAGATTATCGAACTGCTTCACGGGGGCCGCAAGCCGGCGGAAGCCGAGCAGGCCGAAGAGGCGGCGGCGGATTGAAACTAAACGTTCTGGTCCTTCCGGGAGACGGCATTGGCGAAGAGGTCACGCGCGAAGCGGTGCGCGTTCTGCGGCGCGTCGCTGCGATGTACAGTCATGAACTGGCCCTTAGCGAAGGACTGCTGGGCGGGATCGCGATCCACAAGACGGGTTCGCCGCTACCCGAGGAAACCGTCCGGCTGGCGCTGGCGGCCGACGCCGCCCTGATGGGCGCCGTGGGTCTGCCGGAGTTCGACAACGCGCCGCCCGAAAAGCGGCCGGAAAAAGGGTTGTTGGGGATTCGCCAGGCGCTGGGGGTTTATGCCAACCTGCGCCCGGTGCGAGCGTATGCGTCGCAACTGGATTCTTCGCCCCTGAAGAACCACCTGGTGGAAGGCGCCGATATGATCATCGTCCGCGAACTGACGGGCGGGATCTACTACGGAACTCCGCGCGGCATTCTGGAAGACGGCGCGGAGACGCGGGCGGTCAATACCATGACCTACTCGCGCTCGGAGATCGAGCGCGTGGCCCACGTCGCCTTCCGCCTGGCGCGTGCGCGCCGCAAGAAGGTGACCTCGGTAGACAAGTCGAACGTATTGGAGAATTCGCAGCTCTGGCGGCGCGTGGTGACCGAAATCGCCGGGCAGTACCCCGACGTGGCGCTGGACCATATCCTGGTGGACAACTGCGCCATGCAGTTGATCCTGAACCCCCGGCGCTTCGACGTGGTGCTCACGGAGAACCTGTTCGGCGATATTCTCAGCGACGAGGGCGCGGTTCTGGCAGGGTCCATCGGGATGCTGCCGTCGGCTTCCATCGGCGACCGCCGGCCCTCGGGAGCGTTTGTGGGCCTGTACGAGCCGGTGCACGGCTCGGCCCCGGACATCGCCGGGCAGAACAAGGCCAACCCGCTGGGAGCCATCGGCTCGGTAGCGGCCATGCTGGCCTACAGTTTCAGCTTGCAGGAAGAAGCATCCGCGGTGGAGGCGGCCGTCGAGGCCGTGCTCCGGAGCGGCAACGTGACTGCGGATTTACGACCTTCGGGCGCTCCCGCCACCACCGCACAGGTGGGCGAGGCGGTGTGCGCTGCGATCGGCTGAGCGCGGGCTTACCGGCCCGCGCTCAGCTAAACTAAAGATATAGCCACAGAGGAACGGATCAACGCCGATGAAGGCGTTGTCTATCTCTTCTGCGTTCATCCGTGGCTCCTTTAAGCCCTTATGCCTCGCACCATCATCGAAAAACTCTGGGATTCCCATGTAGTCCACGAACAGCCCGGTTCGCCCGCGCTGCTTTACATCGACCTCCACCTGGTCCACGAAGTGACCTCGCCGCAGGCGTTCCAAGGCCTGCGCGAGCGCGGCCTCAAGGTCCGCCGGCCCGACCTGACCATCGCCACGGCCGATCACAGCATCCCGACCACGGACCGCGCGCTGCCCATCGTAGACGAGATCGCGGCCAGGCAGTTGGCGCAACTGGAGGCAAACTGCGCCGAGTTCGGGATCCGCTGTCTGGGCGTGCACAGCGAGCAGCAGGGGATCGTCCACGTGATCGGTCCCGAGTTGGGGCTGACGCAGCCGGGCATGACGGTGGTTTGCGGAGACAGCCACACCGCCACGCACGGCGCTTTCGGCGCGCTGGCGTTCGGCATCGGCACCAGCGAAGTGGAGCACGTGCTGGCCACTCAGTGCCTGCTGCAGCGCAAGTCCAGGACATTCCAGGTGAAGGTGGACGGCGCCCTGCGCGCGGGCGTTTCCTCCAAGGACATCGTTCTGGCGCTCATCGCGCGCATCGGCATCGGCGGAGGCACGGGCTGCGTCTTCGAGTACACCGGCAGCGCCATCCGCGCGCTGGGGATGGAAGAGCGCATGACGGTGTGCAATATGTCCATCGAAGGCGGCGCGCGCGCCGGCCTGGTAGCGCCCGACGATGCGACGTTCCAATACCTCTGCGGGCGGCCGCATGCGCCCCAGGGCTCCGCCTGGGACGCCGCGGTGGCGCGCTGGAAGCAGTTGCCTACGGATGAAGGAGCGTCGTACGACCGCAGCATGAGTCTCGACGCCGGAGCGCTCGAGCCGATGATCACCTACGGCACCAACCCAGGGATGGGGGTGGCCATCGGCCAACCCGTGCCGGAGCCTTCGCAGGTGGCCGACCCCATGCAGCGGGAATCCATCGCCAAGGCCCTGAAGTACATGGGGCTGGAAGGCGGCAAGCCGGTGGCCGGAAGGCCGGTGGATGTGGTGTTCATCGGCAGTTGTACCAATTCCCGCATCTCCGACCTGCGCGCCGCCGCGGGCGTGCTGAAAGGGCGGAAGGTGAGCCCCAAGGTGCGCGTTCTGGTGGTTCCCGGGTCGCAGGAGGTGAAGCGCCAGGCCATGGCGGAAGGGCTTCCGGAACTGTTCCGCGCCGCCGGATGCGAGTGGCGCGAGCCGGGCTGCTCCATGTGCATCGCCATGAACGGCGACCAGCTGGCGCCGGGCCAGTACAGCGTTTCCACCAGCAACCGCAATTTCGAAGGCCGGCAGGGCGCCGGGGGCCGTACCTTCCTGGCCAGTCCCCTGACCGCCGCCGCTACCGCCGTTACAGGCGTGGTCACCGACCCGAGGACACTGCTATGAAGCCATTCACCGATTTTGAAAGCCGCCTGGTTCCGCTGCCGGGCAACAACGTCGATACGGACCAGATTATTCCGGCCCGCTTCCTCAAGACCACCTCCAAACAGGGCCTGGGAACGCAGCTTTTCTGCGATTGGCGCTACGACGCGGCGGGCAACCCGAAGCCCGATTTCATCCTGAACCAGCCCCGGGCGCAGGGCGCGCAGGTTTTGCTCGCGGGCGATAATTTCGGCTGCGGCAGTTCCCGGGAGC
>JAIQFU010000428.1 GCA_020073115.1 Terriglobia bacterium
TGCGTTTGGTGTACCAATGGTGAATATTCCATCTTCGAATGACACGAAACTGGTGTCCCGTACCCAGGAATCGAAAGACGCTTTCGGCATATCCAACCGCAATTGGTCAAGTGCCATTTGCCACGCCCGCTCCGGCTGCTGGTCAATGAACTGACCATCCCCGAGGGCATGGGCGTCATCGTCCGCACCGCCGGCGAAGGCAAGAAGCCGCGCTATTTTGTCCGCGACCTCCATCTCCTGCTGCGGACGTGGGAGGAGATCCAGCAGAAGGTGCAGTCGGAGAAGGCGCCCGCCTCCCTCTACATGGAGCCCGACATCGTCGAGCGCACGGTGCGCGACTTCCTCACCGAGGAAATCGACCGGGTGCTGATCGACAGCCAGGCGGACCACGAGAAGGTGCAGGAGCTGGTCAGCCAGATCTCCAAGCGCTCCCGCTCCAAGATCGCGCACTACAAGGACAGCATCCCGATCTTCGAACGCTTCAACATCGAGCGCCAGATCGAGCAGACGTTCCAGCGCAAGGTGGCGCTGCCCTCCGGCGGCGAGATCGTGATCGACGAAACCGAGGCCCTGATCGCGATCGACGTCAACACCGGCTCGCACAAGGCGCGCCCGGGCGAGGAGATTCGAAAACAACTCCCCGGCCACCTGTGGGCCGACCTTCGGAGGCGCAGACAAAAACACGGTCAAACACCGGCTCGGATCGAAGCCGGGGTCGAGGTTCTCAACGCGCTGTAAAGCCCGCAGCAGCAGGGCTGTTGAGATCAGCAGCGTGAGCGAGAGCGCGACTTGGGCAAATGAGTAGAATTCGCGTTGCCGCGAGCGGCGCGGTCCGGCGTCGCCTTTCAGGCAGGAACTCAAATCGCGGCGGCCGTTCTCCATTGCGGGCGGCAGACTGAACAGGAGGGCGCTGGCGATCCCGGCCCCTGCGAGCAAGAGCGCGACCCTCCAGTCGATGCCGAACTGGATACCCCGATAGGTCTGGATAGGAATCGATGGCAGCGCCAGTTCGACGGCGCGACTGGACCAGAAGCCCGCGACGAGGCCGAGGCCGACGCCGCCCGCGGCCAGTACAAGTCCTTCCACCAGAGTCTCGCGGAACAGCCGCGCCCGGGTCGCGCCCAGCGACTGGCGCAGGGCCATCTCACGCCGGCGCACGGCGGCGCGCGAGAGCAGCAGGTTGGCCACGTTGGCGCACGCGATCAGCAATACGACGCCGCAGACCGCGCCCAGAATCGTGAGGACCGGCTTCATGTAGCGTCGGCCGTTGGTCCAGACAAAGCCGGAAGCGCTTTCCACGCGCACTGGATCGGCCAATCGACGATCACGCGGACTGGCCGTTTGAAGCCGCGCGGCGATCAGCCGCATTTCGGCGCGGGCGGTTTCAATGCCCGCTCCCGGCGCAAGGCGCGCAACCAGGTTCATCGCCGGACCCTGGAAAGCTGCCGGAATCCAGACATCCACAATTATCGGTGGGAGCGTTCCGCGAAAACTCGGTGGCGCTACTCCCACGATTTGGTATGCTTCCTCATCGACACGGATCTGCTTGCCCAGCACCGCGGGATCGCCGTTGAAACGCCTCTTCCACAACTGGTAACTGATCACCGCGACTGGCCCGCTCGAACCCGCTTCGTCCATGCGCGTGAACCACCGGCCCAGGGAGGTCCCGACCCGGAGGACTTGAGGGTAATTCGGTGACACAAACTCGAAGATCGCTGTCGAAGTGATTTGGCCGATGCCCAGCGCTTCACCCGCGATCAGAGACGTCGCGGCCTGCATGGATCGCAGGCCGTCGCGGAAACCGCGGTACTCCGACCGGGTGCAGAAGGGCGTTTTGCCGCGATGTATCGTCACGATTCGATCCGCTTCCGGAAGGGGCAGCCGGCGAAAATACATACTGTTCAGGAAGCTGAAAAGAACGGTGTTCACGCCCATGGCCAGCGCCAGGCAGATCATCGCCGTGAAACCGTACCCCGGGTTGCGGCGGACCGTGCGGAGTGCGAGCCGGAAATCCATGCCGACGCCCGGCAGCATTCGCCTGTGCGGCGACAACCGAACCGCCATGCAACTCAGGGCTTGGCTCCAATACCAAAGGCGGCCGCCGCCGCGGGCCGCGTACTCCTCACGCATATCGCCCGCGACCGCATCGGCGTCGCGCCCGCCCACGAGCCAGCGCACCCGCGCTTCCGCCATCCTCGGAGGAGGCTCACGCATTGTGGCCCTCTTTATCCAGGCGGACTCCCTGCCACATGCGCTCGAACACGGACCTGCACTCCGAAAGGGCCTGAATGCCCTCGGGCAGCAGCTTGAAATACCGCTTCGAGCGGCCGCCCCGTTGAGCCGTGGGCTCGGCGAACCAGGAATCCAGAAAGCCCTTCGATTCCAGGCGGTCCAGGGTTGCGTAGAGGGCCCCTACGGTAACCCGGCGTCCCGCGCGTTGCTCGAGTTCTGCGCGTATAGGGACGCCGTAAGCCGCGTCGTCAAGGCGCAGGACGGCCAGCAGAACAAGCTGTTCGAATTCTCCAAGATAAGCTTTCTGCATGATTAGTCCTAGATAGTAGATCAAATAGAAATGCCTGTCAAGCGGGGGCGGCCCTTCTCCGCGCGGCCAGGCGAATGTCGGCGGAGGTGGATTTATTGGCGCGTACTGCTTTCGACGTCTGATGAAGGCTTGACAGGTTTTCGTAACCAGGACATACTATGTCCGTACGAGACATAATATGTCGCGCGATAAACAGAACCCCATGGAGGCTCTCCTTCCACTCGGCTTGCCTCTCTACTACATGCTCCTTTCCCTGAGCCGGGGAGAGCGGCACGGGTATGCCCTGAAGCGGGAGATATTACAGCGCAGCGGCGGGAAGATGAACCTCGGGTCGGGCGTGCTCTACGGGTCCATCAACAAGATGCTGGAGCGGGGCCTGATCGAGGAATCCGGAGAGCGGCCCGACCCGCACCTCGACGACGCCCGCCGCCGGTACTACCGCATCACTCCACTGGGCGCGCGGGCGCTCGAAGCGGAAGCCAACCGCATGCGGGAACTGGTGCGGCTGGCCGATGAGCGGGGCGGGCTTCCCGAGTTTGCGGGGTGACGCATGGGCTCCCCGTCCAAGATCTATCGCCTGCTCTTGCGGCTCTACCCGGCGCGGTTCCGGGAGGAATACGAGTCGTCCATGGACCTTCAGTTTCAGGACGATTATCGGGGAGTGCGGGGTGGGGCGGCGCGCATGGCTTTCTGGACGCGCGCGCTCCGGGACCTGGCAGTCTCGATTCCGGCGGAAATCCTTCACGAGTTGGCCCAGGATTTGCGAATCTCCGCGCGGGTTTACCGGCGGCGTCCCCTGGCGACGGGGCTGGCCATCATGGCCCTGGCGATGGCGATCGGCGTCACCACGGGCGTCTTCAGCGTTTTGAATGGCGTGATGTTCCGCGGGCTGCCTTTCCGGGATCCCGGGAGGCTGGTGCATATCGAGATGTTCAACTCCGGCCTGGTCACGGGTCCGGGCGGAGTGAGGGAATGGGGGGACCGCAGCGCATACCTGGCTGGCGCCGCGGAGTTCTCCACGGCGGACATGACGTTGAACGGAGCCGCCGGCGCATCGCGCGCCACCGTGACCGAGGTCACGAGCAACTTCTTCCGCGTGCTGGGAGTCGAGCCGGAGTTGGGCCGTGCCTTCCTGCCGGACGAAGATTCCCGGGGCGCTAATGGCGTCGCTGTGATCGGCCACGGGCTCTGGCTGCAACTTCTCGGCGGCGATCCCGGCGTACTGGGCTCGACTGTGCGGGTGAACGGGTTTCCGCTGACCGTGGTCGGCGTAGCGCCTCCTGGAGTGGATTATCCGGGGCGAACCGGGGTGTGGTCGGCCGGGATCTGGAGATTACCGCGAACTCACGGCATTGTGAGCGAGGCCGTCATCGGGCGTCTGAAACCGGGCGAGACGCTTTCACAAGCGAGTGCGATGTTCACCGCCGAGCTTCGGCGGGCGTATTCCTCCTGGAAAGTATCCAGCGACTTCCTCATGCGCGGGCGCCGATTTGTGTCTCTGCGGGATGAACTCGCCGGTCCCGTGCGCCGGGCTTCCACCATGCTGTTCGCCGCGGTCCTGCTGGCGCTGCTTATCGCCTGCGCCAACGTTGCTCAACTGCTCCTTTCCCGAACCAACGAACGCCGTTTGGAGCTGAGCGTGCGGGCGGCGCTGGGGGCCAGCCGTTCCCGGCTCGTCCAGCAGTTATCCACGGAAGCCATTGCCCTGACTGTGACCGGCGCGGTTTTCGGCCTGCCGGTGGCCTGGTGGGCTTCGAGGCTCGCCGCCCGAATCGAACCGGCTTCCTCCGCCTCGCAGGCGTATACGCTGCTGGATTGGCGCGTACTGGCATTCGCGGGGGCGGCGGCCCTCTTTACGGGAGTGGTGTTCGGAGTACTGCCCGCGCTGGCGATCCGCCGGGCACAACCAGCGCAGGATGTGATGCGCAGCCAGCCGGGCGGAGCCGGGTCCGGCGCCGGCGCGATTCGCAGCGGGCTGGTCGCCTTGCAGGCGGCGCTGACAGTAGTTCTCCTCGCCGGCTGTCTCGCGATGAGCCGCAGTTTCTTGAGATTGCTCGACGCCGACCTGGGATTCCGAACCGATCGGGTGGTGCAGATGGAAGTATCCGCGAGATGTTCTCCAGCACGAACCCCCAATTCCTTGGCCGTCCCGTCTGGTTTCCGAGCGGCAAGGGATTGCTGTTCACGCATGTCGACAATTCGGCCGGGCGCTACCAGCTTTGGAC
>JAIQFU010000014.1 GCA_020073115.1 Terriglobia bacterium
ACGCGCTGGCGGCGGCCGTGTTCGCACTCGACCGGCTGACCAAGTGGCTGATCGAGACGTACGTGTCGGCACTGGACACCTACCGCGTCATCCCCGGTTTCTTCGACATCGTGCACACGCAGAACCGGGGCGTAGCCTTCGGGCTGTTCAACGATTCCACCTCCGAGTGGCGCACGGTGGTGCTCATCGTGATCTCGGCGACGGCGCTGGCGCTGGTGGGCGCGCTGCTCTGGAATTCCAGCCGCATGGACCGGCTGACGGTGATCGGGCTGGGGCTGATCCTGGGCGGCGCGGCCGGCAATGTCTTCGACCGCGTGGCATGGGGCCGCGTCACCGACTTTCTGGAGTTCTACATCGGCCAATATCACTGGCCGACTTTCAATGTGGCCGATTCCGCCATCGTGGTGGGCAGCGGCCTGCTTCTGCTGGACCTGCTGAAGCCTAAGCGCGAGGCGGCGCGAACCTGATGTTTCCCGATTTTTTCGACATTCCGTTTCTGCACACCTATGGCGTGCTGGTGGCGCTGGCGTTCCTGTCCGCGCTGTGGCTGATCGGCAGACTGGCGCGCCGCGCCGGCCTGGACGCGGACGCGGTGCTCAACCTGGGCATCTACTGCGCCCTTTCGGCCATCGTGGGCGCCAAGCTCATGATGTTCATCGTGGACGCTCCGTATTACTACCAGCATCCCGGCGAGATCTTCTCGCTCGCCACGCTGCAGGCGGGAGGCGTCTTCTACGGGGGCCTGATCGCCGCGCTGGCGGTGGCCTGGTGGTACATGCGGAAAACCGGGCTGCCGCTCGCCAAGACGGCGGACGTGTTCGCGCCGGGCATCGCGCTGGGCCACGGCATCGGCCGGCTGGGATGCTTTTCCGCCGGTTGCTGCTGGGGCGTCCCGACCCACGCGCCGTGGGCCGTGCGCTTTACCAACCCCGCCTCCAACCAGTTGGTGGGCGTGCCTCTCGGCATTCCACTGCACCCCACGCAGCTCTACGAAGCATTCGCCGAATTCCTGATTTTCGGCATTCTCCTCTGGCGCGTCCGGAAACCGCACCCGGCGGGCGCCATCATCAGCATGTATCTCGTGCTTTATTCCGCCGCGCGCTTCACCGTGGAGTTCTTCCGCTTCCACGAGCAGGGCAACCTCTGGGGCGGCCCGCTGGACACCTCGCAGTGGATTTCGCTGGCGCTCTTCGCGGCGGGCGGTATCTGGCTGTGGCAACACCGCCCGGCCCGCGTCCCGGCGCGCGCGTAACCTTCGTGGAGTGGGCTTTCAGCCTGCCACGCCGCCATTCGTGGCGGTGTTCCTGCCTGCATGAAAGCGGGCGCACCAGGCCGGAGGCCCACTCCACCTTACACTCTGTGCGTATCCGGCCGCCAGTTCTTTACGGCTTGCTTGATGGCGTCCGGGGCGAGCTTCTCCTCGGAAGCGCGGCGCGCCAGCGGCACGAACTCCTCATCCGGCGCAAACCGCAGCGCAATGGTTTGCGCGATCGTGATTCTCGGGTCCAGCAGTTTCCCCGTCAGCGCGAAATGCCGTAGGTTCTCTTCCACCCGGATGGCCCGGTCCTGCGCTCTCAGCGGATAGATCCGGCAAAAAAAGAAAAGCAGGATGGCGCAGACCACCAGGGCGAGAATGAGCGAGGCGTTGTACAGCCGGCTATGGTCTCCCAGCGAGAGGTAGAGGTTGACGATGGCGCCGCCCAGCGTCAACACCAGAAGGCCGAACAGCACGCCGTGGAATAGGGGATCGATCCGGCGGTGATTGGCGTAGTTCTGCGTGGTCATCCCTGGCAGTTTAGCTCACCGCCGGGCATAAATCCCGTGCGAACGGGCAATGCCGGCAGCGCTCTCCTTCCTTCATGGGGAACCGCAGTTCGGCCTGCGCCTCCTGAAAATCGCGCGCCACCTGCTCGGGAGAATCCAGCAGCGAAGGAGAAAGGTCCACCTCGACCGCCGTATTCGGCCGCAGGAAATAGAGCCAGGCGCGGTCCGGCGCCCGGCCCGTGGCGCGCTCCAACGCCAGCGCGTAGAGGCGCAGTTGGAAGGCGTAGTCGTCCGCGCGTTCGCGGGCCTGCGCCCGGGTGACCTCGTCGGTTTTATAATCCACCACTACCACTTCCCCGCCCTCCTCGAACCACAGGTCGATCTGCCCTCGGATCACCAGTTGACCGGCGGCCATGACGAAATCGAACTCGCGCTCCGCCCGCGCCGCCCGGGCGGCGCGCCGCCCCAGCGGACTCTGGCGGAAGACGTCGGCCAGGCGCAACGCCTCCGGATCGGCATCGGGCGCCGGCGCCCCGGCGAGCAGCGCGTGCACCTGCGTTCCTAACTCCGCGGCCGGGATTTCGTAGACCTGCCGCTTGGACGCCACGGCTTCGAAGCCGAGGTAGTGCCCCAGGTAGTAGGCCCGCGGACAGTTGGCGAAAGCGGTCAGAGCCGTCACGGCGGCATCGGTGTCGTGCTGCCCGGCGAGCGGTGGAGGCGGGACGAACTCGACCAGCTGCGCGGCTCTGCCGGGTGTGACAGAGCCGCGGCCGAAAGGAGCGGTCGCCGGCGCCACTACCACGCGCAGTTGCCACTCCTCCCCGTTGGGCGCCACACGCGTCACCACCTCGTCGCACGGCTCGGAGATGTTCAGCCGCAGCTTGTCGATCACCACCCCCGCCCAGTTCGCCGGCTTTCTCGCGCCCGCGGAGAAGCTCAGGATCAGGCGCTCCTCCGCGCGCGTCATGGCGACGTAGAGCAGGCGCGAGGCTTCGCGCTCCTCCCGCTCTTTCCGCTCGTGGCGTAGGGCGTGAAGGTAGAGGTCGTCCTTCTCTTCGCGGCGCGCCGGGTCGCGCCAACGCGCGCCCAGGCCGATGTGCGGCGAAAACGCGATCGGAGGCGGGCTCGCATCCACCCCTTTGTGCAGGGCCGCGATGAACACCACGGGAAACTCCAAGCCCTTCGCGGAATGGACGGTGATGAGCTTGACCGCGTCCGCCAACTCCTCCGGCGGCGCATCCGGCTGGCGCGGGTTGGCCTCTCGCACCAGCCCCAATTCGGCGACGAACTCGTCGAGCGACAGGCGCGCGGAAGCCTCCCGCGCCTCCGCCAGGAACTTCTCCAGGTTGGCCGCGCCGCGCGCGCCGGATTCGGGCTGATAGCCGCAATCGTCCATGGCGCGGAGCAGCAGCCGGTCGAACGTAACGTACTCCCGGCGCGCCCGCCATTCCGCCAGCCGCTCGCGGAAGCGCATCAGCGGCGGATCGCCGTCCCCGAGCAGGGCGAGCCCGGCGCCCATGTTCTCCGAGGCCAGCTTGAGTTCCAGGATCGCGTCCGCCGATACCCCTACGAATGGCGAGCGCAGCGTGGCGGCCAGCGCGATCTCGTCGCGCGGATTGGCGATGACCCGCAGCAGGTTCACCATGTCGGCCACTTCGGGAGAATCGTAGAACCCCCGGCCGCGGTTGAATACGTAAGGCACGCCGGCCTCGTCGAAAGCCGCCGCGAACTCCGGAATCACCTCCGTATTGCGCACCAGCACGGAGATATCCCTGAACTCGCGATCGAGTTCGAGGATGCGCCGCGCCACCCATCGCGCTTCGAGTTCGGCGTCCGCCGCGCACAGGCACTCGACAACCGGTTCGCCCGGGGCGGCGAATTCGCGCTCCGCCTTCTGGCTCCGCGGTTCGATCCCGGGCGCGCCTTCGACGATGGTCTCCACCGCCCGCAGGACCTCCGCCCGGCTGCGGAAATTCGCGTCCAGTTGAACGACGCGTCCGCTCCGTCCGGCCGCGGCGCGGTAGTCGAGGAACACCTGCGGCTCCGCGTGGCGAAAACCGAAAATGGATTGATTGATGTCGCCTACCGCGTAGAACCGCCCGGGCGGGCGCAGCAATGCCAGCAATTTCGCCTGCTGGCCGTTGGTGTCCTGCAACTCGTCCATGAGGACGTAATCGAACTGCGCCCGGATCCGCGCGCGCGCCTCCGGGTCTTCGGAGAGCAGCCGTACGGCGCATTCTTCCAGGTCGGCGAAATCGAGCGCGCCGGCCTGCCGCTTGCCCTCGCGGTACATCCGGTCGAAACGGCGCAGCGCCTCTATCAATAACTCCCGCTGGGGAGCATAGTGGGCGGTAATCAGGGAATACCGCGCTTCTTTGATTTCGTCCTTTAGACGGCGGACCAGCTCATACGCCGGCGTGCCCTGCTTGCACTTTCGCAGGTTGGCCGAGAAGCTCGCGATGGCGCTCAACGCGTCCAAGGGCGTAGCCGAGGAGACGGCCCGCTCCGCGCCTTCCATGATCTCGTTCAGGTGCTGGCGCTGGGCGCAGCTCCAGCCGGGCAGGCTCAGGCCCGCCCCGGTGAGTTCGTCGAGCGTGAGCGCCACGTCGCGCAGCGTGCATCCCGGGGGCGTGGGGTAAGCCGCCAGTTGCTCCACCGCCACGCCGGCCGCGCGCATGGCGTCGTATGCGGAAAGCGCCGCTTCCTCGAAGTCGGAGGCGGGAAGCCCGCGCATCAGATCGCCGACCGCCGCCGGGCGCTCGCGGAACAACGCTTCGAGGGCGGCGGATATCGATTCCCGCTGCAGAAGCCAGGCCTCCCGTTCGCCGGCCACGTAGAACAGCGGATCCACCCCCGCAAACACGGCGTTCTCGCGCAGCACGCGGGCGCAAAATCCGTGGACCGTGGAGACCCACGCCCGTTCCAGCCCGGCGCGGACCGCCTGGTCGCTCGAAAAAACCTCCGCCAGTTTCTTCCGCATGTGGAGCGCGGCCTTCTCGGTGAAGGTGATGGCGACAATCCGCAGCGGATCCACGCCCGCGGCAACCAGCCGCCGGAAGTACTCGACCAGCACCGTAGTCTTACCCGACCCGGGACCGGCCACGATGCAGGCATCCACCTCCCGCCGGCCGATATCGACGGCGTCGAGTTGTCCGGGTGTGAAAACCGGACCGCTCATGCGCCCTCCGCCTCGACCGCCGGCCGCCTTGCCGCCGCGCTGCGCCGGCAGACGTCGCCGTAGTCGCACAGCCGGCAGATCTCGGGGTCGGGCCTCGGTTCGGCGCGGCCGGCGCGAATCTCGTCCACCGCTTGCGTGGCGCGCTCCGCGGCGCGCGCCAGCCAATCCGCCGGAATCGGGAGGCCCGCCGGCAGGTCCGGCCCACTCGAAGCCTCCTTCCAGCCGGCGTAGACGACTCCGCTTTTCAGCCCCACGTAGAACATCCCCGCCGGTCTGACGCCAAACTGTTTTTCGGCGGCGATGAAATACAGCGGCGCCTGCAGCAGCGTTTCGTCTTCCAGGCGGTCTTTGGCCCCCCGGCGGCCGCTGTACTTGTAATCGATGACGTAAGCATCTCCGCCAGGAGCCAGGTCCAAGCGGTCGATAACGCCGGAAACGCGCACCGACTCGCCCAGGGAATAGGCGAATGGCTGTTCCACGCGGGATTCGAAACCTTCGCGCGGCCAGGGGTCGCCGGCGGCGAAAGCGCGGAGATCCTCCAGCATGGCATGGCGCAGCGCCTGCCGGCGATAGCCGTCCGGGACGTGGTGGTTTTCCATGGCGCGAGCGAACGTCCGCTGGAACACGATCGCGATATCTTCCTGGCGCCGGACGTACCACTCGGCCAGCGTTTCGTGGACGATGCTGCCCTGCAAAAGGAAATCCAGCCGCTTTTCGGGGCGCGCCGGCGGGGCCGCGAGCCTGAGGGTGCGCCTGGCGAAGTACTGGAACGGGCACTTCAGGTAGCTCTCCAGCGAGGTGGGAGAGACGCGAGCGGTCCGTTCGCGCAAGACTTCGAGCAGCGGCGGAGCCATAATCTGGACGCCGGGCCGGGCATGCCCCGCCCCTACATGACCACCCCTTGTAGGGGCGAGGCATGCCTCGCCCGGAGCGATTCGAATATTCGCATGTCTTCGCGCGCCACCGTATTCTTCCAAAAACACCGACTCCAGGTTGCGCTCGCCCCGCGAGTCGAACTCGGGGTATGAAAGCGTGACCAGCGCCGAGGCGCAGGCAACCGCCGAATCGAACAGCGCGCGCTCTTCGCGCTCGAACTCCGCGGCCGTGGCCACGCGGATGCCGGCTGCGTTCAGTTCGCGGCGGGCGGGTTCCGGAAAGAACGGATCCTGCGCGTGGAAACGCGGGAACTGCCGCTCCGTCACGCCGCACACGAAGACCACGGGAAAGGTCCAGTGCCGCGCTTCCCGTGCGCCGACCGCGTGCACCACATTGCCGCGCCGGTCCGGCGCCCGCAAGCCCTTCAGGCGAAGAACGGATTTTGCCGCGCGCCAGAACTCCTCCAGCCGGATCTGGCGCCGCGGTGCGAGCGCCTGGGCCGCCTCGTCGAGCGCCGCGTCGAATTCGTCGAGCGCCGCGGACTGCCTCCGCAGTTCCAGCGCCCGCTCGTGGCCGATGCCGTCAGCGGGGCGCGCGGGACGAAACAGAGCGCGCAATTCCCGCAGTTGCTCCGCCCAGTCCGCGGGCGAGAGGTTGAATAGACGCCACTCCTCGATGGACCCGATCCGGTCGATCTTGCGCATCACCCGCTCGGCGCCGGTCGAGAGCGGATGGCCGTCCGGCGCGACCAGCAGGGCTTTCAGCGAACCCAATCCGGCTTCGGGAATCTGCTCGCGGACGGCGAAATCGAAGCGGTCCATCACCATCGAATCCGCGAACCGGGGCGCAAGCCGCAGCGCCGCGAGAGTTTGCGCGTGGTCCCATCCGCCCAGCATGGCCTCTACCACGCCCGAAAGAAAACGCACGGCGGGTTGGCGGTCGAGCGGGGCATCGAAGTGGAAGTGCGCGGGGATCCCGAACCGCCCGAGCGTGGAGCGCAACAGGGGGATATAAGCCTCCGCCGCGCGCACGATAATTCCGATTTCATGAAAAGGCCGTCCCGCGGCGGCCTCCTCCAGAATGCGCCGGGCGATCTCTTCACACTCGCGCTCCACAGAGGGCGCACAGAAGGTGGCGTGGGCACTCCTGCCGGGGCGCCCTCTGGGCCTGTCCCCATTCGTGTGGACACTCGGCCCCTGGCTCACCATCACCTTCGCCTGCCGCGCCAGCGCATCGATTACTCGCTGTTCGGGCTCGGTGAACGTATCGAACCCGTGCAGCCACACCGTCCGCACGCCGCCCAGTCCTTCGCGCCCGATCCGTTCGGCGGCTCGCTCCAGACGGGCGGCGCGCAGGGCCAGGCCGCGCTCCTCGACCGCCCGCTCCACCTCGCGATACACCGCCGTGAACGCAGCGGCCAGCGGCGCGTCCGGCAGATGGCGGGCCAGGCGGGCGCTACCGCAACCCGCGGAGGAGAACTCCAGAATCGTGCGCGCCAGCGAGGCGCAAAACCCGCCCAGATGCGCCGCGCGCACGAACTCCGCGCGGTTCGTGCGGCGCGCGGCCTCCTCCACGAGCAGGTACAGCGTGGCGTCCGGGACTTGGGGAAGATCGCGGACCCAACCATCGACGAATCCCGCGAAGCCCCGAATCAGGCCGCCGCGCAGAAGATTCCGCGCACCTCGGTCATCGTCGATGTGGACGCGCTGGCGCTCATGTAGGAATTTAATCATTAAATCATTTAGTCATTGAGGCACCAACAAGCGCATCGGCTATCAGTGTACCTCAGGCGAAAGAAAAGCGAAACAGGGTTCCTCCCCTCCCCACATTTCCGCCCCGAAGGACGCTATCATCATTGGTCTCCGGAGATTCGATGGAAATCCAAAAAACCCAAGGCGATGCCTCGCGCTTTTTCCCTTACCTGATCCTCCTGTTCGCCGGGAGCGGCTGTTCCGCCCTGATTTATGAGATTGTCTGGTTTCAACTCCTGCAGCTTGCCATTGGTTCCACGGCCGTGTCGATGGGTGTCCTGCTGGCCACCTACATGGGTGGCTTGTGCCTGGGCAGCCTGGGACTGCCGCGCCTGCGCTGGAAGCAGCACCCGCTGCGCGTGTATGCGGTGTTGGAAGCGGGCATCGCGGCGTGCGGGATTCTGGCGCTGGTGCTCATCCCCCTGATCGAGCGGGTCTATTTCGCGGTTGTGGGCCACGGGCTTCCCGGGATGTTGCTGCGCGGTTTCATTGCGGCGATCTGCCTGCTGCCGCCCACCGCGCTGATGGGCGCCTCGCTGCCGGCCATCGTGCGCTGGACCGAGAGCACGCCGCGCGGCGCCTC
The DNA here is from genome assembly GCA_020073115.1 of Terriglobia bacterium. Taxonomy (GTDB): domain Bacteria; phylum Acidobacteriota; class Terriglobia; order Bryobacterales; family Bryobacteraceae; genus BOG-224. The sequence goes on from JAIQFU010000014.1 coordinate 8,153, forward strand.
GTGGTGGGGCATTCTGTACGGCGGCAACACCGTGGGAGCGGTATTCGGCTGTCTGCTGGCGGGGTTCTATCTGCTGCGCCTCTACAACACGACCGTGGGTACCCTGGCGGCCGCGGCGATCAACCTGGCGGTGGCGGGACTGAGCGTCTTACTGGCGGCGCGAGCCCCGGCGAACGTGAAACCCGAGACGGAGGTCCCGGCGTCCCCCGCGCCCGCCGGCGGCGCCGCACGCTGGCCGATTTATGTCACGATCGCCATGTCGGGCGCGGGAGCGCTGGGCGCGGAAGTGATCTGGACGCGCCTCCTGGGCTACCTCCTGGGCGCCACCGTGTACGTGTTCTCCGTCATCCTGGCGGTGTTTCTCATAGGGCTTGCCATCGGCAGCGCCTTCGGGTCGTGGCTGCTGCGCGCGGCGTCTCCGCGGGCCGCGCTGGGCTGGTGCCAGATCGCCCTGGGCGGAGCCGTTTTCTGGGCCGCCTGGATGATTTCCGATTCGCTGCCGTTCTGGCCCATCAACCCGCTCCTGACCCTCAGCCCATGGCACATCTTTCAACTCGACATGGTGCGCTGCCTGTGGGCGATTCTGCCGCCGGCGATCCTGTGGGGCGCGAGCTTTCCACTGGCCTGCGCCGCGGCAGCCCGTCCCGGCGAGGACCCGGGGAGGATTGTGGGCGGCGTGTACGCCGCCAATACCCTGGGCGCCATTGTGGGCGCTCTCGGTACCAGCCTTGTGCTGATCCCGTGGATCGGCACGCAGCAATCGGAGCGCCTGATCCTGGTCCTCTCGGCCGCCAGCGCGCTCTTCGTGCTCATCCCCCATTTGAAAGCGCGCCCCTCCATGGCCGCCGCCCCGGCGCTTTCGGCCGCGCTGGTCATCGCCGCCGTGCTGGCGTGGAACGTGCATCCGGTTCCCGGAAAGCTCATCGCTTACGGCCGGAAGATGGCAATCTCCAGCGGGGAAGTCATCTATACCAAGGAGGGCCGCAATTCCTCCGTCGCCATTTCGCGCTGGTCGGACGGCGCCTACGAAGTGGACGTGAACGGCCACGTGGAAGCCACCACCGAACCGTACGATATGAAACTGCAGCGTACCGTGGGACACCTGCCCGCCGTGCTCCACCCCGCGCCCCGTTCCGTGCTCGGCATCGGGTTCGGCGCGGGCGTTTCGGCCGGCACGTTCACCACCTACCCGAGCATCCAACACATCACCGTATGCGAAATCGAACCGGTGATCCCGCCCACCTCCACCCGCTATTTCGCCCGGCAGGATTACAACGTGCTGAACGACCCGCGCACGCGCATGATCTATGACGACGCGCGCCATTACCTCATGACCACGCGGGACAAGTTCGACATTATCGCTTCCGACCCTCTGGACGTTTTCGCCAAGGGGACCGCGGCGCTGTATTCCCGGGAGTACTTCGAAGCGGTGAAACGCCATCTCAATCCGGGCGGCATGTTCTCGCTCTACGTCCCGCTGTACGAAAGCGACGAGCGCACCGTGCGCAGCGAGATCGCGACGTTTCTGGACGCGTTTCCCAACGGCACCATCTGGGCCAACACCATCAACGGGAGCGGCTACGACATGGTGTTCCTGGGCCAGGCGGAACCGCTGAAGGTCAACGTGGATGAGGTGCAGCAGCGGCTCGAGCGCCCCGACTACGCCCCCGTGGCGCAGTCGCTGCGGGAAATCGGCGTATTCTCGCCGCTCGACCTCTTCTCCGGATACGCCGGCCAGAAAACCGATCTCGGGCCCTGGCTGCAAGGCGCCGAGATCAACACCGACGGCGATCTGCGGCTGCAATACCTGGCCGGTTGGGGCATCAACTCCACCCTGGAGAATGTCATCTACGGCAAAATGCTGCGTTACCGCGGCTCGCCCGCCAATCTCTTCACGGGCTCGCCGGAGAAGGTCCAGGCTCTCCTGACCGCCATCGCGGCGCAATAAAGACGAGGCAGGAGACAGGGATCAGGAGACAGGAGGCCGCGGGCCCTCCTGATTCTTGTCTCCTGGCTCCTCTCTCCCATTCATCGCTTCCCGCACCTTATCCGCCAGTTGCGCCGAGGTGTAGGGCTTCTGAATGAAGCCGGAGACGCGTCGCCCTCGAAAAAGCTTCCGCGCCTCGGCCTCGCTGTAGCCGCTGGAAATCACAAACCTGACGTCCGGGCGGTATCTGCGGAGCTCCGACAAAGCGTCTTCCCCGCCTGGGCCGGGCGTACTCACGTCAAGGACAACGAGTTCGACGGCATTGTTCTCCAGAAGATCGATGGCCGCCGGGCCGCTCTCCGTCACCATGGTGCGGTACCCTCGCTGTTCCAGCCCCTGCCGCGCCACCCGCCGCACAACCGCCTCATCGTCCACGATGAGCACCGCGCCGGAAACGTTGGCCTCCGCAAGGGGAAACAGGGCCGTAAAGCGGCTGCCTTTGCCCGGCGCGCTGGCGACGCGGATCGCGCCTCGATGCGCGCGCACAATCCCGGCGACCGCCGCCAAACCCAATCCGCGCCCCGTGAATTTCGTCGAAAAGAAAGGATCGAAGATCCGGGCCCTGGTTGCATCGTTCATGCCGCAGCCGTTGTCATCGACTTCCAGGAATACGTAGCGGCCCGCCCGAAGCTCCTGCCCCACGATATCCCAGACACACGCCCGCCCATCCATCTCCTGAACCCCTGTTCTTACCGTGATCAGCCCGGAGCCGCCGCCTATCGCCTCGGCGGCGTTGAACAACAGGTTCATGTAAATCTGCTGGATCTGGCTGCGGTCCGCTTCGAAGGCCGGCAGGTCCGGGCTGAGGTCGAATCGCAACTCGATCTTTCTGGAGATGGAAGGCTCGAGCAGGCCGCTGATCTGGGGAACCAGTTCCGAGAGAATAACCGGCTCCACCAGAAACTGGCCCTTTCCGGAGTACGCGAGCATCTGCCGGGTCAGAGTGGCGGCCTGTTCCCCGATGCCGATGATCCCGGCCAAAAGCTCCGCGGCCGGATGGTCCGGCGGCAACTGTTCCCGCGCCAGGCTGGCGTTGCCGATGATGCCCAACAGCAGGTTGTTGAAATCGTGGGCCACCCCGGCGGCCAGCAGGCCGATGCTCTCCAGCTTTTGCGACTGACGCAGCCTTTCTTCAGCCTGCTTCCGGTCCGTAATGTCCATGGTTGTGCCCGTTATGCGGACCGGCTTTCCCTGCTCGTCGAAATCCACGTCGGTCTGGGCCAGGAAATGGCGGATGGAACCATCCGGTAGAGAGATCCTGTATTCCAGTTCGTAAGGCTGGCCGGCAAGAGCCTCCTCCACGGCGGCTCGAATCCGGCTGCGGTCGTCGGCGTGCACGAGCGAGAGGAAGGTCTCATAGTTGGGTTCCACCCCGGGATCCAGGCAAAACCCGTGGTAGACCTGGTCCGACCAGGTCAGATCGCCCGAACGGATATCCCACTCCCAACTACCTGTTTTCGCCACACGTTGGGCTCGGGACAGCATGTTCCGGCTCTTCCGAATCGCCTCTTGCGCCAACCTGCGCTCGGCGATCTCTTGCAGGAGGTGCGCGTTCGCCGCCTCCAATTCAATCGTGCGCTTTGCAACGAGCATCTCGAGCTGATCGCGATGACGGCACAGTTCCGCCTGGGTCTGCTTGAGACGCGTGATGTCCCGGGTGAACACCAGGAGCTGCCCTGTCGCCCGCGAAAGGCACACGCTGATTTCAACGTCGATGATGCGGCCTGACTTGGTTCTGTTCCGGCGCTCAAAACGGCCGAATCCGGACTCGGCGACTCGGCGGATGTGCGCTGCTACCTCCTCCGGCCGCTCATCGGCCTCGAGGGCCGGTATGCGCATCGTCAAGAGCTCGGCGCGGGAGTAACCGCTCATCCGGCAGGCGGCGTCATTCACGTCCAGCACCCTGCCCTCGGCGTCTACCAGCCAAAACCCGTCGGTGGAGGCGGCCAACATGCTGGCATAATAATCCGCGTGGCGCCGCGACTCGGCCGTCCTCTCCCGGACGCGTTCCGCGAGTTCCCTTTGTGTCTGGCGCAGCGCCTCCTCCGCGAGTTTGTGGTCGTGGATGTCGGTGGCCGTGCCGACCCAGCGAATGACCTGCCCCTGGCGGTTGCATACGGGGGCGCCCCGCGTGAGGTGCCAGCGGAATTCGCCGTCGAACCGCCGCAGTCGCTGCGCGACTTCATAGGCCGCTCCGCTCTGGATGGCTTGTTTCCACGCAGCCGTGGTCGCGGCGAGGTCGTCGGGGTGAACTTGCGCCGTCCACTTCCACCCGTCGAGGTCGCCCGGCCGCACGCCGGCGTATTCATAGGCTCGCTGGTTGCCGTACTCCAGTGCGCCGGAGGCGTCCGCAATCCACACGATCTGGACCATTGCGTCCGCCAGTTCCTGGAAACGTTCCTCGCTCTCCGCGGAGGGTTCTTCGGCGGCCGAGGATTGAAACCGGCGCTCGTCCCGGCACAGCGCCCCTTCCACACACCCGCGCTCTTGCCCGGCAGCGCGGGGCTCAGTGACATTGCCGCCGTTCATTGTTCTCCAGATTCTACACGAATCGAGGCGCTTGGGGAATACATCGATGGTCAATTTTGATCGAATTTGACCGGATGACCGGATTTCGTTCTTGCGCAACCGGCAAATCGCGCCGGAATACCCCAAACCCGGGATGTTTGGGGTGTAGGGCGGCCGGCAGCCGGCAGTGCAGGTCCTACCGCACCACGATATTCACCAGCTTGTCCGGAACCGTAATCACTTTGACCACTTTCTTGCCGGCCAGGAATGGCTGCACCTTGCCGTCGGCAAGCGCGCGCCGCTCCAACTCTTCGGCGGGCGTGCCGAACGGGGCGTGGATGCGGGAGCGCAGCTTGCCGTTCACCTGCACTACGATCTCCGCCTCTTCTTCCTGCGCCAACTCGGCGTCGAATGCGGGCCAGCACTGGCGGAAAACGGGCCCTTCCTGGCCCAGCTCTTCCCAGATCTCCTGTGAAAGATAGGGCGCGAACGGGGCCAGCATCAACGCCAGCTTCTCGGAGACTTCCGCCAGCGCCGCAGCGGAAATGTTCGCCTCTTCGGCATACAGGACGTTGACCAGTTCCATGATGGAGGCGATGCAGGTATTGAAGTGCCAGCGGCTTTCGAAATCCTCGGTGATCTTCTTCAGCGTCTGGTGGAGCTTGCGGAGAACGATTCTGTCCGAGGCGCCGGGACTGTCTGACGTCTGTCCGACATGCCGTGTGACAAACCGGTAGACGCGGCCGAGGAAGCGGTAGATGCCCTCCACGCCTTCGGCGCGCCAGTCCACCTCTTTTTCGGGCGGCGCGGCGAACAGCACGAACAGGCGGGCGGTGTCTGCCCCGTACTTCTCCGCCACCATGTCCGCGCCGATCACGTTCCCCTTCGATTTCGACATCTTGACGCCTTCGTTGAGCACCATGCCCTGGGTGAAGAGGCGCCGCGCCGGCTCGTCGTTCCGCACCAGCCCGATGTCGCGCATCACCTTGGTGAAGAAACGTGAATAGATCAGGTGCAGGATGGCGTGCTCCACGCCGCCGATGTACTGGTCGATCTCGAACCAGCGGGCCACCTTGGCGGGGTCGAACGGCATGCGGCTGTTGCGCGGGTCGCAGTAGCGGTAGAAGTACCAGGACGAGTCGACGAAGGTGTCCATGGTGTCGGTCTCGCGCCGCGCCGCGCCGCCGCATTGGGGGCAGGTCACGGAAACGAACTCCGGCGCATTTTCCAGGGGCGACCTGCCCGTGCCCGTGATCTCCACGTGGAGCGGCAGCACCACCGGAAGCTGGTCTTCGGGAACGGGGACGACGCCGCACGCGGGGCAGTGGATCGCCGGGATCGGCGTGCCCCAGTAGCGCTGGCGCGAGATGCCCCAGTCCTTGATGCGGTACGTGATCGCGGTCTTGCCGAAGCCATGGCGCTCGGCGTACTCCGCCATTCGCCGCCGCGCCTCTTCGCTGGTCAGCCCGGACCACTCGCCCGAGTTTTCCACGATTCCGTAGTCCGTAAAAGCTTCGTCGTGGGCCAGCTCCCCGACCTGCCCGTCGGGCCGGATCACCGGCCGGATAGGAATCCCATACTTCGTGCAAAACTCGAAATCGCGCTCGTCGTGCGCTGGGACGGCCATAATCGCGCCGGTCCCGTAGCCCATCAACACGAAATTGGCGACCCAGATCGGGACCCGCTCCTTGCTGTACGGGTTCACGGCGAAATGGCCGGTGAAGAACCCGTCTTTCTCGATGTTGCCGGGGTCCCGCCCCGCGCGCGCGTCCACCATCCCCTTGGCTCGGGCCTGTCCCGCGGCGTCGAGCAACTGCGCGGTGAGGGGGTGCTCGGGAGCGAGAATCACGCAGGTGGCGCCGTAGATGGTATCCACGCGGGTCGTAAACACGCGGATCGGCTCGCCGCTATCCGCCAGCGAAAAATCGATCTCGGCGCCTTCGGAACGGCCGATCCAGTTCCGCTGCATGGTGAGCACGCGTTCCGGCCAGCCGCCTTCGAGCTTGCTCATATCGTCCAGCAATTGATCGGCGTATTCCGTAATTTTCAGGAACCACTGCTCCAGGGCGCGCTGCTCCACAGCGGTATCGTCGTGGCGCCAGCAGCAGCCGTCCACCACCTGCTCGTTGGCCAACACGGTGGCGCACTGGGGGCACCAGTTGACCAGCGCCTTCTTGCGGTAGGCCAGGCCCCGTTCCAGCATCTTGAGGAAGAACCACTGGTTCCAGCGGTAGTATTCCGGTTCGCAGGTGGAAATCTCGCGGTCCCAGTCGTAGCTGAACCCGAAGCGCCGGTGGGTCTTCTTCATCGCCGCGATGTTCTGGAGGGTCCACTCCCGCGGAGGCCGCTGGTTGGCGATGGCGGCGTTCTCCGCCGGCAATCCGAAGGCGTCCCAACCCATGGGATGGAGCACGTTGTACCCGCGCATCCATTTGTAGCGCGCCAGCGCGTCGCCAATGGAGTAGTTGCGGATGTGGCCGATGTGCAGCGTCCCGCTGGGGTACGGCAGCATCTCCAGCGCGTAGAACTTAGGCCTGTCGGAGTTCTCCTCCGCCCGGTAGAGATCGGCGTTCTCCCAACGCTCGCGCCATTTGAGCTCGATCTGGTTATGGTCGTAAGGCTTTTCGGGCATATTGGGGATGAACTTTCATCGTAGCAGTGGGGCGGCCCTTCCGGGCCGCAGCCGGGCTTCCGCCCGGCCCATGTCAGCTTTGCAGAGACCGTCGGCCGGGCGGAAGCAGATAAAAAAAGGGGGCGGCTCGGCGCCGCCCCCTTGTCACGGGCAGATTCTCTGTAACCTCAGAATCTGTAGATCGCCGAGAACTCCACCACCCGGCGGCCGACGCTGAAACTCGGCGTACCGGTGGTGAGCTGGTTCAGGTTTGTTGGCGACAGCGTACCGTTCGGGTTCTGGAAGTTCAACTGGATGTCGCTGTTCCCACCCGCTCCGAACTGCGGAAGCGAATGGTTAAAGAAGTTGAACGTCGAGAACCTCAGCTCGACCTTTTGATGCTCCTTGAAGGGGAACGACTTGTAGATCGCCAGGTCGGTGTTGAAGAAGTGAGGTCCGCGGATGTACGGCCAGACGATATCCCCGTTGGCCCCGCCCCATGGCGGAGTGAAGCAACTCGGGTTGAAATACTGGCCCGATTGCACGCCCGAACGCGGATCGCAGATGACCTTCACCGCCACGTTGGACGGGGCGTTGGTGCCCAGGTATCTCTGGGCGCTGTAGTTCCCCGGATACTGCACGTTCAGAGTGCCGCCAGTGTTGCCCTGGATCGGCGCGCCACTCTGCACCTGCGTGATGCCGGAGACAATCCAGCCGTTGACCGCGCCCTTGGCGAACATATTGCCCTTCACGGGGCTGGGCAGGTTGATGACGTACGCCGCGTTGAAGATCTGGGTATGATCCCAGTTCAGCACGCCGTAGTTCGGGCGGAGAGCGTACGGCCACAGCGTCGTGCCAGCGCCCTGACCGTTGTCGGTCTGGTTGTCGCGGACGCCGAGCACCTTGCCGAACGTGTAGTTCGCGGTGAACGTGGCGCGTCCGGTCTGCTTCTGCCAGGTCATGATCAGCGAATTGTAGTTGGAGTAACTGCCATGGCCGACCAGAATCAGGTCCGTGTAGTTGGCGTACGGCCGGTAGTCGTTCACCGGGAAGTCGCTGGCGCCGGGATCGTTGATCACTCCCGTCTTCGGGTCCTTCCCAAAGAAAGCGCCGAACGGAACCATGTTGATGTTCTGGAAAGGCGAGCGGAGCATCAGGTCCCGCGACCGGTTGCCCGAGTATTGGATCTCGGCCACCGAGCGCCACGGAATACGCTGGGAGAGGGTGATGTTGTAGGTCCAGGTGTACGGGGTCCTCTCGTCACCCTTGGTCAGGATTCCGTCTACGGCGGAACCCAGACCGGGCACGCCCAGCGACGGGCTGTACTGGTTGAACTGGTTCCACCCCACGCAGCATCCCCAGTTGGCGCTCAGTTTGGGGAGGTTCATGGAAGCGTTGTACGAAGCGTTGCCAACGCTGTTGTACGCCAGTTGGTAGCGGTACTTGCCGACGCCGCCGCGGATCACGGTTTTGCCGGTGCCGAACAGGTCGTAAGCCGCGCCGAAGCGGGGCTCGGCGAAGAACGACTTGGAGGGGAAGCCCGAGCGCGGGACGGTCTTGTCAATGGCGTTCCACATCATGCCCGTCCAGCCACCCGCCTTGCTGGTGTTGTCGTACTTCGCGGGATCCCAGACGGCCAGGCCCGGTCCGTCTTTCACGAACCAGTTGCCCATGTGCTCGAAGCGGAAGCCCACCTTCAGGGTCAGCCGCCGGGTGGCCTTGATCTGGTCGTCCACGTAGAACGAGTACTGGTAGTAGTACACGTCCGCCACGGGAGCATCGGCCGACTGGTTGAAGAAGCTCGGACGGCCCATCACCAGGTCCGCAATCGGGTTCCCGGAGCTGTGAGCGCCCCAGTTCTCGAACCCGGCTACGCCCTGCGTGGTGTTGTCCAGGTTGATGCCGCCCACCTGGTCGTTGCGGGCGAAATCCCAATAGAAGCCGGCCTTCAGCGTGTGCCTGCCGGCGACCTTGGTGATATCGTCGCGGACGTTCGGCGTCTGCGACAGCTTGCCGAACGCATTCGCGCCGCCGGCCGCCCACGCCGAAGTGTAAGGATAAGTCGCGAATCCGATGGACGAGTTGTTCCAGCCGAAGATGTTGGGGATCTGCGGCATCAGCTTGTTCTGGAACAGCCCGGTCATCTTGAACCCGAGCTTATCCGGGTTCACCGCGTCCGGGTTGGCGAGGTGAATCGGGTTGGTGAACGTGGCCTGGGAGAACGTGAACTCGTTGGTCAGCGTGGGGCTGAACACGTGCACCAGGTTGGCATTGAGAATGTCCGATTTCTGCTGCGCCACCTGGTCGGACGGATAGGGCAGCGACCCCGGAATGGTCCACCAGATGCTCACCGGGCTGTGGGTGGTCTCGACCTGGCGGTTCCAGGAGAAGTAGAGCTTGGTCTTCTCGTTCACGTTGTAGTCGCCGCGGATGCGGAACTCCCAGCGGTTCTGGGGCGGACCCAGGAAGTACTGGAAATTCGTCCCCGTCGAGCTCGACGCGGCGTTGGCGTTCGGCTTCGGGAACAGGCCCATGTAGATCGCCGAGTTGGGGTCGAGCTGGTTCTGCGGAATCATGCCGTTGGGGAATGTCACTCCATCCCCGCTGGCAGCGTTCCCGCCGAGCGCGGCCGCCGCGGCGCTGTGCGCATTGGCAAAGCCCGACCCGAGACTGGTGAGGTAGCTCGGGCTGAAGTTGCCCTTCTTCATCTCATCCGTCGGCACGAAGTAGTTCTGCAGACTGCCCGCGGGCTGCTGCTTCATGTACTCGTAGGCGGTGTAGAAGAACAGCTTGTCGTGGTTCTTGTTGAACTTCGTTCCGGGAATCAGGACCGGGCCGCCCAAATCGCCGCCTGGAAAGTAATAGCTGTCGTCCAGCGGCTTGCCGCCCTGATTCTTGGAGAACGAGTCGATGGAATTAAACACGCCGTTGCGGGCGTATAGATAGCCCTGCCCGTGGAACTGCGAACCACCGCTCTTGCCGATGGCCTGGAACGTCACCGGCCCCTTGGCAAACTCCGCGCCGTAGGCGGATTGCAGGATCGAGACCTCCGCCACCTGGTTCTGGTTGACGTTGGCGGTCTGGGTTCCCTGGTTGCCGGGATCGAGCAGGTTGGCGCCGTCCATCGTCATGGTCATAGCGCCGTTCGGCTGGGTCCCGGCGGCGGAAAACGCGCCGATGGGGCCCGTATTGCTGGCCGTGGTGTAGCTGTTCCACATATTCTGGCCGAGGCCCGAAGCCATGGCCATGCCGGGCATGATCTTGATCAGCTCGGCTGCGTCACGGCCCACGATCGAAATGTCCTCGACCATCTGTTTGTTCAGGGTCTGGCTGATCTGCGGCGAGTCAACCGGAACCAGCGCTTCCATCGCCGAGACCACTTCGATTTGCTGCTTGGCCTGACCAACCTCGAGGGTGATCGTCCCCAGGCCCACCGGCGAGCCCTGGCTGACGGTGATCCCGCTCCTCGCCCAGTCATTTAACCCCGGCGACGAGACGATTAGGGTGTACGTTCCCGGCAGGACTGCGGGAAACATGAACACGCCAGCCCCGTTTGTCGTACTTTCACGTGTGGTGCTCGTGGCTTCGTTTTTCAAAACCACTTTGGCATTGGGGATGACACCACCCGTTTTATCCACGACGGTGGCGCTGATGGAACCGCTGATATTTTGGCCCCCAGCGGGGATTTGCAGCATCAGCAGAAAGACCAGGAACAGCGCTGATATTCCGAAATACCATTTCCCGTAGCGCTTTTGGTCCATTCGTGAGACCTCCTCTCTACACAGGACACGAGGGTCCGTTACACAACTCCCCCGGCGATAAAAGACACTTTGGCGCCGAGATGTCCGAAATCTAACGGAGAGCAGAATAGTACCTTTCAATTAGGGTGTCAACGGCTAAAATTCCTTAATTTTCAGCCAATTGTGAGTAGCCGATCCGTTTTTTATTTGTTCGAACCTCGAACATTCTGTTGTAACACCTCAGGGAAGAGGTGCTACAGACGGTGGCGCGCCCAAAGCCGGGGCAACTGGCCGCTCCGCTCCCGCCCTCGCGGCATGCTCAAATAAACCCTATGAAGACACTGGCCTGGGTGGCGGGGCTGTCCGTGTCGGCGGCCGCCGTATTGGTGTTCCTTCCCCGGGGCGTGGGACAGACCACCGAACAGGACCTGTGGCGCCATCGCAACCTGGGGAAAGCGCTTTACGAGACGCCCACCAGTATCGCCGAAGCGCCCGCCGAGTTGAAAAAAGCGCTCGAACTGGCGCCCGACTCGTTCCGCGACCGGCTCAATTACGGCCTCGCCCTGCTGCGGGCCGGCGATAACAAGGGCGCCGTCGCCGAACTGGAAAAGGTCCAGAAGCAGAATCCCACTCTCCCGCACACCTGGTTCAATCTGGGGATCGCGTACAAGCGGATGGGGCGCAACGCCGACGCCATGCGGCAGTTCGAACGCATGATCCAGATCGTCCCGGACGAGCCGGTTTCACACTACAACCTCGGGCTGCTCTACAATCTGGCCGACCGCGGCGCCGACGCGCTGGTCCAGTTCCGCACGGCCGCCAGACTCGATCCGAACTTCGTGGCCCCGCGGTTTCAGATCTACACCTATTACCGGCTCAGCGGCGAGGAGGCGGAGGCCGCCCGCGCGTTGGCCGATTTCCAGCAGGTCAAGTCGCGCCAACAGGAGATGGACGAGAAGGAAGACGTCGAGTGGTGCCCCTACGCGGAGCTGTACGACCCGGTCCAGGCGCTCCCCGCCCCGCACCCGGCGACGCCTGCCGCGGCGGTGCGCTTCGAGGACCGCAAACTCGCCGGAAGCGCCGATTCCAAGACCGCCGGCTTGCTCTTCCTGGATTCCGACAGCGACGGCGCACCCGACCTGCTGGCGTGGTCGCGCTTGGGTCTGCTGCTCTACCGTCACGGTACTGACCTCTTGCCCGATTCGGGCCTCGCCGGGCTTCAGGACGTCGTCTCGGCGGCTGTTGGGGATTTCGACAATGATGGCTTCCCCGACCTCTGCGTCCTGACCGAGGGCGGCGCGCGCCTGTTCCATAATGTCCGCGGCCGATTTCAGGAGACCGGGGTGAAACTACCGCCCGGCCGCTTCCAGAAGGCCGTCTGGCTGGATTACGATCACGACTACGACCTCGACCTGTTCCTCCTGGGCGCCTCCTCCAAGCTGCTCCGCAATCGCGGGGACGGCACGTTTGAAGACTACACGGCGCATTTCCCGTTTGCAGACGGCGCCGCCGTGGACGCCGCGGCATTCCGGGTGGTCCCGGACACGAAGGGCATGGACCTGGTGGTTTCGTATGCGGACCGCACCGGCGTGCTCTACCGCGACGGGTTGCGAGGGGCCTTCTTACCCCAGCCGATCGCCGTTCACCCGAACGCCACCCTGGCCCCCGTAGACGTGGATAACGACAGTTGGGTGGATCTGGCGTTCAGCACCGCGCGCGGCGTGTTCCTTGCCATGAACCGCCAGGGCAAATTCGTGGGCGCGGCCACGCGGGGGTCAGGCGCCTTCGTGTTCGCCGATCTCGAGGACCGCGGGTTTGTGGACCTCGTGGCGCGCAACGGCGTCCTGCGAAACCAGGGACTGGCGCAATTCGCGGCCGCCGTGCAGCCCGCGGGGCTCATCCCCTTCTCCGCCGTCGCCCAGGCGGATTTCGACGGCGACGGAAAGCCCGACCTGGCAGTCGTGGCGCCGGACGGCAGCATTCACCTGCTCGCGAATCGCACCGCGACGAAAAACAACTGGCTGCGCGTAGCCCTCACCGGCGTGAAGAACCTGAAGACGGCGCCCGGATCCGAAATCGAAATCAAGGCGGGCGATCATTACCAGAAGGCCGGCTACGACGGCGCGCCGCTGCTGTTCGGGCTCGGTCCCTACAAGCAGGCCGATACCATCCGCATCACCTGGCCCAACGGCCTGATCCAGAATCAGCCGAACGAGGCGGCCGGCCGCGCTGTTCCGGTCAAGGAAGCGCCGCGCCTGGCGGGATCGTGCCCCATGGTTTTCACATGGAACGGCCGCGGCTTCCAGTTCATTACCGACGTGCTGGGCGTGGCGCCGCTCGGCGCCAGCGCGAGCGATGGCCAGTTTTTCCCCGTGGATCACGACGAGTACGTGCGGATCGCCGCCGGGGCGCTGGTCCCGGAGCAGGGCCAGTACCGGGTGCGCGTGACGGAAGAACTGCACGAGGTCACCTATCTGGACCAGGCGCGGCTGATCGCCGTGGACCACCCGTCGGATGTCGAGATTTTCAGCAACGAGAAGTTCAAGTCGCCCCCGTTCCCGGAGTTCCGGTTGTTCGGCGTCCGCCGCCGCATTTACCCGGTAGCGGCGCATGAGGGCCGCGGAAACGACGTCCTGCCGTCCATCCTGCGGCACGACGGGGTCTACGCCTCCGGGTTCGGCCACGACTATGCCGGGGTGGCTGAAACGCACTCCCTCACGCTCGATTTCGGACCGCGGGCGGCGCGGGACAACCGGGCCGCACTGTTGCTCGAAGGCTGGGTGGATTGGGCCGACGGCAGCACCTTCCTCGGGGCGTCACAGCGCGCCGGCGGCGGACTGGTATTCCCTTACGTTCAGGTGAAAGACGAAGCCGGCCAATGGCGGACCGTGGTGGAAGACATGGGGATTCCGTCGGGCAAGCCGAAGACCATCGCGGTGGACCTCAGCGGGAAGTTTCTCTCGGCCAGCCGCGAAGTCCGCATCGTGACCAACCTGTGCGTGTATTGGGACGAGATCTTCCTCAGCGAAGACACGGCCGCGCCGCCGGCCCGGATGACGCCGGTGGACGCCGAATCCGCCACCCTCCGGCTGCGCGGGTTCTCCCGAACCGTCATCGACCCCCGGCGCGAACAGCCGGAGGCCTTCAACTATGCGCGCTGGACGCCCTCGGTGATGTGGAACCAGACTCCCGGTCTTTACACCCGGTACGGCGACGTGCGGGAACTGGCGCTGGCGCCCGACGACCGCTTCGTCGTCATGGGCTCGGGCGACGAGTTGCAGCTGAGCTATCCGGCATCCGGACTGCCGGCGCTGCCGGAGGGGTGGCAGCGGGATTTCCTGCTTCTGATCGATGGCTGGGCCAAGGATTCCGACGCCAACACGGCCTTCTCGCAAACCGTGGAACCCTTGCCGTTCCACGCCATGAGCGGGTATCCCTACCCGGCTTCCGAGCGCTATCCGGATGACGAGGCGCATCGCGCCTATCGAAGGACCTACAACACGCGGCCGGCGATCCGCTTCATTCCGCGGTTATTGAGCGGCCGATAGCGCCTAACCGATTCATATTACTCACATAATTGCGGCGTTAAGCTATAATTCGCGAGTAATGGGTCCCGCTTTCCGATTTGGAAGCGCGTGGTGGGTGGCAGCGTTGTTTTGCGGCGTCGGCGGGGGTCAGAACGCGCCGGCGATCTCATACATCTACACCCAGGCCGCGCGGTACGAGGCCGATGCCGGCCTCCAGGGTGGAGAACGCTTCCCTGCCGGCGCGGCGGCCCAGCTTGTTTCGGGGGCCGTCCGGCGGGAACTCGCACCGGGGTTCGCCGCCTCGGCGGATGCGGTGGTCTCGTTCGACGGCCTTCGCGCGCTCTTCGCCGGCAAGCAGAGGGCCTCCGACCCGTGGGAGATCTGGGAGATCGGGATCGAAGGCGGCAAGCCGCGGAAGGTCAGCTCCGACCCGGACGACTGCATCGCGCCCTTCTATCTCCCGGACGGGATCGTCTACGCGTGCCGCACCTCCGCGGGCTTTCAGTTGTTTCGCGTGGCGCGGGCGGGCGGCGATACGGTCCAACTCACCTATGGACCCGGCCACCACATCCCTTCCGATGTGCTGCGCGACGGGCGCATCCTGTTCGACGGTCCGCACCAGGCCGGCCGGGATATCTACACCATCTACCCCGATGGAACCGGGGTGGAGACCTACCGGTGCGACCACGGCCGCGACCGCCATGCCGCCAGGGAGGTCTCGTCCGGCGACATCGTGTTCGAGACCGGCGGGCGGCTGGCGCGGTTCACTTCGGCGCGCGCGGCGCAGATGGATGTGACGCAGCCCGCGGGGGAAGTCGCCGGGCCCGTCGCGGAAATCGCGCCGGGGGAATGGCTCGTGTCGTATCGGCCCAGCCCCGGAGCGCCGTACCGCCTGTACCGGATGCGGGGCGGCCAAGCCCTGCCGGAGAAGGCGGCGGACGCATCGGGCGCCAATGCGCTGCAGCCGGTTCTGGTCCGTCCCCATCCCGCCCCGAAACGCTTCCCCTCGGCCATACGCGAACGCGCCGGCGCCAACCTGCTGTGCCTTAATGCCTATGTTTCGAAATTGAAGATCGCCGCCGGCTCCGTCCACACCGCGCGGGTCTGGGAACTCGACGACCAGGGGACGCCGGTGGTGCTGGGGCAGGCGCCGGTGGAGAGTGACGGCTCGTTTTTCATCATGGCCCCGGGCGAAAGGGCCATCCGGTTCGAACTGCTGGATCGCGCCGGGAAGACGGTGGCGGCGGAAAAGGGCTGGTTCTGGGCGCGGCG
Organism: Terriglobia bacterium; assembly: GCA_020073115.1. GTDB lineage: Bacteria > Acidobacteriota > Terriglobia > Bryobacterales > Bryobacteraceae > BOG-224. The sequence goes on from JAIQFU010000014.1 coordinate 23,798, forward strand.
CGGTGAGCAGCGCGTCTGCGTGGGATGCCACGCCGGCCCGGAGCATTCGCCGGAAAATGCGCAACCGCTGACGCTGTTGCGGAGTACGGACCCGGTGGAATTGTTGAAGCCGGCAGGAGGCTCTCAATGAGGAGAATTCACGGACCGTTGATGACCGCTCTCTTCGGCCGCGGCTCTGAAACGCGAACAGAGCCGCGACCGAAGGGAGCGGTCATCAGGAGCCGCTATTTGTTTGCGCCGCTCCTCGCCCTGGCGACCCTCTCCGGCCAGCCCGGTCCCGGCCCCATTCGCTTTGAAGAGGTCTCCGCCGGGGCGGGAATTCAATTCACCCACAGCTTCGGAGCCGAGAAACTCGGGTCCCTTCTGGAAAGCACCGGCGGCGGGGCGGCGTGGCTCGATTACAACAACGACGGTCTCCCGGACCTGTACGTGGTTAGCGGCAAGCCGCTGGGCAAGGATATGCATCCCTACCCCTTGCGCAAGCTCCCGCAGACCCCGCCTCACAACCACCTTTACCGCAACGACGGCAAGGGCCATTTCACCGATGTCACCGGGCAGGCGGGCGTGGGCGGCGACCTTTTCAGCATGGGCGCGATCGCCGCGGACTACGACAACGACGGCCGCGTGGACCTTTTCGTCAGCGGCTACGGGCGCGCGATCCTTTACCGCAACAAGGGCGACGGCACGTTCGAGGACGTCACCGAAAAGGCCGGTATCAAAGTTCCCGGATGGTCCATCGGCTCCGCCTGGCTCGACTACGACAAGGACGGCTGCGTGGACCTTTTCGTAGGCCGTTACGTCAAGTTCGACCCCGAGTACCACAACTACTACGCCGCCGATAACTACCCCGGCCCGCTGGACTATGAGCCCGAGAGCAACGTGCTGCTGCACAACAACTGCAACGGCACATTCACCGACGTGAGCGAAAAAGCGGGCATCGCCAAATTCAAGGGCCGGACCATGGGCGCCACCGCGGCCGACTTCGACCTGGACGGCTACCCCGATATCTACGTGGCCAACGACAAGACCGAGAATTTCCTGTTCCACAACGAAAAGAACGGGACCTTCAAAGAGATGGCCGTTTCCGCCGGGGTGGCTTACGGGCAGAGCGGCGAGAACACTTCGGCCATGGGGCCGGTATTCGACGATTTCGATCACGACGGCCGGGTGGACCTGTGGGTGTCGGACTCCAAGTACGACCGGATGATGAAGAACGTCGGCCAGCTTAAGTTCCAGGACGTGACCGAACGCGCGGGCATCTCGCAACTGGCGGCCCAGTACGTGAGCTGGGGCACGGGAGTGCACGACTTCGACAACGACGGCTGGGACGACATTTTCATCGCCCACGGCGGGCTGATCCACATGATTCCCCAGGAGCACTCCGTGTTTCACAACACGGGCGGGATGAAGTTCGAAGATGTCTCGCGCGCGGCGGGGCCGTTCTTCGACGTGAAGAGCGTGGCGCGTGGCGCCGCCTTCGCCGACTACGACAACGACGGCAAAATAGACGTGTTCATCGTGAACCTCGGGGCCCCGGCGTTCCTGCTGCATAACACGTCGCCCGGAACGGACCACTGGATCGCAGTCAAACTGGTGGGGCGGAAGAGCAACCGTGACGGCATCGGGGCCCGGGTGGAAGTGGTGGCGGGCGGCGCGAGGCAGGAGCGCGAGCGCGTGGGCGGGTCCGGCTATCTCTCCCAGGACGACCCGCGCGTGCACTTCGGCCTGGGCGCCGCGGCGAAGGTGGACAAACTGACCGTGACCTGGCCCAGCGGAACCCGGCAGGTGGTGGAGAACCCGCCGGTGGACCGGGTGGTAACGGTCGAGGAGAAGTAAGGGTGGAGATCAGACCGCCAGGCGTCGACATGAGTGTCGACGCGGTACGCACTTGTGCGTGCCGTGTGCGCACTGCTGCGCACACGTTTTCCATACTCCTGGCTTTCACTTGCCTCTCCGCCACTCTTCCCACGCCCAGATATCCTTCGCCCATCGAGCTGGCGCTTTCTCCCGATGGCGCGCGCCTCTACGTGGTTTGCCAGGGGACCGACGAACTGGTGGCTTTCGACCTGCGCACGCGTGCGATCCTGCGCCGGATACCCGTGGGGCGGGAGCCGAAGAGCGTTGCCCTCTCGCGCGACGCCCGGCGCATCTACGTGGCCAATTCCTGGAGCGATACGGTTTCCGAGATCGACGCGGCATCTCTGGAGGTTGTCCGGAAACTGCCCGCCGGCATGGAGCCCACCTCGGCCATTCCCGACCGTGAAGGCCGCTACCTGTACGTGGCCAACCGCATCGGAGGCGACATCTCCGTGGTGGACCTGGCCAGCGGCGTGGAAACGAAACGGCTGGACGCCGCTCCGGGCGCGAGCTACCTGGCGCTCTCCCCCGATGGATCGCGGGTCTACGGCACGCATCTCTATCCCAACCCCGGCCAGTTCCGCGCGCCGCCCGAATCCGAAATCACGGTGATCGACGCCGCGCGCCAGGTGGTCGCGGAACGCTACCGCCTGCACAACGTGGCCGGCGTTTTTCACGTGGCGCTTTCGGCCGACGGACGCCTGGGCATGGCCGCGCAGTTGCGCCCCAAGAACCTGGTCCCGCTGGCGCACGTGGAACACGGCTGGGTATTCGGTAATTCGATCTCGCTCTTCGGCGAGGATGTGGGCGAGGTGGTCCAGATCCCCATCGATGAGCTGGACCGCTACTTCACCCCGCCCTTCGATATCGCCATCGCGCCGGACAAGAGCGCCGCTTACGTTTCCACCAGCGGGTCGGACAGCGTAACGGTGATCGATCTTCGCCGGTTGCTGGAGTTCGTCCGGTCCAAGAGCCCCGAGGAGAAGAGGGCGATGGCCAACGACCTCTCGGCGTCGGCCAACTACGTCGCGGCCCGGATTCCCGTGGGCTCCGCGCCCAAGGGACTGGCGCTGGCTCCCGATGGAAAGCGCCTCTATGTGGCCAACCGGACGGGGGATACCGTCTCCATCGTCGATACGGCCGCGCGCCGCGTCAGCGGGACGCTCTCGCTCGGAGCGCCGGCCGCGCTCACCCCCGAGCGCCGCGGCGAACGCCTGTTCTACAGCGCCCGGTTCGGTTTCCAGGGCCACTTCGGCTGCGCCAATTGCCACCTCGAAGCCACCCAGGACAACCTTTCCTGGGACCTCGAGCCGGACGGGTTCGGGAAGGACATCGTCGATAACCGGCTCCTCGAATGGGTGGACGGGACGGAGCCGTTCAAGTGGAACGGGGGAAACCCGAACCTCGAAACGGAATGCGGCCCGCGCACCGAGACGTTTTTCTACCGGTCGCAAAGCTACGATCAGGAGCAGTTAGCCGACCTGGTCCGTTTCCTCAAGTCCATTCCGCTAAGACCCAACCGTTTCCGCGCCGCGAACGGCGAGTTGACCCCGGCGCAGGAGCGCGGGCAGGCTATTTTCGAGCGCACAAGGAAGAAGGACGGCACGCCGATCCCGCAATTCAACCAGTGTCCCGTCTGCCACTCCGGGCCCCACTATACGAACAAGGAGCTGGTGGATGTAGGCTCCGGCAAGCCGACCGACCGCTCGCCGCTGGTGGATGTGCCGCAATTGACCAACATCGCGCTTTCCGCGCCCTACCTGCACGACGGTTCGGCGCACACGCTCGAAGAGATCTGGACGGTGTTCAATCCCAGAGACACCCACGGCGTGACCAACGACCTCCAGAAGGACGAGCTCAACGACCTTATCGAGTACCTGAAAACGCTATGAAGAAGACACTGGCTCTCATCTTCGCGGCAGCGTTGGCGGCCTCCGGGGCGGGACCCGAGATGCCGCGCTTCCGCTGGGAGAATTTCTCCACGGCCAACGGGCTTCCGGACGACCATGTTTTCAACGTGGCGGTGGATGGGAACCGGGTCTGGGCGGCGACGGAGAACGGGCTGGGCCTGTACGAGAACGGCAAATGGAAGATCTATCGCCCGGAGGACGGCCTGGTCCACCGCGCCGTGCTGTACGTGGCGCCCGACAAGCGCACGGGCGACGTCTGGATCGCCACCATGGGCGGACTGAGCCGCCTCTCGGGCGGGCGCTTCGACAATTATACGCAGCTCAACAGCGGCCTTCCGAACGACGTGGTTTACGGCGTCGCCGTGGAAGGCGAAAACGTCTGGGTGGCCACAGCGGCAGGGGGCGGACGCCTGAATACCCGCACCAGGCAATGGGCGCTGTTCAACGAGCGGAACACCCCCATGTACGAGATCTGGACCTACGGCGTGAGCGCTACTCCCAGCAAGGTCTATTACGCGGTGTGGGGCGGCGGCGTGCTCGAGTACGACGTGAAAACCGAGCGCTGGAAGGACTACAACGATCCGGACGGCGAGACCGAGATGGTGCTCTACAAAGACCAGGGGCTGATTCACGAAATCACCACCTCCGTCAGCTACGCGGAAAAGGACAGGATTCTGTGGGTGGCCACGTACTTCGGCGCGAGCCGCTACGATGGCCGCAACTGGAAGAATTTCATGGACAAGGACAGCGGCTTGCCGAGCAATTTCCTGAACCAGGTGAAAGCGCTGGATGGAAACCGGGCGTGGTTCTCGACGGACAAAGGCCTGGCTTACTGCGATGGCGAGAATTGGGCCGTGTACCGGCCGGCGCTGGACACGCATAAGCCCGAAATGCTGGTTCGGGATGCGGCGGGCAAGGTGAGCAGCGTCGAAACGGAGACCGCCCCCGCGCACAACTACGTACTCGGCATGGATTTCCAGGGAGACGATATTTGGGTGGCGACGGCGAAAGGCCTGAGCCACGGGATCAGATTGAAGTAACGGCGATTCAGGAGGACGCATGACCATCACGGACGCGCTCGAGGCCCTCTCGGGCCTAAGCACCATCGAAAAAAAGCCGATCACCGCCGCCGAAGCGCTGAATGAAGCCTATGATTATGCCCGCCCCAGTTCCTTTTCGCGCGGCTTGCGCCTGGATCTGAACGGGATCGCGGTCCTGTTCATCTCGGGAACGGCGAGCATCGGCTCGAACGGAGAGACGCTCCACGCCGGGGACTTCCGCGCGCAGACGCGGCGCACGTTCGCCAACATCACCGCGCTGCTGGCGGCCGAAGGCGCCACCTGGAAAGACGTGGTGCGCACCACGTGCTACCTGCGCGATATCGAGCGCGACTACCAGGCGTTCAACGAAGAGCGCACCGCATTTTATAAAGAGCAGAAGCTGGATCCTTTGCCGGCATCCACCGGAATCCAGGTCATTCTATGCCGTCCCGACTTGCTGGTTGAGATTGAAGCCATTGCGATGTTCCGCCGGAAGACTCACGAGGAGTAATTTCATGCACCGCTGGCTCTTGCTCTTGACGTTCGCCGTCGTGCCGGCAGTCCTGGCACAGGCTCCCTATCCTTGCGCCTGCGGAGCCGAGCACGTAGGCCCACCAGCGACGCGCTCTCTGACGCCTTACACGGGAGCGCCGGACGATCTGCGGCCGTTCTCTCGCTTCACACCTCCTTATTATGAGAATTACCAGGACTTGGTCGAGTACAACGGCGCGGCTCGGGACGTGCCCGATCCTGACCTAAAGGATTTGAGCGAAATCCGCATCGGCTTCATCGGCCCTCTGTACGATCATCCCGACCAGGTGTTGGGCAACCGCATGTTGCACGGGGCCAGTATGGCGATCGATGAGGCGAACGCTGCCGGAGGTTACTGCGGCAAACCCTTCAAACTGATGTTGCACAACGACTCCGCGATCTGGGGAGCGGCCAGCAACGAAATCGTCAAAATGGTTTATGACGAAAAGGTGTGGGCGATGTTCGGATCGATCAGCGGCGACACCACGCACATCGCGTTGCGCGTCACTTTGAAGGCGGAGACTCCGCTCATCAACAGCGCCTCGACGGATCCGACCATTCCCGAAACCATTATTCCATGGTATTTCACCGATCTTCAGGATGATCGTCTGCAGGGCTACACGCTGGCGCGGCACATCTACACGGAATCAGGGCTGAAACGCGTTGCCATTCTGCGGGTGAACGATCGCTACGGCCGGTTTGGAGTTCTGAAATTTCGTGACGCTTCCCGGCGCCTGGGTCATCCCGTGGTAATCGAGCAGAAGTTCATGCCGGG
>JAIQFU010000015.1 GCA_020073115.1 Terriglobia bacterium
AGCCGATGAGCAGCACCAGCCCGGACATCCCCATCAACACCAGCAGGGGATCGCGCCAACGCTGCCGCAGTTCGTTGATGCCCTGCGCCGCCGGCCGGAGCTGCGCGCGATGGTTCAGGAACTCGTCCCGAGCGCGGGCGGAACGCATTTTTCCGATGTGCGCCAGCTCGTCCGCCAGCACGGAACGGTAGACCACGTCGGTGGCAGCCTGCGCCTTGGCCAGGGGGAAACCCGCCTTCAGCCGCGCGAAAATGTTCAACCAGCGGTACTGCGGTTCCTCGATGCTCCACGCGCCGGGGTCGGCCTCGCGCTTCATGGCGACGGGGACATAAATATCCGGCGCGCTGCCCGAATAGAGCCCTTTGAACCGCGGCTCGGCCACCCCCACAACGGTCAGGGGATGGCCGTTCATTGTTACGGTCTGGTTCAGAACCCCTGGGCTGCGCCCGAACCGTTGGGCCCAATAGGCATCGGCCAGGACGGCGACGGGGTGGGCTCCGGGAGCGCCGTCGTCGGAGGGCGTCAGAGTGCGGCCAATGACCGCCCCCACTCCGAGCGCCTGGAAGTAGTTGCCCGAAACAACTTCCACGTCGGCGAACTCCGCGGCGCCCCGCCAGGCGAGCGTTACCCGCGATCCCGAGCGGGCCACCACCGCGGCGAACGCCGGATCGCGGTCGCGCAACTGGCGATACATGGGGTAGGAGAACACCGTCTCGGAGGTATCGCTGGACGAGCGCCCCGGCGCCGCGTAGTCCGTGTGGAGCACGACGAGACTTTCGGGATTCCGTACCGGCAGCAGTTTGAGCAGCGCCTGGTCGATCAGGGAGAAGACGGCGGTGTTGGCGCCGATTCCGAGCGCCAGCGAGAGCGCCGCCGCAATTGTGAACAGCGGGCTGCGCCGCAGGGTACGAAGCGAATAGGCGAGGGTCTTCCACATAAGCGGCCTGAAGTGAAAGCACGCACGGCGCCAGCCGCGAGGGGCTGGGCATTACGCCCGGCCGTTTCCTTTGCAGCCGGCTTGGCTTCCTGCACCACGGGTCGAAGGCGCCGCCTGTCCCACCAACGGTACTCACTGTGCGGTTTTGGGATTAGCGGTAGCGTCGCCGCAGACCGTTCCAGCGGACTTTTAGCGGGTCCAGGTAGGCCATCACGCCGCGCCACAGGCTCACCGTGGTGCCGGCCACGTCGTTCCACCGCACCGGAACCTCCAGGACGCGGCAACCCAGGTGACAGGCGATGTACAGGATTTCAACGTCGAAACCGAATCCGTCCAGCCGTTGGCGGGAGAACACCTCTTTCGCGGCGCCGGTTTCGAATAGCTTGAACCCGCATTGCGTGTCGTGGAACGGCAGCCCGGTGATCATCCGCATCACCAGGTTGAACGTGCGGCCGACGAATTCCCGGAATGCCGGCTGATGCACGCCGATCAGCGACCGGTCCAGCGCGCGGGAACCGATCACGGCTTGCGCGTGCTCCTGCTCCGCCGCCCTCCACAGCTTGTCGAGTTCCTCGATGGGCGCGGAAAGATCGGCGTCGGTGAACAACGCCCAGTCGCCCCGGGCTTCCAGCATGCCGTGCCGGACGGTATATCCTTTGCCGCGGTTTCCGGGGTTCTGCAGCAAGCGCGCCCCGCCGGCGCGGGCAGCCTCGGCCGTGCGGTCGCGGGAACCGTCGTCCACCACCACGATTTCAGCGAAATCCCACCCGGAAGCGCTGAGATACTCCCGTACCTTCTTCAGCGTGGCTGGCAGACGCTTCTCCTCGTTGAAGGCGGGAATGACAATGGAAATGGATCGTCGCAATTGGAAGTTCCATCATAGCTGATTGACCCGAACGGGGACCCGTGAGGGAGCGGTTTGCGATAATGTTTATTTCCCCCAATATAGGAGACTTATTTGTCGCTCGAAGATGAGCTTTTGAAGCAGCGCCTGGAGCGTATCCGCGAGATCGAGGAGCTGGGATACCGCGCCTACGGGCGCCGCTACGAATTCACCCACACCATCCCCGAAATTCTCGCGGCCTACGGCGCAAAAACGGCCGAGGAGCTGACGCCTGAAACGCACGTCCGCATCGCCGGGCGGGTGCTGACCCCGCGCTACATGGGCAAGGCCGGCTTTGCGCACGTGCAGCAGAACGGAGAGCGCCTCCAGATTTACGTCAAGAAGGACGCCGTAGGGGAACGCGATTTCCGGCTCTTCAAGATGCTCGATATCGGCGACATCCTGGGGGTGGAGGGCTACCTGTTTCGCACGCGTACGGGCGAGCTGAGCGTGCATGCCGAAAAGCTGGAGTTCCTCTCGAAGACGCTGCTCTCCATGCCGGAGAAGTGGCACGGGCTGGCGGACGTGGAAACGCGCTACCGCCAGCGCTACCTGGACCTCATCGCCAACCCCGAAGTGCGGAAGGTGTTCGTCACGCGGGCGCGCATCATCGCCTGCCTGCGCCGGCAGCTCGAGGCGCGCGGCTTCATCGAGGTGGAAACTCCTATGATGCAGCCGCTCTACGGCGGCGCCACGGCCCGGCCGTTCATCACGCACCACAATACCCTGGATATCGACCTCTACCTGCGGATCGCACCGGAGCTCTACCTGAAGCGGCTGGTGGTGGGCGGGCTGGAGCGCGTCTACGAAATCAACCGCAACTTCCGCAACGAGGGCCTCTCCACCCAGCACAATCCCGAGTTCACCATGCTGGAGTTCTACCAGGCCTACACGGATTACCGCGGCCTGATGGATTTTTCCGCCGAGTTGCTCGCTCAGGTGGCGCTCGACGCCACGGGATCGACGGAAGTGGAGTATGACACAGGGAAGCTGGATTTCGGCCGTTTGGAGCGCTACAGCATGCGCGAAGCCGTGGTCCATTTCTGGGAGGGCGAAGGATGCCCGACGCTCGATAACGTGTGCGATCCCGAGTGGCTGCTCCGCCATTCCGGGAAGGCTACGGCGGGCGAAGCGCTCACCGACATCTTCGAGCGCGTGGTGGAACACCAGCTCATCCAGCCCACCATCATCTTCGATTACCCCGTGGAGACCTCGCCGCTCTCCAAGAACAAGCCCGAGGATCCCGCTTTCGTCGAGCGCTTCGAGATCTACGCGGCCGGCATGGAGATCGGCAACGCGTACACCGAGCTGAACGACCCGCAGGAACAGCGCCGCCGCTTCGAGATGCAGCTCGCCATGCGCGAGCGCGGCGACGAGGAGGCGCACCAGATGGACGAGGACTACATCCGAGCGCTTGCCTACGGCATGCCGCCCACGGGCGGCGAGGGGATCGGGATCGACCGGTTGGCCATGATCCTCACCGGTTCGCGTTCCATCCGCGACGTGATCCTGTTCCCGCTGCTGCGGCCCGAGGGCCCCATCGATCTCGTGCGCCTGATGCGCGAACTGGACCGCAAGTGACTACGTTCGAGCTGTTCGTGGCCGGCCGCTATCTGCGCGCCCGCCGCAAGGAGGCGGTGATCTCGGTGATCACCGTCATCTCGGTAGTCGGGGTGGCCGCCGGCGTGATGGCGCTGGTGATCGCGCTGGCGGTGAATAACGGCTTCAAGAACACGCTCCAGAGGAACCTGCTGGGCGCCATGGCCCACATCAACGTCATGGAGAAAACCCCCGGCAACGGGATTGCGGACTGGCGCGAAATGGCCGCCCGGCTGCGCAAAGTGCCGCACGTCACGGCCGTTTCCCCCGCCATCTACACCCCCGTGTTCCTCGCCGGGCCGGTCCAGTCCAAGGGGGCGATCCTGAAGGGCATCGACGTCGATTCCGAACTGAAGATCACCGAGTCTCTGCGGCATCTTCAGGCGGGGTCGCTCGACCGCCTGCGCGACCCGGATATCTCGCCCCCGGGGATCGTCCTCGGCGCGGACCTGGTGGCGGACACCGGGATGATCCTGAAGTCCCGCCTCGACGTGGTAAGCCCCGAAGGCGAACTGACGCCGTTCGGCCCCAAGGCCGCCGTCCGGCCGTTCTACGTCTGCGGCATCTTCAAATCCGGCTTCTTCGAGATCGACGACAACTGGGCCTATACCTCCATCCTGGCGGTGCAGCGAGCCCTTTCCCTGCCGGACGTGGTGAACCAGATCGAGCTGAAGGTGGACGACCTGAACAACGCCCCGGCTATCGCCAGGGATGTGGAGAAAGCGGTCGGGCCGAAGTTCACCACCACCACCTGGATGGAGCGCAACCAGCAACTGCTGAGCGCGCTGAAAATGGAGCGCGCGGTCACGATCATCACGATCGGCTTGATCGAGCTCGTGGCGGCGTTGAATATCCTGATCACGCTGGTGATGATGGTGATGGAGAAATACCGCGACATCGCCGTGCTGATGTCGATGGGCGCCCGGAAGCAGCAGATCCGCCGCATTTTCATGCTCCAAGGCGTGCTGATCGGGATCGCGGGCAGCGCCATCGGGCTGGCGTTGGGTTATTCGCTGAGCGTCCTCGCCGACAAGTACCGCTGGATCAAGCTGCCGGAATCGGTGTACTCGCTCAGCTTCGTGCCCTTCGAGCCGCGCCCCTACGACGGCCTGTGGATCGCCGCCGCCGCGATCCTGGTGAGTTTCCTGGCCACGATCTACCCCGCGCGGAGCGCCACCAGGATCACGCCGGCGGAAGTGCTGCGGTACGAGTAGCGTGGGCTTCAGCCTGCCGCGCCCACGCTACTGCTTCGCTGCCTTGAACGAGAAGAACCCGCTCACGTTCTCCCACAGCAACTGCGGGAACGTCTTGTCCAGATACGAGCGGATCGAAACGTAGCACTCGCCGCACTGGTTCGCCGCGGTGAACTCCTCGATCATGCGCCTGCGTTCACCGAGGGAATAGCGCTGAAACTGCATGGAGCAGGGCTGCAGTGCGCCATCGGAGGTCACCACCAGGAAACGCAGCCCGGCTTTGCAGCCCGGCCGCCCGCCGTCCGCGAAGTAGCGCCGCGTGGCGTCGATGGTGCTCGGGGAATTGACAATCCAGTTGGAGCCGTCGCGCCGCTTCTCCACGCGATCCAGGCGCGCGTTCAACTCGGCGAGTTGCGCGGGCGAGGCAGGGAAGTAGTCCCGGCAGCCGGTGCGGCGCGGCGAATAGGCGCTGTAGCACAGGTTCACGCCCCACTCGCGGGCCTTGTCGGCGATGCCTTCGATCACCCCCAGGTTCTCCGAGGTGATGCAACTGTTCATGACGATGTCGTCGTGCCCCAGTCTGGCCAACCGCGGAATGAGACCTTCCAGATGCCGGTAGAGGCCCGGATGGACGCGAAAATCATCGTGCCGTTCGTCGGGGAAATCCAGGCTGACGGAGAACTGGTCCACGCCCGCCTGGCGCAACGCCAGGTACTTCTCCTCCGTCATCAGCGACCAGTTGGAGACCAGGATGGTGTAAGGTATTTCGGCGCCGCCCTTGATATTGCGGACGATCTCGACGACGTCGTCGCGCAGCAGCGGCTCGCCGCCCGAGACCTGCACCACGCACGGCCGGAGCGCTTCCATATAGCGGCGGTAATCCGCGGGCTTCAGGTTCCGGGACTCGTCGCGCGGACCGCCGTGATCGCAGTGTTTACACCAGCACGTGCACGCGTCCGTGACTTCGAAAGAGACGACAATCGGGCGTTCCGCGAGCCAGTTCAGGGTTCCGCGGCCGATGACCTTCAACGATTGAGCCAGGGGCGTCTTGTGCAACGATAATCCTCGGGAAAATCGATGGTAACACGCTGCCCTACAGGCCGGCATTGCGGGCCGCTACCCGCGCGATGCTCGACCAGTCCATCTCTCCCTGGCCGTTCGCGAGGGCGGCCAGAAAATGGTCGTGCAAAAGGCTCGCCAGGGGCATTGGCGCCGCGCATTCCCGCGCGTTTTCCAGCGCCAGCCGCATGTCCTTCAGCCCGAGCTTCAGTTGGAAACCGGCTGGCTCGAAGCGTTCTTCCGCGACGATCCGACCATAATTGGCGTACACGGGCGAGGCGAACAGGGCGTCCATGGCGTGGCCGAATACGTGGGGATCGATCCGCGCTTTGCGCAGCGCGGCATATGCCTCCCCGAAGGACTCCAGCATGGCGGCGATCATGAAATTGCCGCAAAGCTTGACGGCGTTGGCCTGCCACGGCTCGCGGCCGGCGACGACCGTCTCGCGCCCGACGGCCTCGAACAGCGGCCGGAAGCGGGCCACGAGATCCTCCGGCCCGGCGGCGATCACCACCAGCTTTTTCTGCTCGGCCGCTTCGGGACGCCCGAACACGGGCGCGCTGAGATAGCCCTGGCCGGCCTCGGCATGGCGGGTGGCGAGCAACCTCGCCATTCGCGTGCTGATGGTGCTCGAAGAGATGTGCGCCGCGTTGCGCCCCAGCGCGCGGGCCACGCCGGATTCGCCGAAGACCACCTCCGCGACGGCGTCGTCATCGGAGAGCATGGTGATCGCCGCTTCCGCCTGGCGGCAGGCCGCCGCGGGCGAATCGGCCACCGCGGCGCCATCGGCTTCCAGCGCCTTTGTTTTTTCGCGCGTGCGGTTGTAGACGGTTACGCCGTGGCCGGCGCGGAGCAGATTCCGCGCCATCCCCGAGCCCATGCGGCCCAAGCCGATAAAAGCGAGCTGCATAGGGCAAGGATAGTACGAGCAGGAGTACCGCCGGTGGTCGGTTCTCGCCAGCGGTCGTTTTGGGCGTGCAAAAACAACCGGTGGCGAAAACCGGCCGCCGGCCAGTACTTTATGCTGTCGCCGCCTGGAACGCCGGCACGTCCACCCACCGGTGCTTGCGGCTGCTTTCCAGCTCCGCTTCCAGAATCGTGAGCTGGCGCAGGCCATCGACGAACTGCGGGTACTCCGGCTGCATCGACGGATCGCCAATGGAGTTGTAGAAGCGGCGGAAGACCTGCTTGAAAGTGTCGTCGTAGCCTTCGCTGTGCCCGCCGGGAAGGTCGGCGAAGGGGCGCGCCCGCTCTTTCAGCAGCGACGGATCCTTGACGATGATCTGGTTGTTGCTGTTCCGCTGGCCGATCCACAACTCGTCGGGGCGCTCCTGATCCCACGCCACCCCGGCCTTTGTACCGTAGATTTCGATGTTCAGCCGGTTCTTGCGTCCGGTCGAAACTTGGCTGGCGGTGAAAGAGCCGCGCGCGCGGTCGCCCATGCGGAACACCACGGCGCCGAAATCCTCGGTATCCACCGGGTACTCCACATAGTCCTCGGCGGTCAGCGTCTTGCCGGCGAAGGTCTCGATGGGCCCCTTGGGTTTGCGCCGCGTCTTGTGGAAGGTCTGCAGGTCGGCGCAAACGGACGCGATCCGCTGCCCCGTGATGTGCTCCGCCATATCGCACCAGTGCGAACCGATGTCGGCCAGGCAGCGCGAAGGACCGTTGTCCTTGGATTCGATGCGCCAGTTGTAGTCGGTATCGTAGAGCAGCCAGTCCTGGGAATACGTGCCCTGCACCACCAGGATCTCGCCCAGGTCGCCGTCCTCCCGCATGCGGCGCATGTGCTGCACCATCGGGTAGTACCGCAGGTTGTGGAAGGTGCAGTTTCGCCGTTTGGCCTCGCGCGCCAGGTTCACCAGCTTCTTCCCGTTCTCCACGGAAGTGGTGAGCGGCTTCTCGCAGATCACGTGCTTGCCGGCCTCGAGCGCCGCGGTCACGATCGGCAAATGCAGCGCATTCGGAGTGCAGATGTCCACGGCGTCGAGATTCGGGTCCTCCAAGAGTTCCCGGTAGTCGGCAACCACCTTCCGGGCGCCGAATTCCTCCCCGAGCGCGCGCGCCTTCTCGATCTGCGGCTCGGCGATTCCGTAGAGTTCAACGAATCCCAGGCGTCGGACGCCTTCCAGGTGAACGCGGCCCACGAAGCCGGTCCCAATCAGTGCGGTTTTGTATGTTCTCATAGTTGAACCTCTTAGTGTGGTGGAGACCTCCCGGCCTGCCGGCCACGTGTCCGAATGTATAATCTATCGCAAAAGCTGATAGATTGGTTTTCAAAGCTCCATGGTAATCCGCATCCGCTTCGGCCGAGGTCCCCAGGTCGCAAAAAAACGGCGCAGGAAGCAGCGAGTGGCCTCGGGCCTGGGAGCGCTTCTCACTCCCGCGGCCGCCATGGCCCTGGGGCTGGCCTTATGGAGGATCGCCGCGGACCTCAACTGGACCAATAGCTTCGCAATCCCCTCTGGCCTCTTCTCCCACTGGCAGGTGTGGCTGGGCGCGGCGATTCTGCTGGAATTAGGCTCGCGGAAGCTGAGCCGCTACGGGAAAAAAGGGGATACAGCGACACCCTAAGGCCGGAGTCTCTTTTGTTATTCTACATCTAGAGACCCGCCATGCCACAGCCCAGATACCGGTACACCACGTCGTACTATGGCTTCCCTCCGGGAGTGAAGTGGCTGATCATCATCAACACGGCGGTGTTCGTCTTCTCGTTCCTGGGTGGGCCCAGCATCGCGGGCCACATGGAAACGCTGTTCGGGCTCATCGCGGCGGGCGTGGTCCAGAACCTCTATGTCTGGCAGCTCTTCACCTACATGTTTCTGCACGGGGGGGTGCTGCATCTGTTGTTCAACATGCTCACGCTGTGGTTCTTCGGCACGCAGCTCGAACAGGATTGGGGCACGCGGAGATTCCTGAAGTACTACTTCCTGTGCGGGCTCGCGGCGGGAATCTGCGTGTGCGTTGCGGATGTTCTTGCCGGGCACTGGTTCATCCCCACGATCGGCGCGTCCGGCGCCATTTTCGGCGTTCTGGTCGCCTTCGGCGTGCTCTATCCCAACCAGACCGTGCTGATGAGTTTCCTGTTCCCCATCAAAGCCAAGTACATGGTGATGATCTATGCGGCCATCGAGGTGTTGTTCACCTTCCGTCCGGAAGCCGGCGTGAGCAACATCGCCCACTTGGGCGGGATGGCGTTCGGCTACCTGTACCTGAAGCGCCGCCTGCCGAGCATCCACGTCCGCCTGCCGGATGTCGGAGGAGCATACCACCGCTGGCGGATCGCTCGGGCCAAGAGGAAATTCCAGGTCTACCTGAAAAAGCAGGACAAGCGCGGGCCGTGGGTGAATTAGCTCTCAGCGCCACCAGCCTCCCGGCGGCTGGTTCCTGGATTCCGCATGATCGCTGAAAGCTGAGGAGTGACCGCTTCTTCCGCAACCTCGCTGCCCCTGAGCGCGTCTTCTTTGATATAGTTACGTCGGAAGCGTCTATGCGGAAAGCCTATGTAGTCTGCGCGGCCGGGGTGATCGCGCTCGCCGGGTTCGCTCTCGGCCAGGAACAGGGTCCCATCCGGTCATCCGGCCCTGCCGTCGCCAAGCCCAAGAAGCCGGCCGATGCCAACGCCCCCTCCACAGAAACGGATCTGCCCAAGATCCCCTCGCGCCTGAAGAAGGAAAAAGAAGACGTCGGGAACCTGCCGACCTTCCAGAGCAATGTGGATCTGGTGACGGTCGACGTGGCCGTAATGGACAACAAAGGCCACTTCATTCCCGGCATCCCTGGCGGAAATTTCCGCGTCCTGGAAGATAACGTTCCGCAGAAAATCACCAAGGTGGAGTTGGGCGAGGCGCCCATGACCGTCGCCCTGGTGATCGAGTTCAGCAATCTCTTCCAGCAATACTGGAGTCAGGGCTGGTACGAAACGCTGCAACTGGCGTGGGGCTTCGCATCGACTCTCAAGCCGCAGGACTACTGCGCCGTGGTGGCGTTCGACATGAAACCGGAAATCCTGACGGATTTCACTACCGACAAGAGCAAGATCAAGGAGGGGCTGAACCGCCTGCAAATCGCCGCCTGGTCCGAATCGAACCTGTTCGACGCTCTCACGGACACGGCCGACCGCATGTCCGGCATCGAGGGCCGCAAAGCCATCCTGCTCATCGCATCCGGCAGAGACACTTTCAGCAAGATTACGTACGACCAGGCGCGCAAATCCCTGCAACAGTCGGGCGTGCCGGTTTACGCCATCAGCATTCTGCAACTGTGGCGGGAGAGGATGGACTCCTACGGCGCGATGGGCGCGATTGGCCGCATGGACTTTCTGCAGGCCGACAACGAACTCCGCACGTTTGCGAAGGAAACCGGTGGCGCGGCGTTCTTCCCCCGCTTCGAAGGCGAATACCCGGGTGTTTTTCAACAGGTCCAGCAGTCCCTGCGGAACCAGTACGTGATCAGCTATGCGCCTTCGAACACCGCGCATGACGGCACCTTCCGCAAAATCAAGGTGGAACTGGTGAATCCCGCCACCAACGAGCCGCTGCCCGTGAAAGACGAAAAGGGCAAGCCGATCAAGTACCAGATCATTGCCAAGGCCGGCTACAAAGCCCCGCGGCCGGTGGAGTAATCACAGCTTTCAGCCATCCGCTTCCAGCGATCAGTTGGATTGCGCGACACTCGCGAGGCGTGCTTTTCGTAGAGATTCGCTTCACAATTGACGAACGGCGTAGGCATCGGCGCGGCGCAAGCTGAAACACAATCGCCGATAGCTGTCGGGCGCTTTTTGTCAAGCATTCGATGTCGCCGTTTTCCAATGCGATGCGAGAACCGCGCAAAAACATTGACACGCGCGTTACGCCTTTGTTACCCTCGCACAGTCCGGCATGAAGAGAGCGCCTGCTTCCCATACTCAGATTCTTCTGATCGACGACAATCGCGACGGGTTGCTCGTGCGCAGACTTCTCCTACAGGAGATCGGATTCGACGTGGAAGTGGCGGCGACCGGCGAAGAGGGCCTGAACCTGTGCGCGAACGGGCGCTTCGACGTGGTGGTCACGGACTATCGCATGCCGAAGATGAACGGGACCGATTTCATCGAACGTCTCCGCAAACTGGACGGGAAGGTGCGTGTGATTCTTCTCTCCGGTTTCGTCGAGCCGCTCGGTCTGACGGAAGAGAACACCGGCGCTGACGCGGTCATCGCCAAGACTTCGAATGAAGTGGCGCACCTGACGCACTGGGTGAAGCGGCTCGCGAATCAGCCTCACAGGAAGCCAGCGGCCAGCCAGAAGCGCTTCGGCGGTGGCGCCAGCGACGCGTCCGTACGCTGAATCTGGCACACTGAAAACAGTGCGTTCCCTTTCTTTCGCGATCGCCGTAACCCTGGCGGCGGCCCTGGCCGCGGTCCCCGCTCCGCGGGCCAAACCCAAAGCGCCCGCCGCGCGCGCCTCCAGTTTGAAGGCTTCCGCGGCCGTGCGCCGCTGGATGAAGGGCATGTCGCTACGCGACGAGGTCGCGCAACTGGTCTTCATCGCTTTTCATGGCGAATCGCCGAACACGCGCTCGCGCGAATACCGCAAGTTCGTGCGGATGATCCGCGAACTCAGGGTCGGCGGCCTCATCCTGGTGAACTGGTCCAACGGCCGCGTCATCCAGAAGGCCGAGCCGTACGCCCTGGCGGCATTCCTGAATCGCATGCAGCGCATCGCCAAAGTCCCGCTCATGGTGGCCGGCGATTTCGAGCGCGGCGCCTCCATGCGCGTGGACGGCACAACGGTATTCCCCCACGCCATGGCGTTCGGCGCCGCCGGCGAGCCGGCGTTCTCCCGCTATGAGGGGGAGGTCACCGCGCGCGAAGCCCGCGCGCTGGGCGTGCAGTGGGTCTACTACCCCGTGGCCGACGTCAACAACAACCCCGATAATCCGATCATCAACATCCGTTCGTTCGGCGAGAACCCGCAGGAAGTCGCGGCGCACGTCAAGGCTTTCATCGAAGGCGCGCACGCCGACCGGAAGAACTACGTGCTGGCGACCGCCAAGCATTTCCCGGGCCATGGGGACACGGCGGTCGATACCCATATCAATATCGCCACCATCACGGCCGACCGCGAGCATCTGGAACGCGTGGAGCTGGTCCCGTTCCGCGCGGCCATCGAGGCCGGGGTGGACGCGATCATGACCGCCCACCTGGCCGTGCCGGCGCTTTCGCCGCCCGACCTGCCGGCCACGCTTTCGCCCGCTATCCTCACCGGTCTCTTGCGCCAGGAACTCGGGTTCAAGGGCCTGGTGGTGACCGATGCCCTGGAGATGGGCGGCATTGCGCGCGGGTTCAATTCCGGCGACGCGGCCGTGCGCGCATTGGAAGCCGGCGCCGACGCCCTGCTCATGCCCGCCGATGCGGAGGCCGCCATCAAGGCCGTGGTGGCCGCTGTTGAGAGCGGACGGATCACGCGGAGGCGCATCCACGAAAGCGTGGGGAAAATCCTGGCGGCGAAAGAGCAGGTGGGGCTCGAGCGCAAACGCTTCGTGGACCTGGAGGCCATCGGCGACATCGTGAATTCGCCGGAGGCCAATGAGAAAGCGCAGGAGATCGCCGACCGCGCCGTGACCCTGGTCCGCAACACTGCCAATGCCGTACCGCTGGCCGCGCCCGGCGGCGCCTGCTTCGTGGCGCTCCCCGAAAGCCGCTACTCCGCCGAAGGCCAGGCTTTCACCCAGGAAGTCCGCAAGCGGCTGGCCAAAGCCCCGCTAACGACCCTGGACCCCAGCATGCCCCGCGAAGTCCTGGATGCGAACCTCGCCAAGCTCGGGTCTTGCGACGCCTATGCCGTGGCCGCATTCGCCACCGTCAGCGCGTACCGGGGGTCTGTCGGGCTCGCGGGCGACCTGCCGCACGTCATCGAAAGCCTGGTCTCCACGGGTAAGCCGGTGACCCTCGTGGCCCTCGGGAATCCGTATCTCCTGCGAAATTTTCCAACCGTCGCGGCGTATGTGGCGACATTCAGCAACGTCCCGCCCTCGGAAGTGGCGGCGGTCCGGGCGCTGTTCGGGGAGATCGCCATCCGCGGCCGCCTACCGGTTTCGATCCCGGGACTCGCCAACTACGGCGACGGGATCCAGTTGCAGGCCACGCGCCAGCTCGCCGCGCCTGTTAACCAAAATTAACCGACCTCTGATTCCCATCGGAACTGTAGCCATAGCCCGGGGCGCCACGCCACAATGGTGTTTAACTTATGACCCTCAGTCTACCGCCCCGGGGAATAGAAGTGGTCCTGCTCACTCTGCTGATCGGCGCCGCCCTTTACGACATCCGCTACCGGCGCATCCCCAACTGGCTGACGGTAGGCGGAGTGGCGATCGGGGTTGCGCTGAACGCCTTTCTGGGCCCGCCCGTGGGCGGGTGGCCCTTCGCGGTGAAGGGCATGGTCCTGGGGTTCGGCGCCTATTTTCTCCTCTATGCCCTTCACGCCATGGGCGCCGGCGATGTGAAGCTCATGGCGGCTGTGGGGGCGCTGGTAGGCTGGCAGAACTGGGTCGGGATCTTCATGCTGACCGCTATCATGGGAGGTATGGCCGCTCTCATCCTGGCGGTGGCCCGCAAGCGCCTCGGGAATACCCTGTGGAACGTCGGCTTCATTCTCACCGAGATGAAAAGCGGCCGCCCGGCGTACCTCGGCAAGGAAGAACTGGACGTCAAAAGCAGGAAATCGCTGGGCCTGCCGCACGGGGCCGTGATCGCCATGGCAACGATCTGCTTCCTGGGGCTGAGCGCGTATTTCACAAGGTAGTCGTTAGTCTGACAGTTGCGTTAGCTGGCGGGCTGCAAAGCGGGGACTGGCTCGAATTTCGCCGTTTTTGCGAAACTTCGTGCCTGTACCCGGTTTGCCCTTTCACGGATCGTACTGCGTGCTATTTGCGCCGCAGACCGCTAGTCGTCAGCCGTCAGTCTGACAATTACGTAGCTGGCGACTGACGCCTGGCGACTGGCGACTTTTTTGCAACTCTCCCCCCTCGCCGAACGTTTGATGCCATATGAGACTGCTGGTCGCGCTCTGCCTGGCGGGAGCTTGCGCCGCGCAGACGCCGTTTCGGGTCGATGTAAAGCTCATCAATGTGGCGCTCTCCGTCCGCGACGCCTCCGGGCGGCTGGTCACGGACCTGGGGCAGGACGACTTCGAGGTGTTCGAGGACGGCGCCCCCCAGAGGATCGCATTCTTCGCGCGCAGCCTGGACGTGCCGCTTAATCTCGGGCTAATCGTGGATTTCAGCGGGAGCCAGGACCCGTTCATCAAACCGCACCATCGAGACCTCGAGACTTTTCTCAAGACCGTGCTCGGTCCCCAGGATCGCGCCTTTCTGCTGTGCTTCGGCAACTTCTTGCGGGTTCCGCGGGAGTTCACCGCCTCCCCCAGGGAGCTTCTGGACAGCTTGCAGGCGTACGAAAAAGGCGAGCGCGACGTTCCCGAACTCGGCCCGATCGAGGAGCGCAGCGCCGGTACCGCTTTCTACGACGCGCTCTACTATTCCGTTACCGAGATGCTTTCCGGAAACGAGCGGGGGCGGAAAGCGCTTATCGTTTTCAGCGACGGCGAGGACAATTCCAGCGCGCACCACATGATGGCCGCGCTGGAGGCGGCCCAGAGCCAGGACGTGGTGCTCTACTGCATCCGCTACACCGACGTGAAGCGCGGCCGCCCCAACTCCCGCAACAAGTACGGCGCGAGCGTGATGGCCCGCCTGGCGCGCGACACCGGCGGGGCGGATTTCGACGCCCGCAAGGTGGCGATGGCCAGCCACTTCCAGGAGATCGGCGATCAGCTGCGATCGTCCTACGAGCTGGCCTACCACTCCACCAACCCCGCCAGCGACGGCACGTTCCGCAAGCTGTTGATCAAAGTGAAGCGCCCGGAGCTGACGGTACGGGCGAAGGCAGGATATTACGCGAGGTAAACCGCCGGTGGTCGTTGTTCGCCACCGGTTCTTTCTTGGTCCGCGCAGAGCACCGGTGGCGAAAACCGACCACCGGCGGTACTCACATCACTTCCAGAATCAGGCACTTCAGGTAGAGCGTCTCCGGCACGGTAAGTAGAATCGGGTGGTCCTGGCTTTGCGTCCGGCGCTCCAGGACGCGCAGCGTGCGATTCGCATCCAGCGACGCTTCCGCAACGATCTCCAGCAACATGGCCTCGCTCACGTGGTGCGAGCAGGAGCAGGTTACGAGGATGCCGCCCGGCGGAAGCAGGCGCAGCGCTCGCAGGTTGATGTCCTTATAACCGGTGGCGGCCGCATCGAGATTGCGGCGCGACTTGGCGAAGGCCGGGGGGTCCAGCACCACCATGGAAAACTGGCGGCGGGCCGAAGCGTATCCGGCGAGCACCTGGAACACATCGGCCTCTTCGAAACCGATGTTGCCGATCCCGTTCGCCGCGGCGTTGGCGCGGGCAGTGGTCAGTGCCGGAGCCGAACTGTCCACGGCCTCCACGGATTCGCATTGCGCCGCCAGGTGCAGGGCAAAGCCGCCGGTCGAAGTGAAACAATCGAGCGCCTTGCCGCCGCGGGCGTAGCGCGCCGCGGCGCGATAGTTTTCCCGCTGGTCCAGGAAGATCCCGGTCTTCTGGCCGCGTAGCAGGTCCGCCCGTAGGGCGAGATCGTTCATCCGCACCGAAACCGATTCCGGGACCTCCCCCGCCACGATCCCCGCTTCCAAGGGCAACTGTTCCTTCGCGCGCACCGCGGCGTCGTTGCGGGCCACGATGCCGCGCGGGTGGAAGATCTTCTCCAGGCAGGACAGGATGTCCGGCTTGGCGGCATCCATCCCCTGGTCGAGCGTCTGCAAAACGAGGTAGTCGCCGTAGCGGTCCACGATCAGCCCCGGCAGGAGATCGGCTTCCGCGTGGACCACGCGGTACGCGTCGCTGTGGCGCACGACGGCGCGGCGGTGCTCCTCGGCGGCGCGGAGGCGACGCAAAAAGAAATCGCGGCCGATCTCTTCGACCTGCCGCGAGAGCATGCGCAGCGTAATTTCGGAGGCGGAGCTGTAGTGCGCGGTGCCGAGCGGACGGCCACGGACATCAGCCACCTTGACGGGCTGGCCCGGCTGGGCGCCGTCGCGGTCGGCGACGTCGCTGGCGAAAATCCAGGGGTGCCCGGAGAGAACACGGTCGGCCGCTTTGCGAGTGACGCGGACTTCAGTCATGGGATAACAAGCTGTCAGCGCTCAGCTGTCAGCCTTCAGCTAAACCGCTGTAGCTGAAGGCTGACAGCTGATGGCTGAAAGCTTCTTTACCTCAGCGCCTGCAATCGCGCGATGCGGTCCTCGGTCGAAGGGTGCGTCGAGAATAACCGCATCAGGGTGTCGCCGGTGAACGGCTTGATAATGAACATGTGGGCCGTGGAGGGCGAGGCGTCCATCGGAATCCGCTTCGACCAGCTTTCCAGCTTGGTCAGCGCGGCCACGAGCGGGTACGGCGAGCCCACGTATTTGGCCGATGCGGCATCGGCGTCGTACTCGCGCGAGCGCGAAATGGCCATCTGGATGACCATGGCGGCGATGGGCGCCAGGATCAGCATCATAATCCCGCCGAGCGCGCCGCCGCGGTTGTCGTCGTCGCGGCTCGAGCCGCCGAAAAAGAAGGCCATGCGCGCCATGAAGGTAATGGCCGCCGCCAGGGTGGCGGCTACCGAGCTGATGAGAATGTCCCGGTGCATCACATGCCCGAGCTCATGCGCGACCACGCCCTCAATCTCGTTGTCGTTCATCAGTTGGAGAATGCCCGCGGTGACCGCCACCGAGGCGTGTTTGGGATTGCGTCCGGTGGCGAAAGCGTTGGGCGACGGGTCGGGAATGAGGTACAGCTTGGGCATGGGGATGTCCATGCGCTGCGCCAACCCGCGCACGATGGGCGCCACGCGGTGGTAGACCTCCGGGTTCTCGCTCTCGCTCACCGGCTGCGCCGAATACATGGATAGAGCGATCTTGTCGGAGAAGAAGTAGCTGGAGAAATTCATCACGACCGCGATGCCGAGCCCCCAGATGAGCCCCTGTTGGCCGCCAATCATCTCCCCCCCAAACAAGAGAAGCCCGCTGAGCAGCCCCAGCAGAAGCGCGGTTTTTACAGTATTCATGGTTCGTTGTCACTCGTTGCCAGGGCCGGGGGCCAAGGGCCGGGGCCAGGGAAAACCCTTGCCCCGACCCCTGGCTCCCGATCCCCGGCGCCCGATCTTATGCCGCCACCGGGGCGAGCTTGGAAAACTCCAGCTCGCCCGCGCCCGTAGCGGCGTCCGCCATCACAATGTCGCCTTCCGCGAAATCGCCGTTGATCAGCTTGAGCGCCAGCGGGTCCTGCACCAGCCGTTGGATGGCGCGCTTCATGGGGCGCGCCCCGTATTGCGGCTCGTAACCTTCGGAGATGATCAGGTCTTTGGCCGCGGGCGTCACTTCCAGCCTGATCTTGCGGTCCTTCAAGAGCTTGCGCACGTTGTTCAGTTGGATATCCACGATCTGCGACAGGTGCTCGCGCGTCAACGCATTAAATACAATGATATCGTCAACCCGGTTCAGAAACTCGGGGCGGAAGGCGGAGCGCAGGGCGTCCATCAGCCGTTTTCGAATCTCATCGCCGCGTTTATCGCGGGCATGGACGGAGAAACCGATGGTGTTCTTCTCCACCATCCCGGTGCCCACGTTGGACGTCATCACGATCACGGTGTTCTTGAAACTCACGGTGCGGCCCTGCCCGTCGGTCAGCCGGCCATCGTCCAGAATCTGCAACAGCATGTTAAAGACGTCCGGGTGGGCCTTTTCGATTTCATCGAAGAGCACCACGGAATAAGGACGGCGGCGCACCTGTTCGGTGAGTTGCCCGCCCTCTTCGTAACCCACGTATCCCGGGGGCGAGCCGACCATGCGGGAAACGGCGTGCTTCTCCATGTACTCCGACATATCGACGCGGATCATGGCCCGGTCGTCGTCGAAGAGGTACTCGGCCAGGGCGCGCACCAGTTCGGTCTTGCCCACGCCCGTAGGTCCCAGAAAAATGAAGCTGCCGATGGGCCGGTTGGGGTCGCTCAGCCCGGCGCGGTTGCGCAGAATGGCGTTGGAGACGAGCCGCACGGCCTCGTCCTGGCCCACCACCCGGTCTTTCAGGCGCTCGGGCATCTGCACCAGCTTCTGAATCTCGCCCTCCATCATGCGGGTCACCGGGATGCCGGTCCACTTGGCCACGATGCGGGCGATATCGTCTTCCCCGACTTCCTCTTTCAGCAGGGCGTTGCCCTTCACGGCTTCCAACTCCTGCTCGGCCGCCTGGATGTCCTTTTCGATCTGCGAGAGGCGGCCGTAGCGCAATTGCGCGGCCTTTTCCCAATCCCCGGCGCGGCTGGCCTTCTCCTCCTCCTGGCGGAGGCTGTCCTGTTCTTCCTTGAGCTGCCGTACGCGCTGGATCGCGCCCTTCTCGCGGTTCCAGCGTTCTTTCAGGCCGGCGGCCTCGCCGCGCAGCCGCTCCAGTTCGCTTTCCACATGCATCAGCCGGTCGAGCGAGGCGGAGTCGTCTTCTTTGCTCAGCGCCTGGCGTTCGATCTCCAGGTGCGAGATGCGGCGGTCGAGGTCGTCGATCTCGATCGGCATGGAGCCGATCTGCAGCCGCAGGGCGGCACCGGCTTCGTCGATCAGGTCGATGGCCTTATCGGGGAGAAACCGGTCGGCGATATACCGGTGCGAGAGCACCGCGGCGGCGATGATGGCCGAATCCTTGATGCGCACGCCGTGGTGGATTTCGAATTTTTCCTTGAGGCCGCGCAGGATGGCGATGGTGTCGTCCACCGTGGGCTCGCCCACCAGCACCGTCTGGAAGCGGCGGGCCAGCGCGGCGTCTTTCTCCACGTGCTTTTTGTACTCGTTGAGGGTAGTGGCGCCGATGCAACGCAGTTCGCCGCGGGCCAAGGCCGGTTTGAGAAGATTAGCGGCATCGATGGCGCCTTCGGCCGAGCCGGCGCCCACGAGCGTGTGCAATTCGTCGATGAAACAGATGATTTCGCCGTTGGAATCGATGATTTCCTTGACCACGGCCTTGAGGCGGTCCTCGAACTCGCCGCGGAACTTCGTTCCGGCGATCATGGATCCCAGGTCGATGGCCGCCAGCCGCTTGTTCTGGAGCTGGTCGGGCACGTCGCCGCGCACAATGCGCTGGGCGAGGCCCTCGACGATCGCGGTTTTGCCCACCCCCGGCTCGCCGATGAGCACCGGGTTGTTCTTGGTTCGGCGGCTCAGAACCTGCATCACCCGGCGGATCTCGTCGTCGCGGCCGATCACCGGGTCGAGCTTGCCCTGCCGGGCGAGTTCGGTTAAATCGCGCGCGTAGCGCTCCAGCGCCTGGTACTTGGATTCGGGGTTCTGGTCCGTGACCCTCTGGCTGCCGCGCACCGAAACCAATGCCTTGAGAATGGAATCGTGGGTGGCGCCCGCGCGGTCGAGCAGTTGGCCCGCGGGGTCGCTGCGTTCCTCCGCCAGTCCGAGGAGCATGTGTTCCGTAGATACAAACTCGTCTTTGAAGCGCCCGGCTTCGTCGAAGGCGCGCTCCAGGGCCTGGTTCAACGGCTGGGAAACGTACATTCCCGGCTGCATGCCGGTAGCCTTGGGAAGAGCGCCGGCCACACGCCGCGCTTCGGCCAGGATGGCTTCCGGGTTGGCGCCGCATTTTTCCAGGACCGGGCGGACGATGCCCTCCCGGTCCTCCGCCAGGGCGATGAGCAGGTGCAGCGGAAATACGACCTGGCTTTGGTTTTTTTCCGCAACGGCCTGCGACTGCTGCAAGGCCTCCTGCGCTTTTTGAGTCAGTCTGTCCAACCTAAACATTAGTTTTCCCTATGAAACTGCGGGGCAGGTCGGGCGCCGAAAAGAGCTTTGGGACGCCCTACCTGCCCCTTCAACCCACACCGTCCGGAAATGCCGGCGGTTCTACTTATTTGATGCTCATTCGCTCACTTGGACTTTGACCTGTCGCGGCTTGGCCGCTTCCTTCTTGGGAAGCGTCACGCTCAGGACGCCGTTCTTGAAGGCGGCGCCGATCTTCTCCGTGTCGAAGGTGTTGGGCACGGCAAAGCTGCGGGTGAAATTCCCGTAGCTCCGCTCGATGCGGTGATAGCCTTTGCCGGAATCCTGGGATCCGAACTTGCGCTCGCCGGAAATCGTGAGCGTCTGGTTCTCCACGCGGACGTCAATGTCCTTCAGGTCCACTTCCGGCAAATCCGCCTTCAGGACCAGTTCATTCTCGGTTTCGTAAATGTCCACGGCGGGCGACCAGGGGCGGTTGGCCCGCGGTTCGGTCATCATCCGGGTGAAAGCATCTTCGAAGAGGCGCAGATTGGCTAACGGATCGAAATGGCTGAGAGACATAGTTTCAAAACTCCTCATATTGTGATTTCTGGGAGGCCCTACCGACCTCACCCAATCACGATAATAAAATATGAGTTGAAACTTGTCAACTTTTATTTAGCGCATGAGTGTATGATCTACGGCACCCCGTAGAACTTGGCCAGCTCCGCCTTCAGCGCCCCCAGCGACTTCAAATTCGTGTACAGCATATGCCCGGCCTCGAAATACCCGAGCTGAATGTGGCTCCTCAACCCCGCATCGAGCAACATATGGCTGACCGTGTACTCCGCTCCAAAGAAAGGGGTTGCGAGATCGTAGTACCCGCACGCCACATACACCCTGAGGGCCGCGTTCTGGGTCATGGCGGAGCGCAGCCGTTCAGCCACGTTGACGTACCGGTTCTCGAACTCGCGGAAGCTCCAGGGCTGCACGCGCGCGGTGAGAACCTCGTAGGCCAGATCGGTCTGAAACTTCAGTTCGTCGTGGACGTACTGGTTGAATACGGCTGTATACGGACCCTGGACGCTGGCATAGCTGGGGTCGTAGTCCGGCTGGTCGCTGGCCGCTTCGAGGTCCGTCCCTTCCAGGCGGCTGTCGTACCGCCCTACGGTCCGGCGCTGATCGCGAAGCAGCTCCTTGGAGAAGGACCCCATGGGAATGCGCAGGTTCCACCCCTCGATAAACTTCGCGGAGAGGCCGGTGAGGCGAGCGAGGTTCTTCACCACCGCGGCGCGCTCTTCGGCCGAGAGCCCGTCGCCTTTGAAGAGCGCCGTCTGGTACGGCCCGCCCGCATAGCGGCGCGATTCGTCCACCGCTTTGGCCAAACCGGCGGACTGAAGATCCTGGGGCAGTTTGTGGTGAAACCACGCGGTGGCCGTGTAGGTGGGCAGGAAAAGCGCGTAGGGCAGATCGTTGCCGATCCCGAAGCTGATGGTCTGGAAATTCAGGACGGAGGAGATCAGCACGACGCCGTTCAGGTTCATCCCCAGGGTCTGCTGGAGATAGCTGGAGAGGGCGGCTGCGCGTGTAGTCCCGTAACTCTCCCCGGCCAGAAACTTGGGCGATAGCCAGCGGCTGTTCCGCGTCGCGTATTGGCGGATAAACTCGCCTACCGACTGGAGGTCGCCCGTGTACCCGTGAAAGTTGGTGGCCGTCGATTCCGGGACCGCACGGCTATACCCGGTGCTCACGGGGTCGATAAAGACCAGATCGGTGATGTCGAGGATCGAGTACTCGTTGTCCACCATGCGGTAGGGCGGCGGGAGCGGCGTCCCATCGGGAGCCAGGGCGACGCGTTTGGGGCCGAGCGCGCCCATTTGCAGCCACACGGCGGAAGAACCCGGCCCGCCGTTGAAGGCGAACGTGATGGGCCGGCGCGCCACGTCGCCCACGCCGTCGCGGGTATAGGCGACGTAGAACATGCTGGCCGTGGGCGTGCCATCCTCCTTCTTCAACACCAGCGTGCCCGCGGTGGCGGTGTAGTTGACGGTCTGCCCCGCGATTTGGATCGAGTGCGAGGTAGTGGATGTCTTCTCCTCGACTTTGGGCGGGGGACCGGCGGGCGCGGGCGCGGCGCCCTGGGCCGCCCCCGCGGCGGGCGGGGCCTCGGGCTGCCGGTTGGGCCGTTGCGAATAGGAGGGCAGCGCCAAGGCTGCTGCCAGGGTCAGCAGAACAACGGAGCGTCGTTTCATCGCTCCTTTATTCTAGTGGGAGTCGATTGGCAATCCCTTATTTCGCCAGCAGCGATTCCAGTTCGGCGGTCTGGCTCTTCACCTTGCGAAGCTCGTTGAGGCTCGCCTGGTACAGGCCTTCCGCGACCTGGCGCGCGGTGTGTTTGTCCACGGTATCGGGGTCGCCGCCGACGGCTTTCTCGACGAGGTCCACCCACTCCTTCGGCCAGGCCTGAATCCCGCGTAGCGCGCCGGCCAGGCCCCCGGCCACGTAGGCCTTGCAGTCCGTGTCGCGGCCGAGATTGGTGGCGTACAGAACGGCCTCGCGCGGCTGGCCGTTCGCCAGCTTGAAACAAGCCAGACCGCCCGCCAGGACGTCGATGGCGTTGGATATGGGCCGTCCTTCGTAAAATTTGGCGTAGGGCTGGCGGATTTCTCTCCAGTCCTTCGCATTCCGGGCGAAGCCGAGGACCGTCTCCACCTCCCGCCGCGCGGGCGCGGGCAACTGCGCCAGGGCGGTGGCGATGATGGAATCCACGGTGGCGTTGGGGCGCATCGCCTCCGCGGTGGCCGCCGCGATGGCCGCCGAGTTCTCCAGCGCGGTGTTGTAGACCATCGCGCTGTGGACCCGGCCGTCCTCGCCAAACTTGTCGTCGCGCCAGAGCGGCCGTCCCGCGGATCAAGCCCAGGGGCTGCATCATCTTGGCCGTCCCCATGAACCCGGGCCACTGGGCGTAGCGGCCGACCTCCGCGGGAGGTATTCCGGCCTTGAGCAGATCGTAGATGATCTTGTCCTGAGAACCCAGGCGCGCGCCGAACTTCGTGGGGTCGATATCCTGGGTCCACTCCCGCGCCAGGTCTTCGATATTGATCCGGCCGCCCTTCCGGATGATGGCGGAACACATCAGCTTGTAGCGCTCCATGCCGTCCTCGGTCCAGCCCGGCTGGCCGCCTTTGACGCGGGGATCCGCCACGAATTTGTCGAGGAAGCCGTAGGTTTTCTCGATCCGCTCCCACGTCCAGCCCTCGACGGGCGCGCCGAACGCGTTGGCGATGTACGCGCCGGCCACGGCGCCGTAGATGTGAACGAAGAGCCGGTCGTTGGGGGGCTGGCTGTAGCAGAGGGCGCTGCCCAGCGAAAGGGCGATAAAGAGGGCTGTAGATCTCATATCAAAGCCTCTGTACAGCTTACAGAAATCAAACGTGGCGTGGGCATTCCTGCCCGCCTCCATGGTCCTTCGGCCCTCCGAAATCAATGAGAACCCGCGCAAGGTGGAGTGAGCCTCTGGCTTGCCATGCCGGCGTCTGTGCCGGCATTTTTCGCGGAACGCCGGCACGGACGCCGGCGTTGCAGGCCAGGAGGCCCACTCCACCTGATACCAGCGCACTCGGTTTTCGAGCGCTCACGCCACCACGAGGCGGGCCGCGTAGGCCCGGACCAGCCGCGAGAGTTGCGCGCGCACTTTCGCGTGCTTCGGCTCTTCCGCCAGATTCTTCATTTCATACGGGTCGGCCGCGATGTCGAACAACACGGAGCCGTTGGCTGCCGCGGCGCCGTATTCGACGTAGCGCCACCTCCCGCTGCGAACCATGACGCCGTGCAGCGTGCGGCCGTCCTCGCTCCACACGCTGTAGGCCGGCCGGTCCCACCGGGCGCCGGGGTCGTGCAGCAGAGGCGCCAGGCTGCGGCCTTCGTTTCCCGGCGGCAGCGGCAGGCCGCAGAGTCCCGCCAGCGTGGAATAGAGATCCACCGACTGCACAATCCGCGTGCACGCCCGCCCATTCCCCCTCGCGCCGGGCGCGGCGATGATGAGCGGAACGCGCGTGCCCATCTCGAACAGCGAGCCGGCTTTGGACCACTTCCCCTTCTCGCCCAATTGATACCCGTGGTCCACGGTGAAAACGACGATGGTGTTGCGGCGCATTTCCAGCCGGTCCAACTCGGCCATGATGCGCCCCAGGTTCCAATCCACCCAGGAGATGGAAGCGATGTAGGCGCGAATCACCTCCCTGGCTTCGGTCACCGTGGCGCCCCGGCCTAGAGATCGAGGAACCGCCGCGGGGCGCAGGGCGGGCTGTGGGGCTTGACGAAACCGCAGCCGAGGAACAACGGCTGTTCCCGGTGCTGGCGCAGAACCTCGATCGCCCGGTCGGCGGTCCGGTAATCCGGATGGCCTTCGCCATTGCCGTCCAGAACCACAATGCGGTCGGAGTGGGCGCCCTGGCTGCCGGGCGGCGGAAGCGCCGGCGGAGTCTCGCCGGGAGGCGGCGGAACCGCCACGCGCGGGATTTCGAGCGTGTGGCCGCCCGCGCCGCCATCGCCCTCCGGCGCTCCTCCGCCTTCGCTCCAGGCTTGCGGATCGTCGATGCCGCCGTGGAAGATCTTGCCGATGCGCACGGTCCGGTAGCCGTTCTCTTTGAAGAGTTGCGGCAGGCTGACCCACTTGGGGTGAAGATCGCGGAATGCCGTGCGGTTGCCGAGCACGCCGGTAGCGGTGGGGTGGCGCCCGGTCAGGAACGAGCTTCGCGAGGGGTTGCACAGTGGGAACTGGCAGTAGTTGCGGTCGAAGCGGACCCCGGCGCCTGCCAGCGCGTCCAGACTAGGGGTTTGCGCGTGAAACATGCTGCCGTAGCAGCCCAGTTCCACCCGCATATCGTCCGACATGAAGAACAGAACGTTGGGCCTCGCGGATTGGCCCGGGAGCCCGGCTGCCAGAGCCCCGCCGAGGAAACCACGCCGTGTAAACCTATCCCCTGCCATGATGTCCAGAATTGTACCGCCGGCGGTACTGGTACAATGCGGCGAACGCCATTATGAGCCGTCATCTCTTGTTTATTGCTTTCGCCGCCGCGCGGCTGCTGCCGGCCCAGGCGGACCTGCCGACCGAGTGGGTCGATCCCGATACCGGCCACCGCGTCATCCGCCTTTCGCGCGAACCCGGCACCGCTTCGCTGTATTTCCATCAGAATGCCTACTCGGCCGACGGCAAAAAACTGGTGGTCACCAATTCCCACGGGATCGCCGCGATCAACCTGGCCACGCGGGAGATCGAGCAGGTGGTGGAGGGCCGGGTCAACGTTCTCGTCACGGGCCACAAGACCGGCTGGGTGTACTACACGCGTGACGGCGCCATCTTCGCCACCGACCTGGACACGAAAGCGACGCGCGAAATCGCCAGGATTCCGCCCCAGGCGGGCCGCGGCGGCGCCATCGCGGTGAACGCCGACGAAACCATCCTGGTGGGCATCGCGGCCGACCCGGACGGCAAAACCGTCCCCCGCACCCCGCCCCCCAACGGCGGCGGTGGAAGCCTCGAGGCGAACTGGGCCAGGGGCACGCCGAAAATGCTCTACACCGTCAATATCAAGACCGGCGCGTTCCGCAAGATCTACACCGAAAACGACTGGACCAACCACCTCCAGATGTCGCCCACCGATCCCAACCTCATCATGTTCTGCCACGAAGGCCCGTGGCACTACAACGACCGGATCTGGACGATCCGCACCGACGGCAGCGGGCTGCGGCTGATGCACGAGCGCACGATGAACATGGAGATCGCCGGGCACGAGTTCTTCAGCGCCGACGGCAAGACCGTCTGGTACGACCTTCAGACGCCGAAAAGCACGGTCTTCTGGCTGGCGGGTGTGAACCTCGAAACCGGCCATCGCACGTGGTATCACCTGGAGCGGAACGAATGGTCGGTGCACTACAACGTTTCAGCGGACGGGACGTTGTTCGCGGGCGATGGCGGGGGTCCCAACAGCGTGGCGGCGCGCTCGCCGGACAACGTGACCCTGAACCCGCCGGGCAACGGACAGTGGATCTATCTTTTCCGGCCGGTGATGGTAAAGGGGAGTTCCTTCCGGGACAAGAAGGACCTGATCGACATCGGCTATTTCAAATCCGAGCGCCTGGTCAACCTGGCGAAACACGACTACCGGCTGGAGCCGAACGTCACGTTTTCCCCGGACATGAAATGGGTGGTATTCCGTTCCAATATGCTCGGCCCCACGCACGTATTTGCGGTGGAGATCGCGAAGCACTGAGGGCGGCGGTTTCGACTAGGGCTGCTTACCGCGCCACGGCGTCTGCCAGGAGTTCGGCGGAGGGGTTACCCGCCCGCGGCCGCCTTTGCGCGCTTCGGCTTTGCGGGCTTCGGCCGCTGTCCGCGCGTCCGCGTAGGCCTGCATGTCCTCCGCCGTCAACTGGTGAGTTCCGCCGGGACTATTTCCCAGGTCCGCAACCAGCTTGTTGGCGCAGAGGGTGGGCCCTTCCTGGATACCCACATGATGCATGCGGAACAGCCCCAGGTCCACGGTAACGACGAACTGCTTGGGCCCTTCGCCCTTGGCTACCACGACATCGAATCGATACGCCCGGGCGTTCTGCACTTGGTCAAAGCCGAAATATCTAAGCTCCATCGTTCGCTCTCCAGTCACCGCTCCGGGCGGCAGGCGAACGTATCCCGCGTTCGCGCGCCTGGGCCTGGGCGCGGCTGGACCCGAATGGGGCCGGCCGCGACACAGCGCCCGAAGAATTCCGGAGAACTTACCAGCGAGGTTCGCGGCGTTGACGCGGTCCGCCGCCGCCGGAACCGCGCGAGAATCCGCCGGCCCCCCGGCCGCCGCCGCCCTGCGGCTTCGGCCGCGCTTCGTTGACGTTCAGCGCGCGTCCATCGAGATTGGCCCCGTTCAGGGCGGCTATGGCGCGGTCGGCTTCCGCCGTGTCGGTCATTTCGACAAAGGCGAAGCCGCGGGACCGGCCGGTGTCGCGGTCCGTCAATCCAAATTGCCTACAAAAATATTTTTCATTTTGTCCTTGCGTCTTTCAATCGTGGGCTCGACGAGGCGGATTTGAACTTCGGCCAGGTTGTTGCGGACTCTTAAAAGGCAGTTATATTTTATCACACAGGGTGAGGCGAGCCTCGATCGGGTCGATCCCCGGCTTCAGCGAACCCGGGGACCAGGCATCCGCACGGTGGAGCGGCTTCAGTCGCTCCCGCACTCTTCCCGCGGCCGCGCGCCTGTCTCGAACGTGAGGGGCGCGCCGGCTCCGTTCCACTGCGTGAAGGATTCCCGCACAATCCGGAAAATCGAGCCCCGGTTTTGCGCGATCACCTTCAGCCACCCCCACACGCCTTTCGGCGGGAAATAAATGCCGCGGAAAAAGATCCGCGCAATCAAGTGGCTGATTTTGTAGGGGACGGGCTCATCCGCGATGGACTCGATGGCCCCGGCCGTCGCCGCGGGACTGTAAGAGTTCGCCCAGGCGTAGCGGACTTCCGCCTGCACCTCGGGGATGGTCATTTTTAGCGGGGTATGCGCCATGCGAAAGGGCGCGAACTCCAGCCAGTGTTTGGGCCGGGTGAGCCGCCCCTCCTTCTCCAGGCGGGCGTAGAGCGGAGTCGAAGGGAAGGGCGTGATCTGCCCGAAAACCGGCAGCACGGGAGGCCAGTCGCGCATCTCCGTGAGGGTGCGCTCGGCTACCCCCGGCGAGTCGTTATCGAGCCCGAAGATGAAGGAAGTAATCGCATACACGTGCCGGCGCGCCAGCCGTTCGAGCACTTCCGCGTATTGGCCCGGCTTATTGAAGTTCTTGTTCACGCTGGCGAGGTTGGCCGGGTCGAGCGACTCCATGCCGATGAAGATCCACTTGCCACCCGAATCCGCGATGAGGTCCACCAGTTCCTGGTCGCGCAACAGGTTGGCGCTGATCTGGGCCACCCAGGAGAGTTGGGCGCCGGCGGCGATGATGTCGCGCAGCAGGGCCTTCGTGCGCTTCGCGTTGATGGCGAAGTTGTCGTCCACGAAAAACACCGCGATCTTGCCGCGCGTACGCTGAGCCCGCGCTTTCAGCCTCAGCATTTCGTCCACGATGCTCTGGTTGGAGCGAAAACGGATCGAATCACCGAAGAAACCGGTGACGGTGCAGAAGTCGCAGCCATAGGGACAGCCGCGCCCGGACTCGATGGGGATGATGTGGAAAGTCTCCCAGCCGCACTCGAAGCGGTGCATGATCGAACGAACAAAACCGGGGATCCGGTTGAACTGGTCGATGTCGATGGACTGCCACGGAATTTCGGGATAATTATGGAGACTAGGCTTACGCTCCTGCCCGAACGCGTCCACCGGAGCATAAGTCTCCTTCAGCCGTCCGACCGCCGCATCTCCCAGGGCCTCGTCGGGCGTCTCGGTAACGTGCGGACCGCCCATTACCACCCGCACGCCGGCGGCCCGGAGGGCGTCGGCGACGCGGTACGCCTTGGCGATCATGCGCGTCATGGCGCCGATCCCGACCAATCCGATCTTCCGCTCGAGGGCATAGCGGACCAGATCGGCGTCGCTCATCGGCTGGGTATTGCCATCGATCAGCGCCACCTCATGCTGCGGCGGCGTGAGCGATTGCAGTAAGAACATCCATAAGTGCGGCATGAAGTTCTTAGTGACGCCATTATCCGGGCAATAAAGAAGTATTTTCATCAGTAGCCTGGGGAATGAAATGATTCTAACTCAATGCGCGTTCGAGCACGTGGTCTGCCCGCGATCCTCAGGGGACCGGCTACCCGGTCCTGCCCGCGGGGCGGCGTCAGGAAGCAACGCGAGGCCGGCGGAGAAGCGGGCGCCAAGGGAACGCAGGAATGCCTCTTTGCGCCCGGGTTGAACATCCTGCGGCTCGAGCGGAATGCCGCGGAAACTGTCGGCGGGCCGGAATACCC